>NZ_JBHUDG010000004.1:0-326001 GCF_042678145.1 Pseudopedobacter beijingensis | reverse complement strand
GCATTCTCACAACTATTTATTAAATTTGGTGAAAGAATCCTTCAGGAAAATAGAGGATTTTGAGAGGCGTTAATTTTGGAATGACACAGTTCGCGTTACACTCCCCAAAATTGTTCATCACAAATAAGAATCCGATATCTTCTTGCAGGCTTTACCTACTTTAGAAGAACCGGAATCAAATCAGGGATAACAATCTGAAGTTTTGAGACAACTTTTTTATTTAGATTTTCACCACACATCATCATCCGGTTAATTAGTCAACACTTTTAACCACTACTTTCTGTTGTAAATAAAGCATACTTCGAACAAACAACACAGCAAGTCTATAAAAATAATACCCAAATTGATTCTTCATAAAGTAGGCTTTCGATTTTTTGTTCATAAATTTACCCCCACAAACATATTTCTACTATGGAATTAAACAGTAAAAAGCTAGAAAGAACCTCCAGGTTTATCTATTATACCATCTCATTTATACTTTGTATTTTTCTCATCCTGCTTTCCAATCGTATTATATCCGATTTAGATAGTGCCATAGTTTCTCCACAGGTAGAAGATTATGAAAACAAAGTCAAGATTAACCAATTACAGGCAAAATATGATGCCCTGGGTCTTGAAATAGAAGCGCTGAATAATAAGAACAGCACTATCCAAAAAACCATGGATACTGCCCGGGAGAATTACAATAACGAGAAACAATCTTTTGATAACTGGCTGGAAACCAGAAAAACATTGGGTTCGCCAGATAAAGATGCAGAAGTAATACAAAGAGCAAAAAAACTTGACGAATACTTCAATATAGAAAAAGCATGGCGCAATCAATACAACGAGGTACAGGAACAAGTAGACGCAAAACAAAAAATCCAGCAAGACTACTACAACAATCTGGATAAAGAAAGAACCGTTGCTTATGATAAATATTCAAAAGAATACGCCAGGTTCGAGTTAAAAGTATTCCTCATCAGACTTTTGTTTGTAGGCCCTATATTAGCGCTGGGTATATTTTTCTTCGTTAGATACAGGCGGCATAAATTCTGGCCTTTATTTTTCGGTTTCTCTTTGTTTTCTGTTTATGCTTTCTTCTTTGGACTGGTACCTTATCTGCCCAGCTATGGAGGTTATGTAAGATATGCAGTTGGTATTATCCTCTCTGCCGGACTGGGTTACTATGCTATCAAAAAAATCAGATCGTTTATTGAACAGAAACAAGCAGAATTAAAGACTTCTACCCAAGAAAGAGCAAAAAACGTACAAACCGAAGTAGCAGAAAAAGCATTAGAAAACCATTATTGCCCTTCGTGTGGAAAAGATTTTATCATTAAAAAATGGGAATTCCCTTTAAAAGGAAATGATCAGGATGCATATAAATTGGTCACCAATTTCTGCAGACATTGCGGATTAGAACTTTTCTCTAACTGTAACAACTGTGGCAATAAAAACTTCGCACACTTGCCATACTGCGCACTTTGTGGAGAAAAATCAACTTACATCAAAAATAAGCAACAGACAGGCTAACAGAAAAGCCCATAGTATATGAAAAATTTCGTGTTTTTATTTTGCGCCATCGCATGTGAATTAGTAGGCACAACCTTTTTAAAAAAATCCGAAGGTTTTTCCAAAGCAATACCTACACTAATCACAGTTATTGCTATGGTTTCCGCTTTTTATTTTCTGAGTTTAGCTATAAGAACGGTACCTGTGGGTATAGCTTATGCTATTTGGTCTGGAGTAGGAATAGTTTTTATCACAATAATTGGGGCCGTACTGTTTAAACAAACACCAGACACACCAGCAATTATTGGGCTTACCTTAATTGTATTAGGAGTTATTGTTATTAACGTTTTCTCAAAAGTAGCAGGACATTAATTTTTTAAGCACTATTAGGAGCCTCTTTAAAGCTCATCTAATAATTTCATTTGTATATGGTTTTACTAATATTTAGTTTCGCCAATTATTAACTTTAAAATTTATATAGCGTGATAGCCCATACTTTAATATAACTAACATCACAGCTACGTTAACCATAAAAAACCGTTAAGTCACAAATTTAAAATTTCAACAAAAAATAAATCAAATCACCTAATTGAGTATGAAAAAATTGTTTAATGGCAGGTTTGCATTGTTATTTTCTTTTATAACGACCTATTTAATAGCTTCATTTATCCTGCGTTTTGTACTGTACGTCTCATCGTTCAGCAATATGGATTTCTCCATTATTTCTTTCGTTAAGATATTTGGTCTCGGTTTATTTTTCGATTTAGGAACAGCTATTTTCTTCGTTTTAACCTATTCGGTTTACCTATTATTACTACCTTCAAAACTTACTGGAAGTATCTTAGATAAAATCGTATCCTTTTTCATCATTATATTACAACTTTGGATAGGCATTTTTGCTACTTTTTCCGAATTCACATTCTGGGACGAGTTTAAAACCAGGTTTAACTTTATCGCTGTAGATTATCTTATCTATACGTACGAAGTAGTAGAAAACATTAATCAAACCTATCCTATTCCCTTAATAGTAGCCTTTATTATAGCGCTTATTGTTGGTATCTTACTTACCTACAAAAAGTTTGGTGTATTCCAAAACACTTTCAGCACCAAAACACGCCTCAAGAATAGAGCAGCTTACATAGCACCTTTATTAATTGTTGCTTTTGTTTATATCAAATTTATAAAAAACAGTCAGGCCGAATGGAGCTCAAACCTTTACGAGAGTGAACTTAGTAAAAATGGAGTCTACTCTTTCTTTGCTGCTTTCAGATCCAACGAACTGGATTACAACACCTTTTACGCCACGCTGCCAGAACAAGAAGCTTATCAGGTAATTAAAAAAGAACTCATCCAACCAAATGAGCAATATACCAATGATATTGTAGACAATATCAGGAGAAAAGTAACCAGCGAAAACAATCTTAATAACCCCAACATCATCATGGTTACTATAGAAAGTTTTAGTGCCGATTTTTTAGAAAGATTTGGAAACAAAGAACAAATTACTCCTTTTTACGATAGTCTGGCTAATCATAGCATATTTTTCACCAATATGTTTGCAACAGGAACCCGTACCGTACGCGGCATGGAAGCTTTAACCTTGTGCGTACCACCTACACCCGGAAACAGTATTGTTAGACGTCCGGATAACGACAACATATTTTCTATAGCATCTGTTTTAAAACAACGGAACTACGATCTTAAATTTATCTATGGCGGAGATGGTTATTTTGATAATATGAATAATTTCTTTGGCGGACAAGGTTTTGATATTGTAGATCGCTATCGCGGAAACCCTCTATCAGATAACATCAAAACTACCCGTTATGCCATCGAAGACCAGGACGTTTCTTACGAAAATGCCTGGGGAATCTGCGATGAAGATATCTACAAACAATCGTTAAAATATGCAGATATTCAGGCCAAAAACAACAAGCCGTTTTTTCAGTTTATCATGACAACTTCCAATCACAAACCCTATACTTTTCCAGAAAACAGAATAGATTTAGCACCTGGAAATAGGGAAAGTGCCGTAAAATATACAGATTATGCTTTAAAACAGTTTATCAATACCGCAAGAAGTAAAGAATGGTTTACAAATACTATTTTCATTATCGTAGCCGACCATTGTGCCAGCAGCGCCGGAAAATGGGAAATCAACATAGACAAACATCATATACCAGCCATTGTCTATAATTTTAACAATGAAGCCAAAGAAGTTAACAAGCTTGTTTCGCAGATAGATTTAATGCCTACTGTTTTTGGATTATTGAAGTGGGATTATGAAACCGAATTCTACGGAAAAGATATTTTCAAAATGCAACCTAACGAAGAAAGAGCCGTAATTGGAAACTATCGCACTTTGGGATTATTAAAAAACAACGTATTTACTGAAATCAACGACCGAAAAAAGATTATGCAGTACAAATACGAAAATGATACAATGTCTGAAACCCAGGAACGCAACAGCGATCTCGAGAAGCTAACCCTATCTTATTATCAGACCGCAAGCGAGCGTTTTAAAAACGGAAAAATGAAACAAAAGTAACAACTAATATATATGTAAATATGACGGTCGGGATAAGCGAGCGTCATATTTATATATAGCCTTCATCAATCCCCTCTTCAGGTGTTGTAAATTAGCTATCCAGCCTATATTGAAGCTTATCCACACTCTGCTTATAAGGGACTTAACTTATTCTCAACAAACTATGAGAATATTAAGCCAAAAATTCTATCTTTGCACCTTTCAAAATTCACACAAATGAATCATCCTGTAAAGATTAAAAACGCTTTAATTTCAGTCTTTTACAAAGACAATCTAGAACCACTTATACTACAATTACAAAAGTTAGGAGTAAACATTTACTCTACAGGTGGTACAGAAACCTTTATTAAAAACTTAGGAGTTGATGTAATTCCGGTTGAAGATTTAACCTCTTACCCGTCTATTTTAGGAGGAAGAGTAAAAACTTTACACCCAAAAGTTTTTGGTGGAATTCTTAACAGGAGAGATCATGCAGGTGATAAAGAGCAAATTGCCCAATACGAAATCCCTGAAATAGATTTAGTAATTGTTGACCTTTACCCTTTTGAAGAAACAGTTAAATCTGGTGCCGAAGAGCAAGCTATCATAGAAAAAATTGATATCGGTGGCATTTCCTTAATCAGAGCAGCAGCAAAAAACCATAACGATGTGGTTATTATTGCATCTAAAGATGATTACTCTACTTTAAACAATATTTTAGAAGAGCAAAACGGATCTACATCTTTAGAGCAACGCAGAGCTTTTGCGAGAAATGCCTTCAATGTTTCCTCTCATTACGATACCGCTATTTTCAACTGGTTCAATCAGGGAGATGATACGTTAAACGTATTTAAACAAAGCGAACAAAAATCATCAGTATTACGTTACGGAGAAAACCCTCACCAAAAAGGTTTCTTCTATGGTGATTTAGACGCAATGTTCGATAAATTAAACGGAAAAGAGCTTTCTTACAATAACCTGGTTGATGTTGATGCAGCAGTTGCATTAATTGACGAGTTTACAGAGCCTACTTTTGCTATCTTAAAACACACCAATGCTTGTGGTGTTGCCAGCAGACCTAATTTATTAGATGCATGGAATGATGCATTGGCTTGTGATCCTGTTTCTGCTTTTGGTGGTGTAATTATTTGTAATGGTGAAGTAGATGAAGCTACAGCTACCGAAATTAACAAATTGTTTTTTGAAGTTTTAATCGCTCCATCTTATACTAAAGAGGCAGAAGCTGTAATTACGACCAAGAAAAACAGAATCATCCTGAGAAGAAAAGATATTGAACTTCCTAAAAGATTATTCAAAACTTTATTAAATGGTGTAATAGAACAAGATAAAGACAATACTTGTGAAGGTCCCGATCAAATGACCACTGTTACCACCAAGCAACCTAACGCACAAGAATTAAAAGATTTATTTTTTGCCAATAAAGTTGTTAAACATACCAAATCAAACACTATCGTTTTTGCTAAAAACGACACTTTAATTGCCAGCGGCGTTGGACAAACTTCAAGAGTAGATGCCCTAAAACAAGCAGTTATTAAAGCAGAATCTTTTGGCTTTGATTTAAAAGGAGCAGTAATGGCATCTGATGCTTTCTTCCCTTTCCCTGATTGTGTTGAATTGGCAGCAGAAGCTGGCATTACAGCAGTTTTACAACCAGGTGGCTCTATTAAAGATCAGGATTCTATTGATAAAGCAAACGAAACCGGTTTAGCTATGGTTACAACTGGTGTAAGACACTTTAAACATTAGAAATATTTCATCAATTAATTGATGGACAAAAACCGTCTGGAAGTATCCAGACGGTTTTTTTATTTTAACTACCTGACTTTAAACCCATAAATTAAAGCTTCTATTTACGGCTTTAATTTATTTGTTATTAAAAATCATTGTAACAGGCACCTTGGAATTGAACTTGCTTCTACATTGCGGGCTCATCTGTAAACCGGAAATCCTCTATTTCCTGAGACCAACATCGTAATAACTATACTATTCCTTCGTCGTTCCACCTGCGTTTTCTCTACATTTCACCTTCGTGACGTAAGAGAAACGTAAGCCAAACGTAGGAGAAACGTAAGCCAGACGTAAGAGAATCGTAGGAGAAACGTAAGACTTGCAAAGGTCCTGGTAAGGAGAAGTGTAAGAGAATCGAAGGATAAACGAAAGAAGAACGCAGGAGAAGCATCTGAAGTAAAGACACCAAAAACATATAAAACGGTTTATTTGATACTTTCTACCTTGAATTCATGTTATTTAACTATTTTTCACTTAAAACAAAACAAAATAGCTTTAACGAATCAAAAAAGACACTTTATTCTTTAAAAATAAATGATTAATTTAATTTTTTAATCTAAACTGATCTATTAAGGATAATTTTAAGCTCGTATTATTATCATGTATTATTACAATAATAAGTAAAAAGAACCACAGAGAATGGTAAAAATAATATGAAACGAAAAAGCCCCTGTTAAGTACAAGGGCAAAAACTAATTGAGGCAAGCCTCACTACGGAATAAAATCCTTATTGTGAATTGCTTCGATACAAATGTATAAAAGAATATGGATACAAAAAAAGTTTTAGGATTAGATATTGGTACAAATTCGATAGGTGCCGCTTTAATAAGTACTCCGAAAGAATATGAAAATTATGGCGAGAACGGAAATATAGAATGGATAGGAAGTAGGATTATTCCTCTTGATGGTGATTATCTGCAAAAGTTTGAAAGCGGTGCACAAGCTGAAACAAAAGCTGCATTCAGAAGAGGAAAACGTGGTTCAAGGAGATTGAAGCACAGATACAAACTTCGTAGAAAACGATTGATACAAGTTCTCAAAGAATTGAAATGGATTGATGAAAATTTTCCGCTTGACGACTCTCGCAAGTTTAAACAAGATATAAATGAAAGTGGTTACTCGCTAAAAATAAGTGATTATTTACCCTTTTCAGAAGAAACCATTGCTGAATTTGAAAAAGAGCTTGGAATTGAAAACCAAAAGAGCAAGAAAGGAAAAAGCATAGTTCCCGAAGATTGGATTGTTTATTTCTTACGAAAAAAAGCACTCACACAAAAAATTGAAATACCTGAATTAGTACGTATTCTATATGTGTTCAATCAACGTAGAGGGTTTAAAAGTAGCAGAAAAGATTTAAAGGATACCAATGTTTTGCCTTATGATGAATTTATAAAAAGGAAAGAGCAAAACGAGGTTTCCGAAAACGGTATTGAAACACAGTTTGTAGCTATTACAAAAATAAAGACGGTAACATTTAAGGAAGAAAAGAAAGATAAAAAAGGGAATGTTGTCGGCACTGTTTATATTATTGAAGCTGAAGACCCAAGAATGGAAACCTGGGAAGAAACCCGCAAGAAAGAACCTGATTGGGCAAAAGAAACGAATGAAAAAGGTGAAAAGATTGATAAAAAAGAATTTACGTTTTTAGTCGTTCAGAAAATTGATAAAAACGGTAAATCTACACAGTTAAAACCTCAAATGCCCAAAGCTGATGATTGGGCTTTATGTACAACGGCTTTAAGCGAAAAAATAGAAGAAAATAAACAACATCCAGGCGAATATTTTTATGATGAATTAAAAAAGGCATACAAAGCCAATCGGAGTTATAAAATCCGTCAATATCCTGTTTACAGGTGGCGTTATCAAAAGGAATTGGAGGCAATTTGGAATAAGCAATGTGAGTTTAATGAGGATTTAAAACGACTTAATACGGACAAAAATATTTTGACTAAACTTGCAGAAATCCTTTATCCTACACAGGCAAAAAACAATATGCCTAAGTTGGCGGAATTTCAGGGCAAAGATTTGTTACACATCATCAGTAACGATATTATCTACTATCAACGTGAATTAAAATCCCAAAGAAATTCTATTAGTGAATGCCGTTACGAAAAACGAAAGGGAATTGACAATGAGTTCTACGGTTTAAAATGTATTCCCCGTTCTTCGCCTTTTTTTCAGGAGTTTAGAATATGGCAAGATATTCATAACATCAAAATACTTAAAAGAGAAGAAAAAGTTGACGGTAAAACTAAGTTGGATATAGATGTTACGGTTTTGTATGTGGACGAAGATATAAAAGAAAAACTGTTTGACTTATTTCAATCAAAACCAACGATTTCAGAAAAGGAAATATTGAATTTAATAAAAGAAAACAATGAAAAAAGCGATATTGTAATTTCTGATAAAAAGGACGGTGAACATTCGCACCGTATAAATCTGTTTGCCAATAGGGAAAGTTTAAAAGGAAATGAAACATTGGTGCGTTATCGTTCTGTTTTCAAGAAAGCGAGTTTCGACGGTGAAGACATTTTGAGCGACAAAGGAACATTGCAAAAATTGTGGCATATTGATTATTCCATTACTTCGTCAGATGAAGAAAAATCCAAAAAAGGAATAACCACGGCACTCACAAATCTCTTACCCGAAAATCCGAATAAAACTCAAGTAATTGAAGCATTTTGCAAACTGTCGGAATTAAAAAATGAATATGGTTCATATTCCGCTTGTGCCATTAAAAAACTGTTGCCTGTAATGCGTTGCGGAAAGCATTGGAATGAACAAGATATTTCTGAACAAACTACAAAAAGAGCAACTAAAATTAAAGAGCGTTTAGAGAGCGTTAATAACAGTATTAAACGGTTGAATGAAATAGCTGATGATGATGTGCAAAAGCAAGTCCTGAAAAGTTTTATCGGCAAAGATGATTTGACAAAAGGATTGAATACCTACCAAGCAGGATATTTGATTTACGATAAACATTCCGAAAAAGACAAAACACCAATTCACACTGTTGAGGAATTAAGTAAATACATACAAAAAGAAATTCCGAATAACAGTTTGAGAAACCCTGTTGTAGAACAAATTGTGCGGGAAACGATGTTTTTGGTACGTGATGTATGGAGTAAATATGGTGATATTGATGAGATACATATTGAGTTGGGGAGAGATTTGAAAAATAATGCTGTCGAACGCAAAAAGATTTCAGAAAATCAAAAAGGCAATTTCGATGAGAAGCAAAGAATTAAAAAATTGCTTTATGAATTGATGAATGACGGCATCGAACAATACAATGATGATGATGAGGTTGAACAAGTTAATTTTGAGGTCAATCCAAACCCTGAAAGTCCTATTGATATTGATAAATTCAGGATTTGGCGTAATCTTACCAACAAGTCAGAGATTGATTGGGCAAAAAAAGTAAAGGACGAAAAAATACCAACAGAACAGGAAATTAAAAAATATGCACTTTGGTTAAGTCAAAATTGCCGTTCGCCTTATACAGGGAAAATAATTCCGTTAAGCAAACTGTTTGATAAAGCACAATATGAAATTGAACATATAATTCCTCGTAAAAAAATGAAAAATGACAGCTTCAACAACTTAGTTATTGCCGAAGCTGCCATCAATCCTAAACCATACAAAGGTGAGTTACTCGCAAGAAATTTCATTGCTCAATATGGAGGAAAAGAGGGAAGAGAATACGAAATAAGTGGAAAGAAGTATTTCATTCTGGGAGAGGAATTATACGAAACCTATTGCAAGGAAACTTTTAAGTTTCAAAAAGGAAAACTTAAAAACCTGTTGGCAACCGAAGTTCCCGACGATTTTATCGAACGGCAATTAAATGATACTCGCTATATTGGTCGTAAGCTTTCTGAATTGCTTGCACCTGTTGCCAAAAACGAGAACGGTGTTATTTTCACAGGCGGTGCTATAACATCTGAACTTAAAAATAATTGGGGGTTAAATAAAGTTTGGAAAGAAATAATCCTTCCACGTTTTGAAAGGCTGGAAGAAATAACAGGTAAGAAAGGCGAATATGTTTTACACGACAAAGATGAACACGGCAATCCTGTTATTCATCTGAACGTAAAAGAAAATCCCAAGTTGAACACTAAGCGTATTGACCATCGCCATCACGCATTAGATGCACTGATTATTGCAACTACTACAAGAGAACATATCCGTTACCTAAATACATTGAACGCAGCCGATACCGAAGAAGAAATAAAGAAAATCAAACAATCCTTAGTAAAAGGAAAAGTGAGGGATTTTAAGAAACCTTGGGAAAACTTTACTAAAGATGCGAAAGATAAGTTAGAAGAATTGGTAGTGAGTTTCAAAACCAATAACAAAATTATTTCTCAGCCTAAAAACAGAACTGCTTATTACAAAACAGAAAACGGAAAAATCAAAAAAGAGTTTAAAGAGCAAAAGGCAAATCCGAAATGGATGTCAGTTCGTCGATCAATGTTTAAAGAACCCCAGGGAATTATCTATTTGAAAGAAGTTTATGAGGAAAAGAACATTGCTAAAGCAATTGAAATTCAAATAGACCGAATGTTGGTGCAGAATACTCCTGAAATGAAAATCGCACCTTATGTTTATGACCAAGAGGCAAGAAAAATCATTAGAGATTTGATTGATAGAATTGGTATTTTTATACTGGATAAAGAAACTCTTTTAAAGGAGCTTAAAAAACATTTAAAGAAAAACCCTTTGAAGAATTTTATAGGAGAGGAATATAAGTGTATTCAAGTGGCAAAATTTGAAGAATATGCCGCAAAAAGAGTAACACTTGATGATAGTTTTGACAAGAAGAAAATTGACAAAATTCCTTATGCCAAAAATGGAAAATCAATTTTAGGAAAATTATTACACGAGCATTTAAGGGAGTATGAAGAGTTTACTGAACAAGTAAAAGCAATAGAAGAAAAGCAAAAGGGATTAAAGAAACAAAATCCAAACTCGTCAGACGAAGAAATAAAGCAGATGCTTTCTGATGAAGAAAGGAATACTTTGGATAACCGAATCCCTGAACCGTTTAAAGGCGAAGGACTTGAAAATCTTGCAAAAAAAGCAGGAAAGCCAATTACCAAAGTTACGATTTATGAGAAAAAAGATAGTTCAAGTAAATTCGGTAAGCAATATGTAGAAATAGACGCAGGTAGTAACGTTTACTTCGTAATGTACGAAAATCAGCAAACCAAGGAACGTACAGATTTTAGATCTGTTGCTACACATAAAGCCATTGAGAAAATTATAAAAGGCGAACCTGTTGCAGAGGAGAAAGACGGATTTGATAAGATTGTTTTATTACCGGGAGATTTGGTTTATGTACCTACAAATGAAGAACGAGAAGGAATAAAAGAAATTGATTGGCAAGATAAAAGACAATTAAACCAACGAACCTATAAGGTTGGTAGATTTTCTAAAAAGCAGTGTTATTTTTTGAAAGCAAGTGTGTCGGATTTAATAATTTCATACGATGCGAAACTAGGATTCGGGGAATTTGGCAGTACAAACTATCAAGAGTTTGATGATGAAAAAAATAAGATCGCGGAAGTTTGCATCAAACTAAAAGTGGATAGATTGGGCAATATTTCAAAAGCGTAAATAATGAACGAAATCATCATCTACCAAACTTCCGACAACCAAACTCAAATAGATGTAAAATTTGAGAATGAAACGGCGTGGCTCACACAAGCGCAATTGGTCGAACTTTATCAAACCAGCAAAGCCAATGTTAGTGAGCACATTAAATACATATTTGAAGAGGGAGAATTGAACAGAGAAGCAGTTGTTCGGAAATTCCAAACAACTTGCTTCAGACGGCAAAAATCACAATTTAGAGCATTATAATCTGGATATGATTATTTCGCTTGGTTACCGCATAAAAAATTTATACCATTTTCCAAAATTCAATTAGAATGGCTGGAAGAGGAATTGCAGGAAGCACTTTCTGCTGAGGACTACAAATGGGCAGAAAATATCAAAAAAGAAATCAAACGGATTAAAGATAAAGAAGGTTAGTGAGATAATATCCATAGTCTACCGTGTAGACAGACAACACCTGAAAAAATACAGAAAGAGGAAACAAACTACTGGATAGAGTTATTTAGAGTGAATATAACTTTCAAAGCAGAAATTAATCATAAAAACATATACCATCCAAAAATAACTTTTGTATTTAAAGTTAAATAACATATATTTATCTTATCAACAAGTCGTTTACTATCAAATGATTAGATATGATAAAACGGACACTCTACTTTAGCAATCCTGCTTATCTGAGCTTAAAAGACAAACAGCTCAATATAGATCTACCCCATCTGAAAGTATTAGGAAAACAGGAGTCTAAAAAATCGGTGCCTATAGAAGATGTTGGCGTCATCATTCTGGACAATCAACAAATTACCATTACACATGGTTGTATAGCTGCATTGCTAGAAAACAATGCCGCTATTATCACCTGTAACCACACTCATCATCCTACAGGAATGATACTGCCTTTAGATGGACATGATACACAAAGTGAACGCTTTCGTCATCAGGTAGACGCTTCGCAGCCTTTAAAAAAACAATTATGGCAACAGACTGTACAAGCTAAAATACTCAATCAGGCTGCCATATTATTCGAGAGAGGTATTCCCTGCGATAATATGGTGTATTGGGCAAGGTCTGTCCGTTCAGGTGATCCGGATAATTATGAGGGCAGAGCTGCCGCTTATTACTGGAAAAATGTATTCCCAGAAAAAATCAAGTTTTTCAGGGGCAGAGCGGGTGATCCCCCAAACAACTTACTCAATTATGGCTATGCCATTTTAAGGGCAATTGTTGCTCGTGGACTGGTTTCTTCTGGCTTAATGCCTACCTTAGGTATCCATCATCGCAATAAATACAATGCATATTGTCTGGCAGACGATATTATGGAACCTTACCGTCCTTATGTCGACAAAATTGTTTTAGGGATAATAGATCGCGGAGAGAATTTTTTGGAATTGGGACAAAATATAAAATCGCAGCTATTAGCGATAGCTTCTGTCGATGTGCAATTTGAACGCGGTACCAGTCCATTGATGGTGGGCTTACAATACACTACGGCATCTTTAGCTCGATGTTATGAAGGCACTGTTAGAAAAATCAATTATCCTGTATTAAAAAATTTTGATAGCAAACGAGTCGCCATTTACAAGACTCCGGAAAATAGCAGTTTAGCGGCAGAAAAGGCTCCGACCTACAGGAAAAGTAATCAAGATGAAGGGGAATTACCTTTTTAATCCATGCGTTTAAATGAATATCGTATTTTGTGGGTATTAGTATTTTTTGACCTTCCAACAGAAACCAAAAAGGACAGGCATATTTACGCTAAATTTCGTAAGGATCTTTTACGGGATGGCTTTAGTATGTTCCAATTTTCCATTTATCTGAGGCATTGCAGTAGCCGAGAGAATGCAGATGTGCATATTAAACGCGTAAAGAAACTGCTTCCACCCAAAGGACATGTAGGGATTATGACCATTACCGATAAGCAATTTGGTATGATGGAACTCTATTATGGAAAAGAAGAAAAAGACCTTCCTAACACGCCTCAACAATTGGAATTATTTTAAGTTTGACATGCAGATGACATTAATCTTGTTTGACTATGCTCATTACCCACAATTTTCTGTGAAATAGAAAACGAAAAACATATTAAAACAAAAAGTCGATGCTTTATAACATCGACTTTTTTTAATTCTGATTTCGGAACTAAAACACTGATATTCAAAACTTTAAAACAAGATATGTTGTTCTAAATATCAGTATTTCAAAGAATGAAAGCAATTCACAACGAAACACTTCTGCATCAGTTCCAATAGTAAGTTGTTCTAAATATCAGTATTTCAAAGAATGAAAGCAATTCACAACGACTTGAGCAAATGCTGATAGAGTCCCTTGGTTGTTCTAAATATCAGTATTTCAAAGAATGAAAGCAATTCACAACTCAGAATAGTTTTGTTTGTCCGTTTCTCCGGTTGTTCTAAATATCAGTATTTCAAAGAATGAAAGCAATTCACAACATAGTAAAGAAAGAAATTATATGTATTTAGGTTGTTCTAAATATCAGTATTTCAAAGAATGAAAGCAATTCACAACTTTAATTGGTAACTGTATTACTACCATGTAGTTGTTCTAAATATCAGTATTTCAAAGAATGAAAGCAATTCACAACACGTAGTTGCAGTACCTGTGTTGATATATAGTTGTTCTAAATATCAGTATTTCAAAGAATGAAAGCAATTCACAACAAGAGATGGGTTTTTTTCCCAAAGCAGGATGTTGTTCTAAATATCAGTATTTCAAAGAATGAAAGCAATTCACAACTTATTTAAATCTTCTATAATCATGTCTCTTGTTGTTCTAAATATCAGTATTTCAAAGAATGAAAGCAATTCACAACTATAGACTTCCAATAACCTCCAAAGTCATGGTTGTTCTAAATATCAGTATTTCAAAGAATGAAAGCAATTCACAACAGATGTAGCTGTTTCTGCTACAGATTTACGTTGTTCTAAATATCAGTATTTCAAAGAATGAAAGCAATTCACAACAAAGTTTAATGAAACTCCATTAGCTATAAAGTTGTTCTAAATATCAGTATTTCAAAGAATGAAAGCAATTCACAACAAAAGAGGACATAGAAAATATTTTTAGAAGTTGTTCTAAATATCAGTATTTCAAAGAATGAAAGCAATTCACAACCATTTACATATTTATCCAAATCATAGAAAGGTTGTTCTAAATATCAGTATTTCAAAGAATGAAAGCAATTCACAACCATAAACCACCTGTATGGGCTAAATATATGGTTGTTCTAAATATCAGTATTTCAAAGAATGAAAGCAATTCACAACTTTCTTCGTCATGTCTCTAACCCACGTCCCGTTGTTCTAAATATCAGTATTTCAAAGAATGAAAGCAATTCACAACATGACTTGGTGTTTGTAATGGAAGACAATGTTGTTCTAAATATCAGTATTTCAAAGAATGAAAGCAATTCACAACGTTTTATCCGTCATGTCTCTAACCCACGTCGTTGTTCTAAATATCAGTATTTCAAAGAATGAAAGCAATTCACAACCTTTATCTCAAGTTCATTTAGTTTCTTCTGGTTGTTCTAAATATCAGTATTTCAAAGAATGAAAGCAATTCACAACTAAAGAGAGGGGGTATCCGGCAGAAGCGCAGTTGTTCTAAATATCAGTATTTCAAAGAATGAAAGCAATTCACAACGCTAGAATTCTTTTATCTCCAAAAACACCAGTTGTTCTAAATATCAGTATTTCAAAGAATGAAAGCAATTCACAACTATAAATTCTTATAAAGATATATCAGAAGAGTTGTTCTAAATATCAGTATTTCAAAGAATGAAAGCAATTCACAACCTGTTTCGTTCATACACACCATCTCCTTCTGTTGTTCTAAATATCAGTATTTCAAAGAATGAAAGCAATTCACAACCAATCTCTTGATTTCTGTTTTCTACATTCTGTTGTTCTAAATATCAGTATTTCAAAGAATGAAAGCAATTCACAACAGGATGGGAGTACAACGGAAATATAGTACCGTTGTTCTAAATATCAGTATTTCAAAGAATGAAAGCAATTCACAACTATTATTTTTTCTTCTATCACTACTGTTTTGTTGTTCTAAATATCAGTATTTCAAAGAATGAAAGCAATTCACAACATCTTCTTTCCGCTACCTAAGCGGTCTCCTGTTGTTCTAAATATCAGTATTTCAAAGAATGAAAGCAATTCACAACCTGTAATAGTCTAGTGTTTTGTAATACTCTGTTGTTCTAAATATCAGTATTTCAAAGAATGAAAGCAATTCACAACTCAGAATAGTTTTGTTTGTCCGTTTCTCCTGTTGTTCTAAATATCAGTATTTCAAAGAATGAAAGCAATTCACAACCATCACTCCCCTTCCTGCTAGAGTTCCTAAGTTGTTCTAAATATCAGTATTTCAAAGAATGAAAGCAATTCACAACTGGTTCCCACCAGTACCAGCCCCAGCATGTGTTGTTCTAAATATCAGTATTTCAAAGAATGAAAGCAATTCACAACATACCCAAATGGATCTATCGTGATATCCCTGTTGTTCTAAATATCAGTATTTCAAAGAATGAAAGCAATTCACAACCGCTGTTGTTCCATTCATATCTTCTATCTAGTTGTTCTAAATATCAGTATTTCAAAGAATGAAAGCAATTCACAACAGTCGCGCGCTATTAACAACAGCCCCAAATGTTGTTCTAAATATCAGTATTTCAAAGAATGAAAGCAATTCACAACTAGTTCATCTATGCGAATGGTGTTTTTAAAGTTGTTCTAAATATCAGTATTTCAAAGAATGAAAGCAATTCACAACAGCGGACGAAAGATTAAAGGGAGTGCCTGAGTTGTTCTAAATATCAGTATTTCAAAGAATGAAAGCAATTCACAACGACTAACTCAAAACACTGTTGACAAGCTTTGTTGTTCTAAATATCAGTATTTCAAAGAATGAAAGCAATTCACAACTCCTCCTCTGCTTTTGTTTTGTCTGCTTGTGTTGTTCTAAATATCAGTATTTCAAAGAATGAAAGCAATTCACAACCAATTCAGTTAATTCCTGTTGCATCCTGATGTTGTTCTAAATATCAGTATTTCAAAGAATGAAAGCAATTCACAACAACTATGAGAGATTACACTTATTTAGTAATGTTGTTCTAAATATCAGTATTTCAAAGAATGAAAGCAATTCACAACTAATTATGCGAGAAGTAAAAGAATAATGTAGTTGTTCTAAATATCAGTATTTCAAAGAATGAAAGCAATTCACAACGACACGTGTATATTATTCAGGTCTTTTTTAGTTGTTCTAAATATCAGTATTTCAAAGAATGAAAGCAATTCACAACTCATTTTATGGATTTCTTCAAGAATTTTGAGTTGTTCTAAATATCAGTATTTCAAAGAATGAAAGCAATTCACAACTAAATTGGCAAACAATATTTCCCAATCTGTGTTGTTCTAAATATCAGTATTTCAAAGAATGAAAGCAATTCACAACTACTGGCTTCATTGCCGTTGATCCCTTATTGTTGTTCTAAATATCAGTATTTCAAAGAATGAAAGCAATTCACAACATACTGGCTTCATTGCCGTTGATCCCTTATGTTGTTCTAAATATCAGTATTTCAAAGAATGAAAGCAATTCACAACTAAAGGAATGCATAAGCGCAAATATTTTCTGTTGTTCTAAATATCAGTATTTCAAAGAATGAAAGCAATTCACAACGTTGTTGGAGATGATTGCACCATGATGTTAGTTGTTCTAAATATCAGTATTTCAAAGAATGAAAGCAATTCACAACCATTCCATTCTTTTACCTTTTCTTTCCTAAGTTGTTCTAAATATCAGTATTTCAAAGAATGAAAGCAATTCACAACGCGTTGGAGATGATTGCACCATGATGTTAAGTTGTTCTAAATATCAGTATTTCAAAGAATGAAAGCAATTCACAACCCTATAAAGAAGATGAAAATGTTTCTCCTGGTTGTTCTAAATATCAGTATTTCAAAGAATGAAAGCAATTCACAACCTCCTTTATCAATTTCATTCTTCATATTATGTTGTTCTAAATATCAGTATTTCAAAGAATGAAAGCAATCCTCCTTAAAATGAACCCCTCCTATATCTGCTTATAACACATACAGAAGGGCATACTAGTCAAAACATTAATTTAAACCTATTACAGTTTCCACCCCCTCTCTCTTTCCCTGCACCACTTTAAATTTGTAAATTTTAGATTTATCGTAAGCAATAGGTTTGTCGTATTTCTTTGGTTCGCTGCCGTTAATGGCATAATAAACATCGAAACCAGGATATTCGGTATTTAGCACTAAATTGTTTTGCATGATTTTAACTCCTATAGCTGGTAGACGAAAATTATAACCGCCATTTAATTGTGCCAGCTTCTTCAATTCGTCATTACCCAGTTTATTCATGAAAGAGGCATATTCTTTTTCCAAAACTACTTTGTTATAAGTTCCTGATTTCTCCCAGTCTGTTTCTGCTCTCCATGCTCGTTCTGCCAATGCCAGTACACGTGGAAACAACATATATTCCAATCGGTCTCCTGTTGTTACCTTCTCTGTCCAAATAGCTGCTTTAATACCTATCAGATTTTCTTTTCCTTTTGCGGTTAATTTTTCCTTTTTATCAAAAAATGAGGGTTCTACTTTTTTGCCTTTACTGTCTTCGTAAACGGTGAGATAATAGTTTGATGGCAAAAAAGAATAAGATTTATAAATATTTGTAAAACCTGCCCAGGTATGTCCCGGCTCAGTATAGGTATTTTTCCATGCTAAATCCAGGTAAAAGTTATTGGCGCTGGCAAATACAACTTTATATCCTGCATTCGCTAATTTATAAGCCAGATCTTCTTGTTTGCCTCCAATTAAATTGTTCCACACATCTACCTGAATATTTTTCTTGGCTAAAGCTGGATTGGTTTCCATTCCCTTTCCCTTATTAACCATTCCCATTTCTTCCCATCCGGCCAACGCCACATTTTTAGAAGCACATAAGTCTGCTACTTTCGATATATAATACGGCCATACCTCGTGTACGGATGTAATTTTGAGGCTGTCCATCAAAGTTCTGATCTTTGGTGATTTCTCCCATGCACCTCTTGGAACCTCGTCGCCTCCTAAATGTATAGTTTTCATTTTCAGACCTGCTTTTCTGTACATTTCACCAATCTCATCTATAACCAAAGAAATAAACCTGTAAGTAGAGGGCATAGTCACATTCATCACGTTATCATTCCAATGTTGGGCAGAACTATAAACCGATTGATCTCCAAAATCATTTAACAGATATTTCTCTGCTTCTTGCTGATTTCCTTTAGCCATAAATTTCCTATATCTCATTTCCATAGATTTTATAGCTGCGCGGGCATGTCCTGGGGTTTCTAATTCTGGTATTATATTAATATGATTTTTAGCTGCATATTTCAGGATCTCTACAAAATCACTTTCAGTATAAAAAGATTGCTCCGTTGCCTTTGCACCGGAACCATATCCCGGCTGTAAAGCCAATCCGTTAAAATATTCTACAGAACGTCTGCTTCCTACTTCGGTAAGTTCTGGTAAAGTCGGAATCTGCAATCGCCATCCTTCATCGTCATTTAAATGAAGGTGCAATGTATTGAGTTTATACATGGCCATTACGTCTATAATTTTAAGGACAGACTGTTTGTTATGAAAGTTTCTGGCAACATCAACCATTACTCCCCTGTAGCCAAACCTTGGTTTGTCTTTAACGCTAAGCAAAGGCAAATCTAAACCGGTCAGTTTATTTCCCCAAGCATCTCCTTTAATCAGGTTTTTCACCGATTGCAAAGCATAAAAAGCTCCTGTTGAGGTTGACGAATGTATTTCTATCTGCTTGTCTGTAATATTAAGACTGTATTCTTCTGCTTCCAGTTTTGGGTTGTGCATTAGTTTAATGGATGCATTTTGTTTGTCTGTTGAAGAAAACGAAAAACCAAATGTGTTTTTCATAAACTCATTTAAATAATCTTTTTCTGCAGACAGTATAGCATCTGCCCATAAGGTAGTTTTGGGAGTGAGGGTGAATTTTCCTGGGCTTGTCTTTACGGAAAGCGGCTGGGGAATAATTAGCTGCTGCTTATTATTCAATTCTAATCTTGTATTTTCTTCATATTGAGCAGACAGGTTTTGTAATGTTTGCTCGCGTGAAAAAACTACTGGTTCTACCACATAATTGGATATTGTTTCTACAGATTTGCCCTCTTTGCCTAAAACATATAATCCGGCGGGAGCATCTGTATAATTAGGAATGGTGCCTAATGTTACAAAATCGATCTCGAAAGTACCCTTTGCAGGCAATTGCATTTGGGTATTTTTAAATTCCAGCTCATATAGATCTCCATTTCTATGGGTGATACTAAACTTAGGATCAATTGATTTTGGATCAATCCTTCGCATAAAATTAAACCAGAGACTCCAGCCCTGACACGATAAAGATTCGTTGGTTAAATTCACCAGCGTAAGTCTGGATACCGGATTGGCTTTAGACGGTACTGTCTCTACCAGTTTCCAGCGCACCTGAATTTTATCGGCTATATTTTGTGCAATCAGATTAACATGTAATAAAACAAAACAGATTCCGATAAGCAACTTTTTAAACATCATTAATTTTTTATAAGGTTTGTTGTAATATATTCAAAACTCTAAATATACATTTTTAGGTACATTTGATTTCTATTTTTCACAACCAATCTTCAACAAGATAAAAAACAGCAATTTATTTTAAGCTTTTATCTAAAAAAGCAACACACACACCCTCTTTATAACTGTAAAAACAAAAAATAAAAGCAAATTAGCCTTAGAATAAAAAGTATATAATTGAGATATAAATTGCAGGAGTTCTTACATTTAAGAATATTTTTTTTGCACCTTTGCATCTTCATTACAGATATAGATAGAAAAATTAAATGGGTTTATTTAACTGGTTTACAAAAGAAATAGCAATTGACTTGGGTACTGCCAACACCCTCATTATACATAACGATAAAGTGGTTGTAGATGAACCATCTATTGTTGCCTTTGACAGAACTACAAATAAGGTTATCGCCATTGGCCGCCAGGCCATGCAAATGGAAGGTAAAACACACGAAAACATAAAAACTGTTCGTCCTTTAAAAGATGGTGTAATTGCCAATTTTAATGCTGCCGAATACATGATTCGTGGTATGATTAAAATGATCAACAACGGAAAAGGTTGGTTTTTCCCTTCTTTAAGAATGGTAATCTGTATTCCTTCTGGTATTACCGAGGTGGAAAAAAGAGCTGTTAAAGATTCTGCTGAAATTGCAGGCGCAAAAGAGGTTTACCTTATTCATGAGCCTATGGCGGCGGCTGTTGGTATTGGTATTGATGTGGAGGAGCCTATGGGTAATATGATTATCGATATTGGTGGCGGTACTACTGAAATTGCAGTTATTGCTTTATCTGGTATTGTATGCGATCAGTCTATCAGAACTGCCGGAGATAACTTTGATTCGGATATTGTAAACTATATTCGTCGTCAGCACAACATTATGATTGGTGAAAGAACTGCTGAGAGAATTAAGATTGAAGTAGGTTCTGCTTTGCCAGAGTTACAAGATCCGCCTGCAGATTTTGCTGTTCAAGGACGTGACTTAATGACTGGTGTGCCTAAGCAAATTACAGTTTCTTATACTGAGATTGCGCATTGTTTAGATAAATCTATCTCTAAAATTGAAGAAGCTATCTTAAAAGCATTGGAAATAACTCCTCCTGAGCTTTCTGCTGATATTTACCAAACGGGTATTTATTTAACTGGAGGCGGTGCTTTACTAAGAGGCTTGGATAAACGTATCAGTGCTAAGACAAAGTTACCTGTTCACGTTGCTGACGATCCGTTGAGAGCGGTTGTAAGGGGTACAGGCATTGCGCTTAAAAACACTCAAAACTTTAAGTTTTTATTACAATAATTTTGATTTTAGATTTTCGGTGGCCTACCACGTTAAATCTATATATCTGGTATATTAACGTTTATTAAAAATCATCTGCAGAATTGCAGTGTTACTGAATAAAAAAACGTTTAACTCCCGTAAATCTAAAATCGTAAATCTAAAATTCGGAAGTTAGGTATGCGTAATCTTTGGAGGTTTATTAATAATTATAACGCCTTCTTTTTATTCGTTATTTTTTTTGTAGCCTCTATTATCTTATTGGTTCGCAATAACGATTTCCAAAGAGCAAGCACTTTAAATTCGTCAAACGAAGTTATTGGTAATATTTACAGTCAGGTAAACCAAATTACCAAATATCTTCATCTGGAAATTGTGAACGACAGTCTTGCAAAAGAAAATGCCCGACTGCGTAATATGTTACCATCCTCTTTCTTTAACGATAGCCTAAAAACTGAATTGGTTAAAGATACTGTTCACAGAACACAATATGAATACATAGAGGCAGAAGTCATTAACAAAACGATAACAGCAAGGAACAACTATCTTACCATCAATAAAGGTGCTCTGCATGGCTTAAAAAAAGGAATGGGAGTTATTGGCCCTTCGGGTTTAGTGGGAATTATATGGAACGTATCTAATGATTTTGCTTCCATACAGTCTATTTTACATGAAGATACCAGAATTACATCTTCAATTGAGGGTACTCCTTATTTTGGTCCTTTGATATGGGATGGTAAAGATCCAAATCACGTAACGCTTACTGACATTCCGAACCAGTTAAATATAAAACCGGGTATGAGAGTAGTTACATCTGGATTAGGGGTTATTTTCCCTAAAGGTATCCTCATTGGATCCATAGCTAAATCAGGAGTAAAAGGAGGAGGAAATTTTCTGGATATCAGTGTAAAACTATCTACTGATTTTTATTCGCTGCAACACGTTTACGTAATAAAGAATCATTTCTCGGAAGAACAGATTAATTTAGAATCTCAAAATAAAGAAAGCCTGAATGAATAGTACTTTATTAAATAATGTCCTTAGATTTATTATTCTAATATTCGTACAAGTTTTCTTGTTGAAGAATATGGTGTTCTACAATCTTAATGTACCTTTCCTTTATATCCTGTTTATTTTACTGCTTCCGTTCGAAACTCCAAATTGGCTTTTGTTTGCCTTAGCTTTCTTAATGGGTTTTACTATAGATATGTTTAACGACACCTTAGGTTTAAATGCTGCTGCCTGTACTATTCTAGCACTTATGCGGGTGTTTTTCATCAACATTACGGTACAAAAAGACAATTATGATAGCGATCCGGAACCTGCTCTGGGTATTATGGGTTTCAGATGGTTTTTCTTTTACACGCTATTATTAACGCTGGTACATCACTTTTTTCTTTTCAACCTGGAAGTATTCAGGTTTTCAGAAATTGGAGGAACCTTAAGCAGGGTATTTATTAGCTCTGGTTTAACCATATTACTGATTTTAATTACCGAACTTGTTTTTTACAAGAAAAAGAAACAAAGGCAGTAATTGCTGAAAAAACCTGAAGAGGTGCTAAAACCTTTGATCTAACAATCTGATTTTAGAATAATCTGTAAAATTAACATATCTCTTTTACGGTGACATACAGATACCGGACTTAAAGTCGTTAATTAAAGCTCGTAGAGATAAGTTTCAACTTTAAACTAAAAGATACTATTTTTGTTTACGTTGTAAAGTTCAGCACCATACATTCCATTTAAGATGAATAGTTTTTTTGCCCGAAAGTACGTTATACAAGGCATATTTATTTTAGTTGCAATAACTCTGTTATCACGACTATATTATATACAAGTTGTTGATGACTCCTACAAGCTTTCTGCCGATAACAACGTATTAAGAAAACTGGTTATCTATCCTGCCAGGGGTATCATTTTAGACAGAAATGAAAAGGTTTTGGTTCAAAATGAACCTATCTATGACCTCATGGTTGTTCCCGGACAAGTAAAACCATTCGATACTTTAGAATTTTGCAGATTAATAGATATTACCAAAGAAGAATTTGATAAAAAGTTTAAAAAAGCAGTAAACTATTCAAGGTATAGAGAATCTTTATTTGAAAAACAATTATCAGCCTTCACCTATGCCGCTCTTCAGGAAAAGTTATTTGAATTTCCAGGTTTTTACGTTTTAAACAGATCTGTAAGGTATTATCCAGATTCTACCGCAGCACAGCTACTGGGTTATATTGGTGAGGTTAATGAACGTGAAATAGAAAAGTCTGATAATTTTTACAGACTGGGAGATTACATTGGTAAATCGGGCATTGAAAGATCTTATGAAGATTTATTAAGAGGGCAACGTGGTGTAAGAAACATTATGGTTGATGTGCACAATAGAGAACAGGGAAGTTTTTTTGAAGGCAGATACGATACCCTTGCTGTTTCAGGAGACAAACTGATCTCATCTCTTGATAAAAAGCTTCAGCTATTCGGTGAAAAGCTGATGAACAATAAAATTGGTTCTATAGTGGCTATTGAACCTGCTACCGGAGAAGTATTGGCTTTTGTTAGTAGCCCTAAATATGACCCCAACATGATGGTAGGTCGCCAAAGAGGGAATAATTACATGAAGTTACTGAAAGACCCTAACAAACCGATGTTTATCAGACCTACTCAGGCAGAATATCCTCCGGGTTCTATTTTCAAAGTTATCAATGCACTTATTGGCCAGCAATTTGGAGCGATAACACCTTCTACTGTTTTTTATTGCGGAGGCGGTTATCGTTACAGTTCAAGAGGCGTAATGCGCTGTACCCACGTTCATGGTTCCACCAACCTCATCAGATCTATAGAAGGCTCTTGCAACACTTATTACGGCTATGTTTACAACAGATTAATTGACCGCACAAATCTTAAACCATCCGTGGCTTATACCAGATGGCGAGATGCGGTTAACAAATTTGGTATTGGCTCTGAACTGGGCATAGATTTGCCTGCGGAAAGAAAGGGTTTATTGCCTTCTGCCGAATATTATACAAAAAGATGGGGCAGCGATAAATGGGGATCCAGCTTTAATATATCTTTATCTATCGGGCAAGGCGAGCTGGGGATTACTCCTTTGCAAATGGCAAATACAATGGCTATTGTTGCCAATAGAGGATTTTATTACAAACCTCACCTGGTGAAAGCTGTTGGTGACAAAAAAATACTTAAAAAAGAATACAGTGAAAAAATAAATGTTGGTGTAGAGGAAAGATACTTCGAACCTGTGATTGAGGGTATGAGCCACGTGGTAAATTCACCCGGAGGTACTGGATATTACTCCAAAATCAGTGATATAGAAGTCTGTGGAAAGACTGGAACTGTACAAAATCCTCATGGTGCCGACCACTCTGTATTTGTTGCTTTTGCTCCACGTGAAAATCCTAAAATAGCCATTGCTGTTATTATAGAAAATGCTGGTTACGGTTCTACCTGGTCTGCTCCTATTGCCAGCTTAATGATTGAAAAATTTATACGCGACTCTATATCCAGACCTAAAGCCTATGTAGATAGAATTTTAAATGCCAGCTTTCTTCCCGTTCCTAAAAGACCGGCTAAACCTGTGGTAAAAAAAGATTCTACTACCAGCAACCTCCAACAAACAACACAAGTACAATTATCGCCAGCTACAAAAAAAGAAAATGAATAACTATTCTACCAACAGCAACAAAGGTTTCTTTTTCAGAGTCGATGGTTTTACCATCCTGCTTTTCTTATGTCTGGTTACTATTGGCTGGTTTAATATATACGCTTCGGTATATTCTGATGATACCACTACCATATTTGACCTGAACACCAACTTTGGCAAACAACTGATATTCATCATCATATCCTGTCTGGTTGGTATGACTATATTACTATTAGACAGTAAGTTTTTTATTACCTTCTCTCCCGTTTTCTATGGTATCACCATACTTTTATTGGTATTGGTATTGGTTGTGGGACGTAATGTAGCAGGAAATCAGGCGTGGATACCCATTGGTAGTTTCCGCTTACAACCTTCTGAATTTGCAAAATGGTCGTCCAGCTTATTATTGGCCAGGTATATAAGTTCTGGTAATTATAAGCTTACCGATCTTAAAGTTATATTGATATGTCTCGCCATTCTGGGCTTACCCATGTTCCTGATTATGTTACAACCGGATACCGGATCGGCAATGGTATTTGGATCCTTAATTCTGGTATTGTACAGAGAGGGGCTTTCTCCTTTATACCTGATTGCAGGCCTGCTCATGATTTTACTTTTTATTACCACCTTGTTATATGGAAAGCTATACGTTATACTAGCCCTGATCCTGCTAACAGCCTTATTAATTTATAACTTTCAAAGGAACAGAAAGCTTTTAACCAGTATAGGTGTTGGTTTTGTCTTATCCATAGCTTTTATATTTAGTACTGATTTTGTTTATCAGAATGTTTTAAGGCCACATCAAAAAGGCAGGATAGATATTTTATTGGGTATTACCAAAGATTTAAAAGGAGCTGGATATAATGTCAATCAATCTAAAATTGCTATTGGATCCGGAGGATTAAAAGGAAAAGGGTATTTACAGGGAACCCAAACAAAGTTTAATTTTGTTCCTGAACAAAGTACCGATTTTATCTTTTGCACCGTTGGTGAAGAGTGGGGTTTTGCAGGCAGCTTTGTAGTGGTTACACTTTACTCCATTTTACTATTAAGAATTATCCACCTCGCAGAAAGACAACGATCTGCATTCAGTCGAATTTATGGTTATTGTGTAGCCTGTATTATATTCTGCCATTTCTTTATCAATATAGCCATGACCATAGGATTAATGCCGGTAATAGGCATTCCTTTGCCTTTTTTAAGCTATGGAGGTTCTTCGCTCTTAAGCTTTACTATATTGCTGTTTATCTTATTGAAATTGGATTCGAATAGAATGGGACTAAATTCTTAATAACAGTGCAAGAGAAAATATGCGTAGTAATATATAAAAGTAAAAATCCTCGTCATCTCTGCCAAAGCAAATCCATCTCTTTCTGAGATACTTCATCAGAGATGACGAAAAGGTTTTAACACTATTTTTTATTCTTCTGTCTTTCCGAGAAAAGATTAGTTTTTAAACTTTCTGTTTAATATTTCGTATAAACGATCTACCACTTGCTGCTTTTGTGCCCAGTTGTTTTTATCAGCATAATTCTTCAACAGAAAATTATCTGCGGCTTCAAAAGAATCAAAACGATTTAATATTTCAATGGCTTCACTATAAGCCAGATTATATCCATTAAAAAGTTCCTTAATAAAAATCATTTTATCGTTAAGACTTATCACTGCTTTTAAATCTGCAATGGGTTTAGCTATTCCCGCAGTTTGTTGCGCCCGTTGAGCAGACAACAGTTCGTTTAACGATACTTTCTTTTCTACTATATGCTCTTCGTAAGTCTCTATTTTTTCTACCCGGGCAATTATTTCAGGTTCATTTACGGGTAGCTCTTCTATTGAATTTTCTGGTTGTACATTCAATTCCTGAGGGGCCTGATTGGTAAAAATCTCCTCTGTATAGGTTTCCTGTTTAATGGATACTCTTAAGATTTCTTCGTTTGTAATCTGAATTTCCTCTTCACTTTCTTCAACTGGCTCTTCCGGTTCTATAATTTGTTCAGGTATAGGTTGCTCTTCTGCTTCTTCAGAAACAACATCATCATTATTCTGTTTTTTCCTATCAATTACCTCTTGCTCTTCCGGCGTTAGCTCCCTATCAAAAACATCTTCTAAATCCATATTTTTCTCAAAATCAAAGATCATTTCGGTAGGTTCTGGAAAATCAAACTGTAAAGTCATTTTTTCAACTTCGTTGCTTTCCTCTTCTTTTTCTTCTTTTGGAGCTTCCTGTGGTTCAAAAAACTTATTTTCTATTGTAGGGGAAAAATCCTGTACAGAGGCTACTGGTTGGGAAACTTCCTGAAGTTCGCTACTTACTTTCAGTTTTCTGAATATTTCGATATGATCTAATAAGAAATCGGCATTGGCAGTAAAAAGTTCTAACTCAAGATCATTAACATTTTTATTGGCACTTAAATACTGATGCTGATCTGCTAACTCTTGTATTATATTCCCTATTTTTTTGAGGATCTCTTCTTTGTTCATCATATCTTTTTTCTTTTTTGAACCTTAATATGTTGGTAATTTAGCTATCAAAAATAACATTAAAATTCTGATATTAGTTTTCGATAAATACAAATATCTACGATTTTAAAACGCTTAACAGATAGCTTTTCATATAATCCTGGATAGATTAACAACAAGTGTAAAGGCAAAGCTTTGAAAAGGAATAATGATTTTGGCGGACGTATTGAGGTTATCTGCGGTTCTATGTTTTCAGGAAAAACGGAAGAACTCATCAGGCGATTAAAAAGGGCGCAAATTGCCCGTCTGGAAGTAGAGATATTTAAACCTCAGAAAGATACCCGTTATAATGAATATGCCGTGGTTTCACACGATTTTAATTCTATACCATCTACGCCTGTAGAACATTCTTCTGCCATTTTGCTTTATGGCAGCAATACACAGGTTGTTGGTATTGATGAAGCTCAGTTTTTTGACGACGAATTACCAGAAGTATGCAATAAACTGGCAAATAAAGGTATAAGGGTTATTGTTGCAGGTCTGGATATGGATTTTACAGGTAAACCTTTTGGCCCTATCCCCCAATTAATGGCCGTGGCCGAAGAGGTTACCAAAGTACATGCTGTTTGCATGCAATGTGGTGCCCCTGCGTTAAACAGCTATAGAAAAACGGATGACCTTTCTACCGTACTAATTGGCGAAAAAGAAAGCTACGAGCCCCGATGCCGGGCTTGCTTTCATCATTTATAATGACTTGGATATTTGCATATTCTCAATAGGGTAATTCTTTTTTAATCAACCATTATTTTGAATGATGATTTTTTGCCAGCACTGGTGAATAACACATAATACACCCCTCTTGAAAGATTTCTCAAATCTGCTTCAAAAGTAAATTCTCCTTTATTCAGATTTCCCTCAAAAACAGTCTGCATTTTTCTTCCCAGAATATCATAGATAGCTAAGTCAACAGCAGATTTTTCATGATTTTTAACTTCTATGGTTATCTTAGGTTGTAAGCTAACAGATACCGGATTGGAATAAACACTTGATATTTGGGGTTTATTTATCTCCAGATTACTATAATTAGTTTGAGCTAATTCTACATTTCCTTTTAATTGGTTAAGATTATTCCCAGCCGAAAACATAAAAGCTACTTTCTCCGATTCTCCTTTTTTAAGATTAAACGGACCTGCCGATAACACATACATGATATCTACTCCCGAAACATAATTTTCTCCCAGCGACTCTTTATAAATACCACTGGATAGCGCCGTAAATTTTTTATCTATGGTAAAATCTCCATCCCCTAAATCTCCTTGAATCATATGAGATAATGGATAATAATTAAGTTTTTGTTTGGTCAATAACGCAGTCCCTCCATATAAATTTTTCACATTAGCTTCATACGCATAAGCCAGTTTATTACTCTGGTCTATTCTTGTGACATTTTTCTCTGCATTATTAATATCCCAATCCACAAACATCCCTGCATAAACATTGGTAAGATCTGAGGTTGAACTATTCTTAATATCGTATTCAACCACTACAAAATTCTTGTTTGCATTATCCGGGAAGGCAATATGGGTATTGGTTACTTCTATATCCATCTTTTTGGATGACCCTTTATCTGTAAAAACAGAGGATGCGTTGAAATATGAATTTACTTCCTGATCTTTTCGTTCTGCTTTCTGTTTTTTTACAAAATCTTCATCGGCATTATCCCCGTTTCTTGTATTATTGGAAACCTGAGCAGGGCCTGTACCTATCATCAAAGAAGCTTCGTACAGCATATTATTACCTTTATACCTAAACCCTTGCCCTTCTGTAGCCTCTGCATTAGCATAACCTAACCTACCATTGCTACTTAATGTAGTATTGATGGCATTTGCCTGATAATTTATAAAATCCCTGTTTAATTTGAGGGTAAAGTACTCCTTAGCCTGATAGTTTTTGCTATTAGAACTATACTGCAAATAAAAAGTCGCTTCTTCATTTTCTGCCGCTCCGTTGATTTTAATTTTAAAGTTACCCACCGTTTTTTTGCTTTGTGACAGAAAGAACCCAACATCTTGACGATTATCTAAAATAGTAACCTTAGAAGATAGGGTTCCTAATTCTACAACCAGATCCGGTATATCTCCCAATACATTTAAAAGCTCAGCAGAAATATTTACTTCAGCACCATTATTTAAAGCCCCAGATATATCTTCCAGAATAATTTTTTCTTGTTTTACAGCTACAATATCCGTTGTTTGCAAAGCTCTTTCTACATTTAACCTGCCTGTTCCCAGCTTATTAATATATTGCTGATTTTCTGAAATATTATAAATATCATCTGCCGATTGTTTTAATACTTCGGCAACCTGTAAAGGTGACAAATGTGGGTATTTTGCCCAAACCAAGGCAGCTGCACTGGAAACTAAGGGACAAGCCATAGATGTACCTGATTTATAATCATAAGCTTTTCCAAAAACTGTATTTAAAATACCCGTTCCGGGTGCCGCTATTCCTACATGATAGCCATAACTGGACGAAGAACTTTTTACATCATTTAATTGAACATTTGATACTGCCAGCACCCCGCTATAAGCCGCTGGATAAACAGGCACTTCATTTCCACTATTGCCCGCTGCAGCTACCACCAAACATCCTTTACTGATGGCATAATCTATAACATCTTGTCCAAAACTACTTTTTACGCTACTTCCCCATGAGCAGTTAATAATTTTAGCACCTTTTAATACCGAGTACATTATTCCCTGATACCCGTAATAAAGATTTTCTGCATCGTCATCCACGCCTACTTTCACTACCAATAGTTTAGCATTTTTAGCTATACTGGCCACACCTATTCCGTTATTGGTCACAGCAGAGACCAACCCGCTGACATGCACTCCATGGTCTGCTGCTTTAGATTTTACACTGGGATCTTTATCTCCTCCCGATCCTAAGGTACTTCCTCCAAAATCCCATCCGTAATAATTATCTATAAAACCATCTCCATCGTTATCAATACCATCATCAGGAATTTCGCCAGTATTAATGTAAATATTAGCCGCCAGATCAGGATGATCGAGTTCTGAGCCCGAATCTACTACTGCTACAATTATTCCATTAGCGTTATCTTGTATATTCCAGGCTTCGGGGGCTCTTACTTTCTTTAAATAACTTTGAAAGTCATTAAGCGAAGTGTAATAGGGGTCATTAGGTGTAGCAAATGTTTTTGCTGCATAAACAGGTTCTGCATATTCTATATTTTCATCTGCTTTTAGTGACTCTATAACTGCATTAATACTTTTTTTTGACTTAAAGGTTATCTCATAAATACGATTTATATCATATAAATCTATATTTAATTGATTACTTGCAGATAAAGTTCTGATTTCCTGATTTCGTAATACGGGCTGTACGTCAACAATCTCTATATCTTTGTTTTTTGGGGCATTAACACTTCTTGACAGCTGTGTTAATGGTTGTATGCTTTTATATTTTACAATTAATTTATTGGGAACATATACTTCCTGAGCCTGGCTAGCTGAGTTTGGTGGTGTTGCAGCAAATAATAAGACATTAATGCTGAGGAAAATAAAAAAGGCTATTAACTTGTAGAGTTCTTTCATAGAACGACAATTTTATTGGTAAATATATCATTCTATACCACAATTTAATAGCCCTGATGTTTTTATTATTGAGGTTCTGCTTTATAACCAGCCTGTTCAAACGCTTGCACTATTTCCTGGGCTTCTATATTTCCCATAATAGTCAATGTTTTTTCAGGTGAAGCTAAATCCACATCCCATTTTTCTACATTTTCTAAAGCGTCTAATTTAGGTTGTACGGCAGAAACACATCCGCCACATTTTAAGTTTGTTTTAAATTTTAATGCTGTCATAATTTTAAATTTTTGCGTTTTTTAATCTTAAACTGTTTAATACTACAGAAACTGAACTGAGCGCCATGGCTGCTCCGGCAATCATAGGATTTAGTAAAAAGCCATTGATGGGGTACAGTATGCCTGCCGCTAACGGAATACCAATAACATTATAGATAAATGCCCAAAACAGGTTTTGTTTAATGGTTGCTACTGTTTTCCGTGAAAGCTGAATGGCTTGCGGTATTTTTCTTAAATCTGAAGATAAGAGCGTTATACCTGCGGTATCTATGGCAATATCAGAACCTTTGCCCATAGCAATGGATATATCTGCCTGAGCCAAAGCCTGAGCATCATTTATTCCATCACCAACCATAGCCACTTTCTTTCCCTCTTTCTGTAATTTCTTTACAAAATCAGCTTTGTCTGTTGGCATCTGCTCGGCATAAAAATGTGTTATGCCTACCTGTGCAGCAACAGAACTGGCCGTAGAATGTGTATCTCCTGTAAGCATATACACCTCTACCCCTTCGCTGTGCAATTCTTTAATCGCTTGTTTTGATGTTTCTTTAACTTTATCGGCAATAGCTATCACTGCCAACAATTTTTCTGGGGTAAAAAAGTAAATAATAGTACTTCCTGCCGATTTCCACTGAGCAATATTTTCATCTTCTACATCAGCATGATATTCTTTCAATAATTTGTGACTACCTGCAAAAAATTCCTGCTGGTTAACTTTTCCGGATACCCCTCTACCTGTCAAGCTGTTAAAATCATCTATCTTTGTTTTATCTATACCTTTTTCTTTCAAATAGGTTATAATGGCCTGCGCTAACGGATGTTCTGATGCCTCTTCCAAGCTATATAAAATAGATTGATACTGCTGATCGGTTACCCACCATTTATCTCCAATTACTTGAGGTTTCCCCTCTGTAATAGTCCCTGTTTTATCTAATATAATGGCATTTACATTCTTTGCCAGCTCTAAACTCGCAGCGTCTTTTATAAGAATTCCTATCTCGGCTCCTTTCCCGGTACCCACCATAATAGCTGTAGGAGTTGCCAATCCCAATGCACAGGGACAGGCTATAACCAAAACCGTTACCATAGCCAACAAGCCATAAGTAAACCCATTTTCAGGTGCCAGAAAATACCAGGCTCCAAAGCTTAGCACCGCAATTAAAACAACAATGGGTACAAAAACCGCAGCGATTTTATCTACTAACTTTTGAACAGGCGCTTTTGACCCCTGCGCCTCCTGCACCAGTTTTACAATTTGAGACAAGAGGGTTTTATCGCCTACTTTTTCGGCTGTAAACTGAAAGCTTCCCTTCTGGTTTAATGTACCGGCAAATACCTTAGATCCTTTTTCTTTTAAAACTGCCACCGGCTCTCCGCTTAACATAGACTCGTCCACATAAGAGCTACCTTCCGAAACCAATCCATCTACCGGTATTTTTTCTCCTGACTTTACCAAAATCAAATCTCCTACCTGTACCTGGTTTATAGGAATCAGCAGTTCATCTCCTCCTCTGATAACGGTTAATTCTTTGGGTTGCAGCCCCATTAATTTCTTGATGGCTTCTGAGGTTCCATGTTTAGCCCGCTCTTCCAAAAGCCTGCCAAGCATAATGAAGGTTATAACTACGGCTGCCGACTCGAAATAAACATGCGAGTGCAGTCCACGGGCATGCCAGTATTCGGGAAAGAAAGTATTAAATATACTGAATAACCAGGCTATACCGGTACTCAATGCTACCAACGTATCCATATTGGCAGAACCATGCTTAAACTGCTTTGCTGCATTAACAAAAAACTGTTTTCCAAAAACAAACAATACCGGAGTACTTAACACCAACATAATCTCATTGGCGTAAGGCATTTCCATATAAAACATACCTATGGCAACCACAGGTAAGGTTAATATTAAAGCCCAGGTAAAGTTTTTTTTGAGCTTCTGATAATTTTCTTTACGAATTTCGCCGGCCTCTTCTAATGCATTTTCACTATCTATGATGATATCATAACCTACAGAAAGAAGAGATTCTTTCATAGCTTCGGGCTTAACAACATCTTTATTATAAACAACTTTAAGCTGTTGATTGGCATAATTTACTACAGCTTCATTCACTCCTTCCATAGCTCCAACCTGACTTTCTACACTTGTTGCACAAGCGGCACAAGACATACCTATTACCGGAAATACCTCTGATTGATTTGCCATAACTTTTATATTTTTATTTTACTTCTACAAAGTTAGTGCTAGTATTTTTTCTGGTATTATATAATTCCGATAAAGAGTTATATAATATTTATAGGAAATTACGGTTAGACAACCGTAAAGAAGTTGGCTGTAATAGTGATCAATAGGTTTAATAATAGTTTAGGCAATAAAACGCTTCTTGTCTTGAAAAGAAAACTTCATAATTATTCTAAAGCACTCTATAAGGATACTTGCACTTTGAAGACAATGAGAGAAAAGCACCTAGGAAACTTATAAAGAGAGAGTACATATACCCGATCTCTAATACTTATCTAACACTTCTTTAGTACTTCTCCAACACTTCTTAAGCCAATTAAAAACACCATCAATAATATTAAACAATAAAGGGATTAATAAACCTGATGAATAGGTTTTCTGTCCGAAAGCCCTAGTTCTTTATATTGTTTGGGACTTAATCCTGTTTCTTTTTTAAACTGAGCTGAAAGATGGGCAATACTGCTAAAACCTAATTTAAAAGCTATTTCTTTAAGGCTTAATTGATTATACTCTAAATACTCTTTCACTTTCTCTATTCGCTGCAAAATATAAAATCGTTCTATCGTAAGCCCTTCCTGTGCCGAAAACACATGACTTAAAGTATTATATTCATAGGATAACTTATCAGTAAGTATAGTTGATAATTTTTGCGTTGGCAGAATATCGCTATGATGCACTATATTGATAATTTCTGTTTTTATAGCGTTTACCAACTGGGTGTTTTTATCTTCGATGATATCGAAACCACTATGTTGCAATACGCTTTTCAATTTATGGTAATCTACATTTTCCTCTACCTCAACTTCACCTAATTTTATATCGATGATATGGTAACCTAAGTTTTCCATATCCTTTTTTACCGTTGCAATACAACGTGGACAAACCATGTTTTTGATGTAGACTTTTGTTGACATATGTAAATGTGCTTATTTTCTTGATAATATCTAAAAAAGACATCTTTTGTTAACAAAAGCATTACACATAGGTGACGTTTTGATGATAATTGAAATGATTATAGTCTCTATATTTGTAGTGTCAAAACAGGTAAATGTTTTTTCATAATTAAGTGAGTCATCATTTGATTTAGGTTTATAATTGGTTAGTTTAAGCTCCATTCTCCCCGTTTGGAGCTTATTCGTTTTATAAACAATAGGTTGCAAGATAAAAATTCTCTAAACATGCTTCAAACATCTTTAACTATTAAAAATTAAAATAGGGCCGTAAGGTTGTTTAAGTGGGGTTGAAATTGGGTTGACTCACCTATTGACTCACCAGTACAATACGTCTATTTACTACTTAAAACCTTCTTCCACAAACTTTTAAAATGGAAGATAAAATTCCTTATCCTTTAAGAAAGGAATGTCTATTTACTTTTAGTATAAGTCTGTACCCATTATAATTTATTTATCTGTTTTCTTAAAGCTTTACTTATAAAAAACTTTATCTCTTTTTGTTGTTTTGAGAGTGAAAGCAATCTTAAGATTAGCCTAGGTAATAATTATTTTCAGCATTATGCTTTCTGAGCTCCTTACGCTTGTCTACTGTGATTATTGTTCTGTACCAGCTGTTTTTACACAGTATTATTGCATATATTTACTCATTAACGATAATTTATAAGGAACAACAGAAAAAGTAAACATAACCATTATGACAGAAGATAAACTTGCAGTATTAATTGATGCAGACAATGTTCCTTATTCAAATGTGAAAGAGATGCTGGAGGAAATTGCAAAAAACGGAACTCCTACAATTAAGCGAATTTATGCTGACTGGACTAAACCAACTGTTTCAGGTTGGAAAAATGTTCTGTTAGAAAATGCGATTACTCCAATACAGCAATACAGCTATACCACAGGAAAAAACTCCAGCGACAGTGCTTTAATCATTGACGCTATGGATATTTTATACTCAGAAAAAGTAAATGGTTTTTGTATTGTTTCAAGCGATAGTGATTTCACGAGGTTGGCAACAAGACTTAGAGAGGCCGGAATGACAGTTATTGGTTTTGGCGAAAAGAAAACTCCAAAACCTTTTATTTCTGCATGTGACAAATTCATATACTTAGAAATTCTAAAAACGGGAACTGTTGATACAGTGGTTGCCACAAAATCAATTGAGAAATCGAAAAAAGAAGACCCTATCAGTAAAGTGGATACTGAAACAATTAGAATAATAACAGAAAGTGTGAATGATTTAGCTGACGATAATGGTTGGACATTTCTGGGTAGCTTGGGTAATTACATACTTAAAAAGAAACCTGATTTTGACCCCAGGAACTATGGTTTTTCTAAATTGCTACCATTAATAAAAGATATTGATAAATTTGAGATAGATGAAATAGATACAGGTGTAAATAACATCAGACATATATATCTGAAACAAAAATAACCACTTATTTCAGACTCAATGATAGTTCAAAACTTCAACATAGACATTTCTAACGAACCTATACATGATTTATCTGTAAGACTTAAAAACACCAGATGGACAAGTGGCAAAGAAAGTTTAAAGTGGGAATATGGTACAAATCAAGCCTATCTGAAAGACTTTGTCAGCTATTGGATAGAAGAATATGATTGGAAGAAACAGGAAAAACAGCTGAATAGTTATCCGCAGTTCAAATGCACTATCGATGATGTAGATATTCACTTTTTCCATATAAAAGGAAAAGGAGAAAACCCGACACCTATTATTCTTACTCATGGTTGGCCCGACAGTTTTATCCGCTACCAAAAAATAATTCCGATACTCACAGACCCCACCCGTTTTGGTAGAAATTCAAATGACTCTTTCGATGTTATTATTCCTTCAGTACCAGGTTTTGGTTTTTCAACCCTATCCCATTCAAAAGGCATAAATAACGCAGATATTGCCGATTTATGGAAAAAATTAATGACTGAAGCATTAGGTTATGAAAAGTTTGGTGCTTTGGGTGGAGATGTAGGTTCTGGAGTAACAAGGTATTTAGCTTATAAATACCCCGAACATCTTATTGGTATTCATCTTACAGATGCTGGAATTATAAGAGATATTGTTTTTGCAGACAATCACCAAAATCTTTCAACCGAAGAGAAACAATACAAACAAACGGCTCTGCAATGGATTTCGCAGGAAGGCGGGTACATGTCTATCCAATCTACTAAACCGCAAACACTATCCTATGGCCTATCTGATTCTCCAGTTGGTCTATCTGCATGGATTCTGGAAAAGTTTTATTCGTGGAGCGACTGTAACGGAAATCTTGAAAACCGATTCAATAAAGACGAGCTACTGAATAATATAATGATTTATTGGCTAAGCAATTCCATTGGCACTTCAAACCACCTTTATTATGAAAATACGCACTCGTTGCCTAAAATAGGAAAGATTACTGTACCCAGCGGTATGGCCTTATTTTCAAAGGATGTGTTACTACCGCCTAAAAAGTGGGTAGAAACTAATTTAAATGTAATACATTGGACAGATATACCCGAAGGTGGACATTTTACAGCAATGGAGGCTCCCGATTTATTCGCTGATGATGTCATCAAATTCTATCATAACTTCAGGACCAATCGCTAAATAAATCACTATAACTAAAAATCGCTGGCGTTAACTTCACTGACGTATCAGAAAAAGCTTTAAAAACACCTAAACAGTGTCTATTTATAACATTTAATAAGACTTCTTCGGATCATGTTCATTAATATCATGGGCTTGACCCGAAGAAGTTTCTAAAAGAGTAAGTAACGCTTACTATCTATAAAAACCCAGGTATATTTGCAGGAGAATAAGCTATAGACTTTAAGGTTTTATGATCTGATGTTCTGTATACCAAATAAAGTCCGTCCAATTCTTTATAATACGCCTCTGTTCCATCTTTTTGTTTATAATGAGCAATAGTGGCTTCTGCTTCTTCAATTGTTTTGCAGGCTTTGCTCATATTACTTCTATGTACTTCATCAAATAACCCTTTAAATTTTGCAGCTAGGCCAAACTCAAGAATAGCACCCGACAGTACATATTGCAAATCACAAAAAGCATCGGCCACCTCTACCAAATCATTATTTTCTATTGCTTCCTGAAGTTCCTTAAGCTCTTCTTTCAATAGTGACAATCTTAATTCACATCGCTCTTTGGTAGGAATTACAGGCGCTTGCTCTATCGGGTGTTTAAAGGTCGAATGAAATTCTGCCACACTTTTCAATGGATTTGGATCTTGTATCATATCTCTAAAAAATTAAAAGTGGAAAGTTAAAGGTTTAGACTGAAAATTGGAATTATACAGTGTAATTGTTGAAAAAGGAGCAGAAATAAAGACGGAATACTTTGTGCTTGATACTTGTTACTAATTACTTATTTTTGGACGCTATGATGGATTGGAAACATTTAATATCTAACAGAAGATTTGGACAGGAAGACAGACCTTTATATGCGGACAGAGCGAGGTCTGATTTTCAAAAAGATTATGACAGAATTATTTTTTCCTCTCCGTTCAGAAGGCTGCAAAATAAAACTCAGGTTTTCCCTTTACCGGGAAGTATATTCGTCCATAACCGACTCACCCATAGTCTGGAAGTTGCCAGTGTAGGTCGTTCTTTAGGAACCATTTTCCATAACAAGGTACAAGACGAACGCCCGGAGCTTTTAAAAGAGGTTCCGTTAATCAGCGAAGTGGGAAACATTGTTGCCGCCGCAGCCTTAGCCCATGATTTAGGAAATCCCGCTTTTGGCCATTCTGGTGAAGCTGCTATTTCAAGGTATTTCACAGATGGTGACGGAAAAAAATATCAGGACAAGGTTAATCCTGCTCAATGGAAAGATTTAATCCATTTTGAGGGAAATGCCAATGCCATCAGAATTTTAACCCATCCATTCAATGGAAAAGGAAACGATTCTTATGCATTGACTTACTCTACCTTAGCCACCATTGCAAAATACCCCTGTGCATCTATTGCCGGAAAGAACAAGTCTTTTATCAATAGAAAAAAATATGGCTTCTTCCAATCCGAACAGGAAAGCTTTCAAAGGATTGCTAATGAATTACAACTTTTAAAAGTAGAGGATGATCCTATCATTTATCACAGACACCCTTTAGTTTATTTACTGGAAGCGGCTGATGATATTTGTTACAGCATTATAGACCTGGAAGATGCTCATCGTTTAAAAATATTATCCTATGATGAAGTTAAGTCTTACCTGCTGCCTCTAGCTAACAGCAATTCTACAGAAGCCCGGCTAGAAACCGATTATGATGATAATGATGCCAGAGTGGGCTTGTTAAGGGCTAAAGCCATCAACACGTTAATTAACAATTGCACACAGATTTTCTTTGATAATCAAGAGTTGATATTAAAAGGTGAATTTAATCAAAGCCTGACAGAATCTTTGCCTTCTCCCTTAATTGAGGCATGGAAAGCAATTGAAAATATATCTATAGAAAAAATATATAACTACTCTTCGGTAATTGAAAAAGAAGTAGCCGGATACAAAGTGATGGCCGGATTATTGGAAGAATTTGTTCCGGCTTTTATCCATAACGATACACATTACTATAAAAAATTAGTAAAACTGATTCCAAAGCAATTTTTAACGGACAAGGATGATACTTATTCTAAAATACAGTCGGTTTTGGACTTTGTATCAGGAATGACGGATTTGTATGCTGTGGAATTGTATGGAAAGATAAAGGGATTGTCTTTTCCTGCGATAAGGTAATATGTAACAAATGTGAATAAATATTCAGATTTGTTACATATTGTATTCTTCAAAGAGACTATCAAGTATCTATCTAATTCATTCTTCAGAATTATTTTAAGCAATCGAATAAAGATAGTTTAATAAATTTACTCATAGTTCCTTCAATGATTGAATCTGGATTTATACCCATTAAGTCCATAAAAAATCACATATAAATAACAGATTATAGGTATAATAAATGCAACTTGCCAAGTATTCGAATCTTTAACAAGTCCTTGTGCATAAGACACTACCGCCCCTCCTGCTATAGCTGTGGATAGTAGTCCAGATGCTTTAGTAGTATAACTTCCCAAACCATTTACTGATAGAGAAAAAATAACAGCAAACATAATTGAATTACATAATCCGACTAAAATCATTGTCCATACAGCCAGAGTCCCACTAGTATTAATAGAAATTAAAATAAGTGTTGCGGCTAATATGGCCGATGAAGCCAATACAACGGATGGCCTTACAGATCTCAGAACAACAGACCCTGCTAAACGCCCTACCAACATACCTCCCCAATAAAATGCCACATAATTGTTAGCTATATGTTCACTGATGTCTAAAGTATCCGCTATATAGTTTGTAAGAAAAGTACCTATTGCTACTTCAGCACCTACATACATAAAAAGTGCTATTATCCCAAGATTCAAATTTCTGAATCTAAATATACTCTGTCTTGCTTCTTTATCTTGTATCCTTTTGTCTACTACGGTTTGTATATTAGGTAAAGATAAGCGGGAAAGGATTACAGCTATAAAAACCAAAGATATCCCAATCCCCAAATAAGGATAACTTACGGCATCACTGGAAGAACTTGACTCCGTTAGTCTAGACAAGATAAAATGAGCTCCGAAAAGAGGAGCTACGGTAGTCCCTATAGAGCCTACTCCCTGAATTAATGTCAACCTAGAAGAAGCTGTTTCTGGTTTGCCTAATACCGTAATATAAGGATTCGCTGCAACCTGGAGTAACACTATTCCAATAGCCAGAATAAATAGTGCTACTAAGAAAACCGAATATTGATGAAATACAGAAGCTGGAAAGAAAAGTAAAGCGCCAAAAGCAGCTATTACAAATCCCGTGACCATTCCATTTTTATAACCTATATGTTCTACTAATTTTCCTGCTGGAATGGAGACAATTGCATAAGTTAGAAAAAAATAGAACTGTACGAGAGAAGATTCCGAATAACTAAGAGTGAAACCTTCTTTAAAAAAAGGAACTAAAGTATCATTCAAGCAGGTAATAAAACCCATCATGAAATATAATACTGCTAATGAAATTAAAGCAGGCGTATAATTAGAATTACCTGTTGCAGTATTAGATACTTCCATATTTTGACCTGAAGTAAATGCCATATTTTAAAATTTGTTTTTTGTTAAATTAATTTAATACTATAGAATTAAATAGTTATTGAACAGGCCTGTCCTGAAGCTCCCAACCAAGAATAGTTGATATATACGGTATAATAAACATTGCCATTTTTTTCTGACCGGAGTATCCGGGATGCCAAGCAGCCCCCATATCAGAATCATCGTTAAACACACCTTTTAAAGACGCAGTTATATGTAAATTTAGGTCATCTAATTCTGCTGCGAAAGTTTTTATATATTTTTCTAAATCTTCGCTCAAGCGTGGCACAACACATAAAACAGGGACTTCTCCGTAATTATTCCGAATATTAGCAAGAATTTTTTTGTATGCCGAATGAAATTCTACTTCTGACGGATAAGGCTTGGTTGAAAAGTCATTTGTACCCAAATTAACTACAACAAGGCTTGGTTTATACTGATTAAAATTATATTTATGTATGGTATCACTATTTAAAGTGTTCATCATTGCATCCTTCATCGTATATTTTGATTGTGTTAGTGGGTCTCCGTAGTTTCTAACAGCTCCTCTACCGGAATGTGCTATAAGTGCATAATCAGAATTAAAATAACGGGCAATAATACATGCGTAAGTTTTATTCGCATTTTCTGTTTCTATAAAAAAAGGGTCATCGCGATGGTTTCCATCAGTTCCATAACCTGCCGTATAGGAATCTCCTATAAATTCAATAAATCTGTTGTTATTAAAATAATTTCCGGAATATATACGGCCTTTCTTTGGTAGAATAAAATGATGTATAGTAGTTTTTCCAAACTCTCCTTCTGATCTTTTTTGAACTTTTAATCGGTGTTTATTATTTGGATTCAATCCCGATGCTATAACAACATTGGTATCTTTACGTGAAACTCTAATAACATGAGCCAATGTATCGCCTAAGAAAACATTATAAAAGCTAACTCCAGTTTCAGTAACTTTCATAGAACATGATTCTCCAATAAAATCAAAGCCAAAATAAGTACCTGCCCAGTCAAAAGTAACATCCCCAATATTATTGACTAATGTTCTTCCAAAATACTTTATTTCCGGGGCAACTGCTTTAATGTGCACCAAGTCATTAGATTGCCCATATAGTATCTGCGATAACAGACTAAATAAAATAACAAAAGATAATTTTCTCATTCGTTCAGTTTTAAAATACAGGATTAACTAATACTTCGTCTGATAATATCTGTCCGTCTTTATCTCCTTCTGCTATTATTTTTATAAAGCGAGCAGTCTCGTTTAAATCGCCAACCATTGCAATATCTATCCAACTATCATGACGATCATTAGGGCTTGCCTCCATAGCTATTGTCTTTGCTTTTTTAAACTTTCTCCCATCAGAAGAAACATAAAAATCTACGATATTTGGTAGTAGTACGTTTTCTTTTCGATAATGTAAAAAACGTACAGCTATTGATTTAATATTTATTATCTTCTTAAGATCAACCTCAAAATTCATGATACCATTTTCGAAAGACAACCAATTACTATCAGAAGGATCCTCATAACCATATGAATTATCTGTAAGCTTACCTTTATTTATTTTGGAAGAAGGAAGCGTATTAAATTTCACATATTTACCTGTGGCTAAGTTATTTACATTACCCATAAAAGTTTTCTCTAATAAAGGCCATCGCCCGATACCATTTTGCCAATCTGTATAATCTGAATAAAACTTTGCAGAACCAATTGGCTGGCCTATTGGCATTTCCGAAGTAGATTTATCCATAATCCCGTAAATCGAAAAACTCACTATTTCTTTAGCTCCAGACATACTTGCTCCAACTATCTGTGATAGATATCTCGAAAAAGCTGCAGGTACGAGTGCTGATTCACGAGAATTATCTTCTTTTTCCCACGTAAAAGACTCTACATTAGCCCAAAACTCTATTTTTGTCTCTTTATGAATTTGACCTAATATTTGGAAGTTTTCTTTCACTCTTTTTATCGGAAACGGTTCCCTCACACAACCTACTTCATCCTGATAAGCTATAATATCTACTTTTAATTTCTTAATCTGATCTGCAAATTTCCTGTTTCTTATATCTGCATTCCATATACCATACGGAGAAATCATAATTTTCGCATTGGGAGTCAGACTTTTTGCTGTTTCGGTCAATGTATTTACAGCTTCTACCGATTGATCTGGAAGTACAGGAGACAAGCTATCCTCAACAGGAAGATACCATCCATAAAAAGATTTATGCTTACTAAAAAGTTCGGCCGTCTCCCTCATAATCTTTTGTTGAATTACTTTAATCTCCGGTCTACGAATATCATCATCCTGATTAATCGCCCATCCACAACTCATAAAAACATTCATTCCATACTTATCTGCTGCATTCATTATTGCTTCTACAGGACTTTCCTGTCCTTGTGGATAAGCTAAGGCCATAAACTGTGAAGGATAAAAAGACTTTTCTTCATTTGCAACAGCCATGATAACGATATATGAAAGCCCCATTTCTGCATATTCCTTTATTTTAGTATGCCAAAAGAGCGGGTCTGTATAATTCACATGTTTCGGATTCATATACTTATTTCTGACATCCTGATACGGCAAATTCACCCATGTACCTTTTACTTGTTTTGTTGTCTGAGCAAAAGAACATCCTAATGTTAGCAATGTAATTACAATTATATTTATCCACATTTTCATACAAACATTCATTCTGATTTTATTACTTTATGCGTTGTAGTTTTATTCAAGTGTTGACACTTCTTTTGTTAATAACATCTTATATAAGCTTTGAATAACTATATTTTATTTCCCACTTAGGAATGGTTAATTTATTACACATATCTTTCATTAAAGAAAAACTAATGAGTATTGTTATTAAATTGTCTAAAAATCCAGTTATTTACTTTTTCCCATTGATCAGGCGCTGACCAATGTCCCAATCGGGGATCAGGAAATAATTCTTTTGGACTTTGAATTTCGTTATAAGCAGCATAAGTAGAAGTTGGAGCACAAGCTTCATCATTAAAACCCCAAAGATAAAATCCCGGAATTTTCAATATTCTAGCGAAGTTCACCGTATCATAATAACCCGCTGTTTCAATTTTTTTCTGTTGTATGGGATCATTGATATATTCTGGATAAACTATCTGAGGAGCGCCACCTGCTCTCTGATGTAAATAACCAGTGAGATCACATAGAGCTGGATAAAGTGCTGCAACACAATTAACCCTTTTATCCAGTGCTGCAGTTGCAATGGCTAATGCACCTCCCTGACTCCCTCCGCAAACAGCAAGTCGACTTCCGTCAAACTCTGGAAGTTGAAAAATCAAATCCACAGCCCTAATGCAGCCAAGAAAAACGCGCTTATGATAATATTTATTTTTATCCTCAAGATTATACATAAAATAGCCATTAAGTGCACCTGCATTTAACGCTGAATAAAGCGCTGGGTCTAATGTAAGCGGTATACCATGAATCCCTATATCCAGCGTAATGACACCTTGTTCTGCGAGATTTGGCTCACCATACAAGGGCCAAACTCCCGCCCCTGGAAATTTTATGATAGCGGGATACTTTCCTTCTTTTTTGGGTATGCAAAGTATGCCATACACTTTATTTCCAGGCATATAATTATTTACACTTACCTGATACACATTCACCTTATCTGTATTCCTTTCAGGTAATGGTGTAAACACCGGATCCATTGCTATTTTTTCAGAAGCTAAGATGCTACTGTTCCAAAAATCGAGAAAATCTTCAGGCATTTTTGCGACAGCTTTTATTTGACTTGGCTCAAATCCTACAGTCGCAAGATTTCTATAGGTAACCCCATCCATAGTGGTAGTTACTACACAACGTAAAAAACCAGGTTGATCAAGTGTCCCACCCTGTAATATAATGGTTCCTTTTGTGGAAGACTTCCCTGAAAGCATAGGCTTCATTTTTTCTGGACCGATTTCATAATAAATTTCAGCATTCTTAGCAGGTCTTTCTTTGAATAGTACTGTTACCTTAAAAGAAACAACTTCACCCATTTTATATAACGAGTTAGTGTGATTGGGCTCTATTCTTATTTGCACAGATGCCTTACTGTCTGGCTGTTGTGAATAAGCAGTATTTAAGAATGAAAGGCCTAACATACAAAGTATAACAAAAAACATTAATTTTCTCATAAGTCAATATTTTATAACTTTCCTGTTTTTAAATAATTTTTATATCGCTGATGATAATCACCAGACACAGTCACAGGACTATAATAATGGGAATAAGCAAAAGTGATGATACCACTTACATATGGCTGTACAATTTTCATTTGTTCAACAAAACGCTCTATCGGCGCAGGAGACCAATTGCTTTGTACAAAAGTTTCTGCATCAGACCAAAACAATAATCCTGGTTTTGTCTCTACAGCTTTTGATAAATGGTAAAACCAACTATCTAACATTTCGATTTTCAAACCATCTGCTCCGATACAGTCTTGTGGTGCAAAAACATCTCCTGCCTTAAAATTGGTTTTGGAAAATATATAGGTCCACATTTTACTATACTCACTTGCTGATCCCAATCTGTAATTCATAAACGGACATAACATTACAGGCATATCGGGAGTAATAGATCGTAGATGATTAAGATTACTATTAAGTGCATTAACCAACATATCTTGCTTACTTTGAGTTTTATAATTTAAATTGTCAATTTCCCAAGCCCAATACCAACCGTAAAAAGAATTTTTGTACTTTTCGGAATATTTTTCTTTTATCTCACTGGCAATCTGATTACCGATATTCATCTGCTCGTATAACCATGATGAAGTATAAGGCTGCCACCAATCTTCGTGAAAATTTAATCCTATAAAAACTTTCATTCCTGCCCGCTCGGCATTACGCAGGCATCTATCAAGAACATCTACGTTATACTTACTCGTAATACCTGGTAGTTCACTTTCATACAGGGATTGATTATTATAAACAGAAGCATAAAACACAATATATTTCATTTTGACTTCTTTCAACACACTCAATTCTTGTTGCCATTTAGCATCATCCCAGTTATAAACAAGAAAATCCTGTATAAAAGTACCACTAGCCACCAGATATTCTTTTTGTTCTTCTCCTTTAGTTGCTGTTGTCTTTTTACATTGAATAATAGTTGACAATATCAAAAGCAACAAAAAGATTATATATTTTCTCATACGGTGGTTATTTAGCTGGTACTATTCTGAAATTACAAAAAGCGACATCATAATCATCAGGTCCATGTCCATCAAAAGTGATTTGCCATACATATTCCTTATCCAATAAATTACTTTGAATCTGGGACATAGGAATAGTAATCGTTTTCCATTGTCCATTGGTTGTAAAACTTCCAGTTTGTTCAAATGGTTTCCAGCTATAAACTGGAGCATAATCCAGATAAAAAGTCGCCTGCATATTTTTAATAGGCTTTTGGACACTAACTTCAAACTTCAAAACGTAATTAGCGGTAGATCCCACCACGCCAAGTTTACGGGGAACAGAAAATAAGGTTAACCACTGAAAATTGGCATCCCAATTTTGTTTCACATGATAATAATTACCAGTAATCGAAGCGGGTATTGGACCTGCGGACACCATTCCTACTCCATAAATCTCATCTGCTGGATAAGGTGTTAGCGGAAAAAACAAATTACGGTTGTCCTTATAAAATCCATCTGTAACAAGAGGAACAGAAAGTGATGGAGCATAAATACTCAATTTTCCAGACTGTGCTCCCACAGGAACAACAACCTTAAGGGTATTTGCTGAAGCTTCAATAACAGGAACTGTAAAACCACCAGGAAAAGTAACTTCTGCACCATTTTCATTAATATCGTACAAATCGAAATTTTTTCCTATCAAAGATAAAGTTTCCCCTTCCAAAGTATATTCATTATACATTCCCTCTAATACTAGAGCAGGGATTTTTATATCAAAATCGTAAACAGCCACACCTGTTAATGTTGTAACTTCAATTTTGTTAGTAATAACTGAAGGTATTTTACGGGGAATTTTGATACTTATCATTGTATCGACAGCATAAAAATCCTTTCTCTCAACTGGCTCATTATTAAAAGTTACCTTCTGAGCTTTTGAAAGGTTTTGTCCGTAAATAATAAGCCAATCATTCAAGTCGCCCTCTCGTAAATCAGCGCTAAGGTCCAAAGGTTGTGCCACCCTATTTATAACAGGAAGACCTTGAGGCATTTCAGTCTCTTTTTTACAGCCAGCCAAAGCAATGGCCAGTATTAAGAATACTACGCAAATTTTTAAATACTTATTCATAACATAAAATATTTTTAAAAACATGAATTCTACCAATCCGGATTATTTTCATTAATAGCTTTATTCGAATTGATTTCATCAATTGGAATAGGAAATAGCAAATTTCTCTTAGCCCTAACTTTAGAAATATTGTCTTTATCCACAGCTATCTGGTTCATTACCTGTAAATAAATACCCCACCGCAATAAATCAAATCTTCTTTTTCCTTCAAAAACAAGTTCTCGTCCTCTTTCTTCCAATACAAAAGACCTAAAGTCCTGTTTACTCATACCTGTTGGTACAGTAGAGGCCTTACTTCTTGTACGTATCTCGTTCAAAGAGGCGTAGGCAGCAGGCGTAGGTCCATTTACTTCATTTTCGGCTTCGGCATGCATTAAAAACACTTCAGCAAAACGTAACTCAGGAAAGAAAGCATCTGAGTTTTGTGGTTTAGGATCACTTACCTTACTATATTTTTCTGAGTAACCATGGTCATGGTAATCTCCATTGAAAGAATAGACATTCCCTGCAGCATCTGTTTTATACTTTAAACTATCTCTTTCTGGATATAATAGAAATCCATTATTATTAGGGTCACCATAATTCACAATAAATTGATGTCTTACACCGTATAACACGCGGTGGTCATGATCTTCATAATTATTATAGTGGTTATTGCTCATCCATACCGCACCAACATTACTTCTGTCTTCTTTAGCTGCATTAAAATAATAGTTGAGATCATTTTGCAAATCAGGATTTCCATTAAGGGCTTGTATTTGCCACATGTGTTCAACTCTGTTCCTATTTTCAATAGTCCACAAATCCATGAAATTTGGAAACAGACTATATTCTTTACTTAAAATTAAGTTGGCGGTTATTTTTCTAGCCTCTTCATATAATTCCAGACTATTGAACCCCTCATAACCTTTGACTACATCTTTTGCGTAGGTATAAAAAGTATTATTTTGTCCACCACGTACAGTAATAGACGCTCCCTTAAGCGCTCCTGAAGCCATAGTTATATATACTTTTGCAAGTGTAGCACTTGCCACAGCTTTAGTTACACGTCCTTTCTCGCCTGATCGGCTATCATCATGCGGAAACAACATTTCTTCTGCTTTTTTCAGGTCGGAAATAATAAAATTATAGGTTTCAGACACAGATGCTCTAGGTTGATCAATTAATGCCCCAGAAGCAAGGGTTTTATCACGTAGAGGCACTCCTCCATAAATACGCACAAGATTAAAATAAGCCCATCCTCTAAGAAAATAGGCTTCGCCTAAAAGGCGTTGTTTCAGTTCCTCATTCATTTTAATATTTGGAACATTAGCTAAGACTCCATTAGCTCTAGCAATGAGTAAATAATGATCATTCCAAATAGTATTTATTCCCCAGTAAGCAAGTGGGTTACCCGCACCTATACTCCCCAGAAACCAGCCTGCTCCTGATGCATGATCCGAATCTAAATCAATTAACCAATAGGCAGCTTTATAAACCCCTGTAGAATACAACACATTGTATACCCCACTAACTGCAGCGATAGCATCTTCTCCATTTTGATAGAAATTATTGGGAGAAATGAAATCATATGTTTTTTCTTCCAGCATTTTTGAGCAAGAACTCAACAAGGAAGCCCCAACAAAGAGAAAGACAATAATTTTATTTTTCATAACAAAATAACTTAATTTAAAAAACACAAAAACATCAAAATATACACTGCACTCCAAAATTTACAGTTCGCGAATTAGGGTAACCTCCTAAATCTACTCCTCGCAGTGCCGGGTTTTCACCATATCCGTTAACATCTGGATCAAACCCTGAATAATTAGTAATTGTTAGTAAATTGGAGCCAACAACAAATACTCTTGCTTTCTCTATTATTCTCTTATTAATATTAAAAGTATACCCTACATTGACATTTTTTAAACGAATATAAGAGCCGTCTTCAACGAATCTCCTACTAAAATTGAATGTTCTCCAATACTGTACTTCTGCTTTGGGGTTAGTTGCATGTTCCCAGTTCTCCGGAGTCCAACGATTGTTATAAATATCCTTCGTAACATTATTGTAAGCTCCCACATTAGACAAGTAAAGGGTATTCATGCTAATAACATCCCCTCCTTTAACCCCTTGTATAAAAATAGATAAATCGAGTTTTTTGTAATGAAAGTCAGTCGTAAACCCATATGTAAAATCAGGATTTACATCACCTATTACGCCCCTATCCTTATCTGTAAGTACCCCATCCGGCGTAATATCTCTATACCTGATTTCCCCAACAGTTCTTTTTATAATAGCCTCGCTCTGATTTGCATAAAAAGGATGTGCTCTTACCTCTGCCTCATTTCTAAAAATCCCATCTTCTATATATCCGTATAAAGCACCAACCGGTAGCCCTGCTTTTTGTATAAATGGTAAATCATTATTAAACTTAACACTGTTAGCAAATTGGTGCTCAACATCGCCAATATCTAAAATTTTATTTCTGTTAAATGCTATATTACCTCCAATATTCCATAAAAAATCTTTACTGGATATCGGTGTAGTTGTTAATGAAAACTCAATCCCTTTATTCTGGATACTTCCTACATTTTGCAATGCAAATGTAAAACCAGTACTACCCGGAGTTACTATATTCTGTAACAGATCAAATGTTTTTTTGTAATAAAGATCCACATTAAAACGAATTTTGTTATTTAGCAACCCTACATCAGCTCCCGCATTAAACTGATCTGTCGTTTCCCATTTAAGATTTTCATTAGCAGGACCTGCCCAAACATCATCGGCATAGCCACTAGACAGCTTTCCTTCAAGGGTATAGTTGTATGGAATGAGTTTAGAAAGAGATTGATAAGAATTAATAGCTTGATTTCCCGTACGCCCGTAACTGAAACGCATTTTAGCTTCACTAATTAGTTTATTACTTTCCAAAAATTCTTCACGTCCCAAGTTCCAGGCAATAGCTGCTGAAGGAAAAAATGCCCATTTGTTGTTTTTCGCAAACTTACTAGAACCATCTCCCCTGAAAGATACTGTAAACATATAACGGCTATCATAACTATAATTTACCCTAGCAAGAACCGATGACAGAGCAGAAGACGACTTTCCAGAGCGCGGAGGTGAATAGGTTTGCCCTCCCGCCATATTGTTGTTTTCAAGTAAATCATTTACAAAGTTGCTTGCTTGTTGATTCTTATAGGTGCTTACAAATGATTCGTAGGTAGTGCCCACAGTAGCTGATATGTTATGTAAGTCTAATGCTTTAATATAAGAAAGAATACTTTCGGATGTCATAGACCGAGAATTATTATCGCTTTTATATGCAAGTCCCTGACTCTGCATACCTTCATACACCAAACGAGGATAATACTGATCTCTCAGGCTCCCATAAACACCTATACCTATATTTTGCCTAAACTTAAACCCAGCAGGTAAGGCCACTTCAAGATAATTTGAAGAAAACACCTGATTCACTTCAATTCTGTTCAGTACATTATTCACATACAAATAAGGATTTGAAGTAGTTATAGAACGGGAGAAATCATTCAAGGTAGAATCAATTATTGAGGCAGTAGGCTGAAAGGCAAGTGCTGCGCGCACTACACCTGCCTGAACAGATAAATCTTCTGTATTGGTTTTAACCATACTGTTTTCGCTATGCGAATAACTTGTAAATGAACCTGCAGTGAGCCATTTTTTTACATTTCGGAAAAGATTCAGGTTGGCTCCATATTTTTTATAAGAAGAAGATGAAATAACACCTTGTTGATCTAAATAATTACCCGAAAGTGAGTAGTTCCCCTTCTCATCACCTCCAGAGATAGTCAATGTATGATTATGTATTTTCGCAGTACGTAGAATCTCATCTTGCCAATTGGTACTTTTTCCTATAAAATCTTCTGGCCCTTTTGCATAAAAAAGTTCATTGGGATTTGATATAGAGGGTCTCCATTCGCCTGGAAATGGCAATTCGTAGTTTGTCCCCTCGAAAATATTTGAATTGGCATAAGCTTCATTTTGTAAAGAGGCGTAATTATAGGCATCCAACATTTCTATTTTCTTAATCACACCAGAAAAACCGTAGTTTAAATTAAGCTCTACTTTATCTGCCCCTTTTCTCCCTTTCTTGGTAGTAATAAGCACCACCCCATTAGCTCCTCTCGATCCATAAATAGCAGTCGCCGATGCATCACGCAAAACATCAATAGATTCTACATCTGCAGGATTTAGGAATGATAGCACATTAATCGTTTGTTTGTCTCCTGCCTCCAAAGCGCCTGGAGTAGCACTACCATTGTTAGCAGCCAATGGCACACCATCAATAACATATAACGGCTGAGTTCCTCCAAGAAAAGAATTGGTTCCTCGTATCTGCATACTTAGCCCTGCTCCTGGAGCTCCATCATTCTGATTTATAACAACCCCAGCTACACGTCCTTGCAAACCAGATAAAATATTAGATGGGCTAGCCTTCATGATATCTTCTCCTTTTATTGAAGAAATGGCTCCCGTTACATCCCTTCGTTTGACTGTCCCGTACCCTATCACCACCACCTCATTAAGCTTCTTTTCATCGGGCAACATAATTACATTTATCTTTTTACGTCCATTTAAAACAATCTCCTGCGAACCAAAGCCTATATAAGAAAATATCAATATTGAATTTGGGCTAGTTAGGTTAATGGAATAAGAACCATCAGTACCAGTAACCCTATTATTCGCAGATCCTTTTTCGGCTATTGACACACCAATAAGAGGCTGATTTTCACTATCAGTAACACGCCCACTAACTGAAATTTGCGCTTTCAGAAATGAAGCTATTAGCATAAGGGGAATGAGTAACAGGAAAATCCTGCTATTATTCTTTAAATTAGGTTTACACATAGTTATTTTGATTTATAATTTAGTTTATTTCTATTTTATCAGCTATATTTTTAAATACTTTCAAGCATTGAAAGAGCCCTCTAGGCACATGAAAGCACCCTTTCCATTTCCCCCCCTTAAGAGTCAACAAAGGTTCACCCTGTCTATTTAGATATCCATACCACTCTGGAAATTCGGGATCTTTAAAATGTGCCCACGTATAATCATGTAATCTCCCAAACCACTCCAGACATTCTGGACGTTCTGTTAATTGATACCCTTTACTCAAAGAAATCAAGGCCTCTATATGCACCCACCATAGTTTCTGATCCCATTCCAATTGTTGGGGAGGAAATCCTGATCGATCCATAAAATAAAATATCCCTCCATACTTTTTATCCCATCCATAATCAAGCATATTTAAAGTAATATCAACTGCTTTTTTTATAATATCTTCTCTATTTAAGCGCACCCCCAAATCCATAATAAACCACATTGCTTCAATAGCATGTCCTGGATTTACCAATCTCCCCTCAAAAGTATTGGATAGCTGCCCGTCTAGAGTAACATTCTCTATCACTACCCCTCCCAATTCGGGCCGATAAAAAACCTCAAGAACTTCGTGTACACAATCATCAATTAATTTCTCCAATATTCCAGGAGATAATAAATGCTCTATCTCCAACGCCAGGTTGCACAATATCATTGGAAGAGCAAAGTTTTTTAGATTCCGGCTACCCGGAACCGCTTTATTCCATTTCCCCTTCGGATTGTCTACTTTAGTAAGTATAACCTCAAATGTTTTCTTGGCTATTTCCGCATATTCTTTATTTCCGGTCGCTAAGCTTAATTGGCCAAATGCTATAGTAGCAAAAGTATAAGAGAATATATTGTAAGGCTCTACCAGCGCATTACCTTCTCTATCTAATGAAAAATACCAATTATAATCACCATCATGTCCATGCTTCTTTAGAAACTCTGCTCCTTGAATGGAGCAACTCAACCATTCTTCGTTTTTATTCAATTTATTATACAAAGACGCAAACATATACACCTCTCTAGCCTGCAACCAAACAAACTTATCAGTATCAAAAACATTCCCTTCGCGATCCAGACAGGTAAAATACCCTCCAAACTCCTCATCCTGAGAATATTTCAACCAAAAGGGCATAATATTTTCTAATAATTCGGTTTCGTACAACTCAGCCAGTAACTTAAAATCCATCTTTATCTTCTTAATTTTTTTTAATAACACAAATTCCTCAAACCACCACAACTATTAAACAATAGTTCTCATTACACATATTGAACATAAATAAAATTCAAATGTAATACAATAATATAAAATATATTTAAAATATAAAACAAAATAAATAATATTTTTTAATAACAACAAGAGCAATAAAAAATAAACATCAAATGATACTTAGCTATTCCATCGTTTAAATATTATCTTTGCAACTATTATTATTATGAAAAGAACTTTTATAGAGAGCCTGAATGACGAAGGTATAACAGGCGTTGCTTTTAAAAACATCAATCTTAAAAAGGAAACATTAGCCTATTTTGTAGAGAAGGGAAATGCTACCATTGCAGACATTGGCAAAGAGTTAAATATCAGTGTACCGAAAGCGACTACTCTGATAAATGACCTGATTACAGAAAATATTGTAAAAGACTTTGGAAAAGTAGACTCGACAGGGGGTAGAAAGCCTAACATATATGGATTAGTGTCAGACTCTGCCTTTTTTATTGGTGTCGACATAAAAACAACATGTGTAAGAATAGGCATTTCAGATGTCCAAAATAACCTAATTAACATCACTGAAGCCATCCCTTACCACTTACAGAATACCATATCATCATTGGATAAGCTTTGCGATATTATTATAGATTATATAAATAATTTATCTATACCTAAATCCAAAATCTTAGGAATAGGAATGAATATATCTGGTAGAGTAAACAATTTCACGGGGTACAGCTATAGCTTCTTTAATTTCCATGAAGAACCGCTAAGTAAAACCCTATCAGAAAAACTGGGCGCAAAAGTGTACCTGGAAAATGATTCCAGATCAATGGCCTATGGTGAGTTTTGTTCTGATCTTGTAAATGAAGAAAAAGACGTTCTTTTCATAAATATGGATCACGGTATTGGATTAGGGATATTGGTTAACGGGAGTCTTTATTATGGGAAATCTGGTTATTCAGGAGAATTTGGCCATATTCCTATTTTCGACAACGAAATCATCTGTCATTGTGGAAAAAAAGGATGTCTGGAAACCGAAGCCTCGGGATGGGCATTAAAGAACATGTTGATAGAAAAATTAAAAAACGGACAATCATCTATTATAACACAATATAAAAAAGACATCGATTCCATTACACTGGAAGATATTCTGGATGCTGCGAATAATGATGATTTTTTATCTATCGAATTAATTGGAAAAATAGGTGAAAATTTAGGTCGGGGAATTGCGTTGCTCATTAATATATTCAACCCCGAAGTAGTGATATTGGGAGGTAGCCTGGCAGCAACAAAAGAATTAATACGTCTTCCTATAATATCTTCTGTTAACAAATACTCCTTAAGTCTTGTTAATAGCGATACTAAATTTATTATATCTAACCTTGGCGATAAATCTGGCATTATTGGTGCTTGTTTAATTGCCAGAAACAGAACTTTAGGTATATTTAAATAAAATTCATTCAAAAACAACAACAATGAAAAAGTCATTTATCTATCTTTCGGTATTGGCAGTCTCTTTGGCGGCATGTAACCAAAATCCAAAAAACACACAACAACAGGAACAGACCGAAGACCATTCAATGCATAACAAATGCTATCAGGCAATCACAAACGCTGATACTTTAAACATGACTATACACGATCATGGGGGGAAAGTGATGGGAACATTGGATTTCAAATTCAAAGAAAAACCAAACACCAATGGACAGATTACAGGAGAGTTCAGAGGTGATACCTTATTTGTAGATTACAGCTATGAGTTTAATAATACTCCTTCTAAAAATCCATTGGTATTTCTGAAACAAGGAGAAGATTTAATTCAGGGTTCTGGAATAATTGAAACTTACTTAGGAAAAACCTATTTCAAAGAAGGGTCTCAGATAAATTTCGGAGAAGGTTTCAACTTAAAGCCAACGGATTGTAAGTAATCATTCCTAAAACAAAAAGAAGGTACTAAACTGATACTTTTAGCTACCTTCTTTTTAATATATTATTCTCGTTTAGCAAAGCTTCTCTAAAGTATCTCATAACGAAAGATGAACGAAGGATGAAAGCTCTTGAACACTTTCAATACCCCACCTTACTAATTCCAACTTCTAAAACTTAAGTACTTTTAATATTCGCCTATAGACAGCAGTACCAACGTACAGGCCCTTTCCGTTTCTATACCTAATTCATTAGCTCTATTTTCCAGTTCAGTGTTTTCCGTACCCGGATTAAAGATAATCCGCTTTGGCTTTGTTTTTAATATATAATCGTACAGATCTTGTTGATGCGCAGGCCCCACATATAAAGTAATTGTATCTATATCGGTATGGATAACTTCCGGTTTTTCAATCATTTTCCCGGCAACTTCTCCCTGCTTCAATCCCACATTTACAATTTCATGCCCATGCTCTACCAACCTATTTGCTGCTAAATAAGCATATCTGGATGGATTTGTACTTGCACCAAGAATTAATATTTTCTTTTTCATATCCATTTATTTTAAAAACCGCAGAGGGCACTAAGTTCTCAAAAATGCTTGTGACAAATGTTTATTCGTCTGCTTATATTTAAATCTTTCTGTGCATTTTTTGTATACTTTGCGGTTAATTTATTTTAAAAACTTAAAAACTGCATCAGCACACGCCTGCCCATCAATAGCGGCAGAAATTATTCCTCCCGCATATCCTGCACCTTCTGCACAAGGAAACAACCCTTTTACTTGTGGATGCTGCAAACTATCTTTATCTCTTGGAATCCTAACCGCAGAAGAAGTACGAGATTCTACCCCCACAAGTATTGCTTCATTGCTAAAATACCCTACTCTTCCTTTCTGGCCTGCCATTTTCTTACCGAAGGCAGGCAAAGCTTTAGCCAGGCTATCAGCAATAAATCCAGGTAAAACTTCTCTCAAGTCAGCTGAAATCAATCCAGGCAGATAAGAATTATCAGGTAAATCAGCAGAAACCTTGCCATTCACAAAATCAACCATACGCTGGGCGGGTGCTTTTAATTTCCCACCTCCTATTTCAAAAGCCCTTTTTTCTACCTCCTGCTGAAACTCCAGCATTCCTAAGGGTTTTGCAGAGTCTTTTACATCTGTTAAATTCACCTGCACAACGGTTCCCGAATTGGCATAAGGATTATTCCGTTTTGAGGGACTCCAACCATTAACCACTATTTCATCTTTATCTGTAGCACAGGGCGCTATAATTCCACCAGGGCACATACAAAAAGAAAAAACACCACGTCCGCCGACCTGCTCCACCAGACTATAATAAGACGGGGGCAAGTTTTCATGTCGAACATCACAGTGATATTGCACCTGATCTATAATTTCCTGCGGATGCTCTATTCTTACACCTAAAGCAAATGGTTTGGACTCTAACAGGACATTTTTACGATCCAATAAATAATAAATATCTTTTGCGGAATGTCCGGTAGCCAGAATAAGTGCAGATACCTTTATAGTACCCTTATTGGTAATGGCCGACGCTATGCTTCCATTAGCTACAGAAAAATCCTCCAATTTTGTATCAAAATGAAATTCCCCTCCTGCTTCCAATATTGTATTTCTAATCTCAGCTATAATATGAGGAAGTTTATTGGTCCCGATATGTGGTCTTGCGTCTATTAAGATATCTTCTGAGGCTCCATGGTCCACAAAAATCCGGAGCATTTTCTGGACATCGCCTCTTTTATTAGATCGGGTATATAATTTACCATCAGAATAAGTTCCGGCTCCGCCTTCTCCAAAACAATAATTGGACTCAGGATTAACCACTCCTAATCTGTTTATAGCAGCCAGGTCTCTCCGACGTTGCTTCACATCTTTCCCTCTTTCAATTACGATAGGCTTCAAGCCCAATTCTATCAGTCGTAAAGCAGCAAATATACCTGCTGGCCCTGCTCCCACAACCAATACTGGTTCGGCATTTTTTACATTTTGGTAAGCACCAGGCATCTCCGACAAAGGCATTTCTTCATCAATATAAAGCCTAACAATTAACCTATACAAAACTTGCTTTCCTCTTGCATCTATAGAGCGCTTAATTACTTTGAAGCCTTTGAGGTGTTTGGCAGCTATTTCTGCCTTTCTAAGGATTGATCTACGGATTTCATCTTCATTGAATATAAAATCTGGCGAAATGGCAATCTCTATTTCCTTAATCATGATAAAATGTCGGGTATTTATCCCGAATCGTAACAAAGGTATGAAAATTGATGTCCAAAAGCGTAAATTGGTAAAATCAAAACTTGAAAAAATGAAAAAATTACTTTACGGCTTTATAGCACTTTTTGCTGTTCTTACATTAAACTCTTGTGGCTACAATACTAACGTAGCTTTAGATGAAAAGGTTAAAGCACAATGGGGCGAGGTTGAAAACCAGTACCAAAGAAGAGCAGACTTGATACAGAATCTGGTAAATACAGTTAAAGGAGCTGCTGATTTCGAAAAAACAACATTAACAGAAGTTATAGAAGCCAGAGCTAAAGCCACTTCTATTCAGGTTAATCCAGATCAGCTAACTGAAGAGAACATTAAAAAGTTCCAGGAATCTCAAGGTCAACTCAGTCAGGCTTTAGGAAGATTAATGATGGTATCTGAACAATATCCACAATTGAAAGCAAATCAAAACTTCCTTGACCTGCAAACTCAAATAGAGGGCACCGAAAACAGAATAGCTGTTGCAAGAAGAGATTTCAATATGGCGGTACAGGAATACAATACCAACATCAGAAAATTTCCTAACAATATCTTCGCCGGTATGTTCGGATTTTCTCAAAAAGGAAGTTTCACTGCAGATGCGGGAGCAAATAAAGCACCTGAGGTTAAATTTTAAGATATAGTATTATTGGTAAATAAAAAGGGTGTCAGGTAGTAAAACCTGCTTTGGTGGAGTTGTTTAGAATATACCTGACATCCTTTCATTTTATTTTTATCATCGGTATTAATTTATAATTATGGCTATGCTTACTGATAAAGATCAGGAAAAAATAAAAAAATCTATAGAATGGGCGGAGAAAGCCACTTCTGGAGAAATCAGGGTTTGTATTGAAAAAAAATGCGAAGACAACCCTTACGAACGAGCCATACAATGCTTCTATGATCTCAGCATGGAACAAACCCGCCTAAAAAACGGCGTATTAATTTATCTGGCCATTAATAGCAATAAGCTGGCTATTATAGGTGATAAAGGTATTAACGAAGTAGTGCCTGCAAATTTCTGGGATACGGTCAAAGAATTAATGATAGCGCATTTTAAGAAAAATGATATTGCAGAAGGTATTAGTTTGGGAATTATAGAAGCGGGAAAGCAGTTAAAAAGATTTTTTCCATATCAAGATAACGACATCAATGAATTACCGGACGACATCGTATTTCTGAGCTAAAACTAAATAAATGAAAAAATTACTTTTTGTCACCTTAATCACCATTTCTACCCTTTTTTCTTTTGCTCAGGATTTCCCTCCCAAACCCAATACCTTAGTAAATGACTACACAGGAACTTTAACCGCTGAAGAAAAGCGATCGTTAGAGAATAAACTGGTTGCTTTTGACGACTCTACCTCTATACAAGTAGCCGTGGTTTTAATCAGGTCATTGGATGGTTACGATATTAGCGATTACGGTTACAAATTGGGAAGAGCCTGGGGTATTGGACGCAAAGACAAGAATACGGGCGTACTGCTTCTGGCCGCTATCGATGACCGTAAAGTCACCATACAAACCGGATATGGAATGGAAGGCATGCTTCCGGACATTATCACCAAACGAATTATTGATAATGAAATAAAACCCAATTTCAGATCCGGAGATTACTACAAAGGCCTGGACGACGCTACATCAGCAATCATTAGCTACAATAAAGGCGAATACAAGGGAAATGGCCCTAAAAAAGAAGGCGAGGGCATCCCAATTGGTCTTATCATACTTATAGCCATTATAGTAATCACCCTTATCGGCAGAGGTGGAAAAGGCGGCGGTGGAAGAAATGTTATTGGAGGGCGAGGTGGCGCCGATATATTTTGGTGGTCTGTTTTAAATGGAATGGGCAATAGTGGTCGTGGAAACGGAGGAGGTGGATTTGGAGGAGGCTCGGGTGGTGGTTTTGGCGGATTTGGAGGCGGAAGTTTCGGTGGCGGAGGAAGCAGCGGAAGCTGGTAAATCCAGATAAAAAGAATCCCGAAAAGCCAAGGATCATTCCGATGAATCGACGCAATCTGTATTTTTACATGACCAGATTGCTTCATCATCTTTCCTCGCCATAATGCGTTTTTTGACCTTATTAGACAGTCCCTCTATCTGGTTAAACAGAAAACAGAATTCTCCTGAAAAGGTATTATCCGGATCACCTGGCTTATATTTTTAATCCCTATTTGCTCTGGGAAAAACTAAACATATAGAAAATGACAATACAAAAATGGAAACAACTAAATTCCAAATACATCAATAAATCTCCTTGGGCCACATTAAGAGTAGACACTTGTCAATTACCTAACGGAAAAATTGCCAACGAATACTATGTAATGGAATATCCAGATTGGGTAAATGCTGTAGCCGTTACAGAAGATGGCAAAATTATATTGATTAAACAGTACAGACATGGCGCCGATATTATATCATTGGAAATCCCCGGAGGTGTAATTGATGGCGATGAAGCACCTGAAGAGGCCATTAAGAGAGAGTTATTAGAAGAAACCGGTTATCTTTTTGAAGATATTGAACCCTTAGCAGCCGTATACGCTAATCCCTCCACGTCAAATAATATAACCCATAGTTTTTTAGCCAGAGGTGGCAAAAAAATCAAAGACCAGGAACTAGACGAACATGAAGAGATAGAAGTAAGTTTACATTCTATAGAAGAAGTGAAACAATTACTCCTGGAAAACCAATTTCCTCAGGCTTTGCATACTTCTGCCCTGATGTATGCCTTAATAAAACTACAGGCATTGAAGTAATGAATGTAACATTCATTACTCCTTTAAAACAAAAAGAGGCAGTCTCAAATTAGTGCTTTTTGTCAGGCTGAGCGGAGTCGAAGCCTGCCTAGTGCATTCAAGGCATATTTCGACAAGCCTGTACTGAGCTTGTCGAAGTGCTCAATATGACATTCCACTTTATGAGACGGCCCTTTCTTGTTTGCAATACTTATTATTAGAAGTCTTAGTTCATTTTCAGTTTTTTCTGAATATCATGAACATAGGTTTTGAATTTCTTATCTGTATCTATTAAATCTTCTACTGTCTGACAAGCATATATCACCGTAGAGTGATCTCTGCCTCCAAAGAAAGCACCTATAGATTTTAAAGATGTTTTGGTATGACTTTTAGCCAGGTACATGGATATCTGACGAGCCTGAACAATTTCTCTTTTTCTCGTTTTTGATTTCACCATTTCTACAGGAACTTCAAAATACTCACACACTAATTTCTGGATGTATTCCATAGAAATTTCTTTATTGGAGTTTTTGATAAAGTTCTTTAGCATCTGTTTAGCCAAAGATAAATCAACTTCTTTTTTGTTCAGTGTAGATTGCGCTAATAAAGAAACCATCGCTCCTTCCAGCTCACGAACATTATTATCTATATTGTGCGCTACATATTCAATAACATCTTCCGGCAGTTCGATTCCGTCCTGATACATTTTCTTTTTCAGAATAGCCATACGGGTTTCAATATCCGGAACGGTCAAATCTGCAGACAAACCCCATTTAAATCTCGACAAAAGCCTTTCCTCTAGTCCCGCTAAATCTTTCGGAGCTTTGTCAGAAGTAATAATTAATTGCTTGCCTGATTGGTGCAAGTGGTTAAAAATATGGAAGAATATATCCTGTGTCTTGTCTTTTCCGGCAAAGTTATGAACGTCATCCATAATAATAACATCCATGGCCTGGTAGAAATTCACAAAATCGTTAATGGTATTGTTTTTTAATGAATCTACAAACTGCTGGCAAAACTTTTCACAGGAAACACATATCACTAGCTTATCAGGCATAGTAGCTTTAATTTCGTTACCTATTGCCTGGGCTAAATGCGTTTTCCCTAAACCTACGCCTCCGTAAATCATTAAGGGATTAAAAGAAGTACCTCCCGGTTTAGCGGCTACTGCAAATCCTGCAGATCTTGCCAAACGATTACAGTCTCCTTCTATAAAATTCTCAAAAGTATAATTTGGATTTAGCTGAGGATCTACCTGCAACTTTTTAAGTCCCGGTATAACAAAAGGATTCTTTATGTCTTTATTTAAAGCTACCGGCATGGGAATCGATTGATTTTTCCCTTCTGCCCCATTACCACTAGAAGGCATATTGGTTGTATAAGGTTTCTGTGCCGATGATTTTTCGACTACAATATTATATTCTAATCTTCCCGTCTCTCCTAACTGATTCTTGATTGTCTTTCTAAGTAGCCCTACATAGTGCTCTTCTAACCACTCGTAAAAAAACAAACTCGGTACCTGTATAGTTAAAATGCTCCCCTCAAGCTTAAGTGGTGATATAGGTTCGAACCAAGTTTTAAAACTCTGGGTCGGTATATTATCCTTAATAATTTGAAGACAGCTTTCCCAAACGCTGGCACAAGTTTTTTCCATATTTTCTCCTAATAAACTGATTTTAAATGCGATGGAAATTTGCGGGGTTGCTCATTTCCGTGATTCGAATATTCAAAAAAAAATCGGCATTAAAAACTATATTTTAAAATTATTCTCAACCACTTCTATAGCAGATGAATATACTACTTTTTTATTGTTTTTTCTACTAAAAATATAGTCAATCCGACCTAAATTGATTCCGGCAAAGCCAACTTGATTTACCAGCACCTCATTCCCCGAAAGATTACGTATAATATCAGGTCGTGGCAAAAATGTATGGGTGTGTCCTCCTATAATTAAATCGGTATAATACGTTTTTGAGGCCAAAACAACATCGCTTATCTTATTCCCTTTATACTTATAACCTAAATGTGATAAACAAACTACCAGATTACATTTATGATTAAGCTTTAGCTGTTTTTCCATTTCCAAAGCTTTTCCAAGCGCATCTATATATTTAGAGTTACCATACTCTCTTTTATTAACTAACCCCTCAAAATCTATCCCTATGCCATAAACACCTACCTTTACTCCATCCTTTATATATATCTTATAAGGAATTGTCTTTTTATCCAGTTCTGTTTCCGAGAAATCATAATTAGAGTTAATGATTGGGAAATTGGCATGTGGCAATTGTTTAGCAAAACCACCAACACCATTATCAAAGTCATGGTTTCCCATAATTCCTGCATCATATCCCATCATACTCATCATTTTTATCTCCAGCTCTCCTCCCCAATAATTAAAATAAGGTGTCCCCTGAAATATATCCCCTGCATCAAATAAAAAAACGTTTTGCTCTTCCTTTCTGATTTGTTTAATCAAAGCTGCTCGAGGCGCTACACCTCCTCTTCCCTGATTTCGGCTGCCATCCATAGGAAAAGGGTCTATTCTGCTATGCACATCATTGGTATGCAAAATGGTAATCTTTACAAAATCATCTTTTGCGAATAAGCTTTCGGGCTTAAACCCTAACGCCAAAAGAGCGCTTCCTGCCGAGACGGATTTTATAAATTTCCTTCTATCTATAACTAATTCTTCCATCAAGTATCGGATTTAGTGTTTTCCCTTGTTTATTTTGTTTCCGCACATAATAGATTAGCGCATCTCTTAAGAGAAAGTTCTGATCTATGATTTCTTTAGATTTCTGAAAAATAGCACCCCCATCTCCACCATTAGCCATATAATCTGAGGTTAAAACAATATATTCTTTATCAACATCTATAGGTTTACCATTTATAAGCACATCTACAGCTTTTCCAGAAGCCCGGTCAATCTTAAATCTGGCTCCTGACAAGGCATCTCCTCCAGATTTTGCTAAAAAATCAAAAAAAGCCGGCATATCCTTTCCTGAGAATTTCACACAAACCAGAGCATTTTCAAAAGGCATCAATTCAAATATTTTAGATAAAGGAACCTCTCCTTTCGGAATAGATGTTCGTAACCCTCCATAATTTGAAAAAGCTATATCAAAAATAATCCCTTTATCTTTAGCTGCGTCAGCTATAGCATCAGCAAAAAAATCATTCAGTAGCCCTTCTGGTTTATCCTTTGATATCTCCTTTTCCGAAACCACTACAATCTCATTCATAATCGAATCCATTTGTTTCTTATAGGGATTGTAATAAGCTAACAATACGGAATCCTGAGACAAGTCTTTTGTAATCAGATATTGCTGTGACTGAGGTTTAGATACATAATATTTTGGACTACACGCCTGTAGCCCCAATGCCAACATTACATAACACAAACCTTTCATCAATTTTTTACTCATATAAGAAAATGATTATAAATTTTGCAACTGACTTCTCACAGTCATCAAAGCCAGCTCATAAGGATCGCTTTCCAAAGCTGATAATTTAGCAAACACCACTTTACTTAATGCTACGGCACTGGCATCAGCAGGCAACTCGTTTTTACTGGTGTTAATCAACATAATGGTATCTTCTTTTACCCTTTTGATTATAGACCACGTGTCTGTCGACAGATACAATTGCTGTGTTACATTATGCTGATATTCTTCCCTAATCTCTTCAAGTGCTCTCATCTGTAATTCACCAGCGCTTTGGCCGGTTGTGTGCAATCGCATCATCAAATTTGTTGGGTTTATCCTTTCTATAAACAATGTCATACGTTCCAGGGCTTGTAACTTCAACGGCAGAACTTCTTTGTTGATGTTACTCTTATAGCCTAACAAAGAAGTATATTTATAGTTTTCAAAAAATCCCTTAAACATATAATAAGCAACAAATAGCAGAATAACACCCGCAATTACCAGTTTAAGTATATCGTATAGTAAAGAGGTTATGTCCATATAAATTTTGTAAGATGATAGTAAAATTGAGTTTTCTTTGAAACAAACATCTGCATTTTAACTTATATTTGAAGTAAATTTATTGAAAACTTATGAGTACAGAAACTGCAGCAAGTGTAGCCCCTGTTACCTTAACAGATGGTGCTAAAAACGAAGTAAAAAAGTTAATATCTCAACAAGAACTGGGTGCTGACTTCGGCTTACGCGTAGGTGTTGAGGGTGGCGGATGTTCTGGAATGAACTATGTTTTAGGTTTTGACCAGATAAAAGAGGGAGACAGTGAGTACAATATTGATGGAATAAGGGTTTTCATGCATAAAGCACATGGTTTATATTTAGCCGGTATGGAAATTGATTTCCAACAAGGTTTAAATGCCAGAGGTTTTGTTTTTAACAACCCCAATGCTTCCAGTACTTGCGGGTGCGGAACCAGCTTCTCGGTTTAACAGAGCTATAAAAGGTACAAATAATTTCTTTAAAAAATCCTTATTTAAGGTAAGGATTTTTTTAAAGGCTATTTTTCTTCCTTAGAGCAAAACGCTGTTGGAAGTATAAAAGCCACACTAGACTCGAATCACTTCCCTAAAGCTTTTCTAATAGCCTAATTACTTCTTTTTCTGAATATTCTTTTAACCATATATTCTGTGGCTGAAAGTTTAAAACCGGTGCAAACTTACATCTATCACTACACTCAATCCTAATCACTTCAGTATCTCTCTTCATCTTATTATTCTTAATATAGGATTTCAACTCTTTGTAGCAATCTTTTCCACCTTTTTTACCACATTTGCTGCCTGTGCAAACGTATATAATCTGATTCGGAATAGTGAATCTGCTCATAGCACTAATTTTTAAAAATCTTTATTCAACAAACGTTCCAATTCGGTAAAACTAATATTCATTTTCACCTTACCTTGTTGTGCATAAGAAATTTCGCCCGTTTCTTCAGATACAATTAATGCCGTACACTCGCTGGTTTCTGTAATACCTATTCCAGCCCGGTGTCTTAACCCAAATTGAGGAGGTAGTTTATCATTTTCCGTTAAAGGCAAAATGCATCCTGCGGTTTTAATACGATTTTCTGCAATCACCACAGCGCCATCATGTATAGGGCTATGTTTCTGAAAAATACTTTCTATAAGCCGTTTAGAAATTCGGGCATCAACAAACTCACCTGTATTACCAAAAACATCCTGATCAAAATATTTAGAAAAAACAATTAATGCACCCGTTCTTGTCTGTTTCATACTTTTACAGGCATCTATAATAGGCTTAATCTTTGCCAGGTTATTTTTTTCTACTTCCTCTTTCCCAAACACCAGTTTCATCCACAACTTATTTCTTAAGGATATGTTTTTACCAATAGATAGCAAAAAACGCCTGAATTCTTGCTGAAAAACAATAATCAGTGCTATCAAGCCCACACTAACAAAGCTATTGAGTATGCCCGATAGCAATTTCATGTGCAACATTTTGCTGGCCACAAAATAAAGAACGTAAATAAGAATAAAACCAATAAATATATTTACTGCAATGGTTCCCCGTATAAGATTGTAGATATAATAAATAATAATAGCTACCAACAGGATATCGACTACATCGATAACCGTCATTTTCAAAAAGCTAAAGTCCAGAAACTCCATGTCGACTTATATTATTTCGGGCAGAATGCCGTGGTTCAATTTATAAAAAATCTTTGTTTCTATTATACACCTCCAACAGTTTTATACATTCTTTTGCCTGCATCACATCATGTACTCTTAAAATTGAAGCTCCATTTTGTAAAGCAAGTACGTTAAGAACCGTTGTACCGTTTAGGGCCTCTTCGGGTTTAATACCCAAAGTTTTCCATATCATAGTCTTGCGGGATATTCCCACCAAAACAGGACCCCCCAATATACGCATCTCATTAATTCTGGAAAGCAAATAATAATTCTGTTCTGTATTTTTAGCAAAGCCAAAACCGGGATCCAAAATAATATCTTTAACACCTAAAGCTTTTAAATGATTGATCTTACTAGAGAAATATTCCATCAATTCTCCAAACAAATCATCGTATTGAGTTAAAGAGGTCATGTTTTTAGGGGTTCCTTTCATGTGCATCAAAACATAAGGGACCTGCAATTTTGCTACTGTAGCAAACATTTCATCATCTAACTCTCCTCCCGAAATATCATTGATAATATGCGCTCCCGCTCCTATAGCCGCCTCCGCCACACTTCCTCTAAAAGTATCTACAGACAAAATAGTTTCCGGGAAGCTTTCTTTTATAGCTGTTATCACCGGCAACAACCTACCCATTTCCTCTTGAGCCGATACATCTTCTGCTCCGGGACGCGAAGAATAGGCTCCTATATCTATCACATCTACCCCTTCAGTAATAAAATTTTCTACACGTTTCAGGATTTCCTCTTTTTTATCTAACCTGCTTCCGGCATAAAAAGAATCCGGGGTAATATTGAGAATCCCCATCACCAAAGGACTCGATAAATCCAACAGTTTCCCCTTCACATTTAAGGTTGTCTTTACCTGAAAAAATGTATCTTTATCCATAATATTTATATTCGTCAAAAATACGATTAGTTACATTCTAAACACTATAATAATTAAAGCTTTGGCATTCGACACATCTGCACAATACGATAAGGTTATAAAAATATGTAAAGATTTATTCATGAAGAAAACCCGTGATTACGGCACTGCATGGAGAATTTTAAGACCCAGTTCATTAACCGATCAGATATTTATTAAAGCACAGCGCATCCGTACCCTTGAAGAAAAAAAAGTCAGTAAAGTTGGCGATGATGTTAAGGGAGAATACATTGGTATTATCAATTATTGTGTAATGGCAATCCTACAACTTGAACTGGACCAGCAAATCGGCACAGAACTTGATCCTTCTTTTGTTGACACGGAATTTGACAAAAGGGTACAGGAGACCAAAGACTTGATGTTTGCCAAAAACCATGATTATGGAGAAGCCTGGCGAGAAATGAGAATTAGCTCGTTAACCGACCTCATTCTTCAAAAAATCCTCAGAGTGAAACAAATTGAAGATAATGCCGGACTAACCATTGCTTCGGAAGGTGTAAAGGCGAATTATCAGGACATGTTAAACTACGCTGTTTTTGCATTAATTAAATTAGGTTTAGCGGATTGACAATGATTAGATCGAGAAAAAGCGCATCAACTTTAGAATGGATTGTAAGATTTTTTGTTGGCTTACTTTTCATTTTTTCAGGACTTATTAAATTAAACGATCCACTTGGTTTTTCTTACAAACTCGAAGAATATTTCGAAGTTTTTCATGTGGTAGCACTTAGTCCCTTAGCTGTATTTTTCTCTATCTTTATTTGTACACTGGAAGTTTCTTTAGGGATTTTGCTTCTGTTAGGCATATCTAAAAAAAATGTAAACACCGGATTACTGGCACTGGTTATTTTCTTTACCTTTTTAACCTTTTATTCTGCTGCATTTGATGTGGTTAAAAGTTGTGGGTGCTTTGGCGATGCCATTCCGTTAACACCATGGCAATCTTTTGCAAAAGACCTTGTACTTTTAGTACTTATCACTTATTTATTTGTTAAAGAACGTCAGCGGGGCGTATCTCAAAAACACAACAAATTTTTAACGTGGATATCTTTTCTATTACCCTTAGCTTTTGGACTTTATACTTATTACTATTTACCGATTATAGATTTTCTTCCCTATAAAGAGGGGGCAAATATTCCCGAATCTATGAAGATTCCCGAAGGCGCACCACAAGACGAGTATGAGATTATATATACGCTAAAAAGTAAATCTACAGGTGAAGAGAAAAAGATTAACGACAAGGAATATCTTGCCACCAAAATCTACGAGAACCCAGACTGGGAATTTATATCTTCATCTGATCCGGTATTAGTAAAAGCAGGTTACCAACCAAAAATCAAAGACCTTAACATTTTTGATTCACAAGGGGTAAGTTATACGCATGAAATTATAGAAAACCCTTATTATAATCTGATAGCGGTGGGCTGGAAGCTCGACAAAGCAAATGAGAGCGCTATCCAAACCATTAACACATTAGCTATCAATACGGCAAAAAACTACAATACCAGAACGGTACTGTTAACATCAAATTCGGCACAGGATGCAGATAAACTAGCCAAAGAAAACAAATTGATGTTTGAGATTTTTTATGCTGATGCCGTTCCCTTAAAAAGTATGGTCAGATCTAACCCGGGACTTATTTTAATGAAGAATGGTGTAATTATTAAAAAATGGCCTTCAAGCGACCTTCCTTCTTATGAAGAGTTAGAGAATGGTTATCTTGGAAAATAGGTTGTAAAACTTTTATGTATTGTTATTATGGATGTTTCAAAGCCTGAAAACCATTTTTATAAGGATATACTGGATTTTAAAACTTAAACGAATGAAAATATTTTTAGTTGGATATATGGGCTGCGGAAAAACCCGAATGGGGAAAAAGCTGTCTGCAAAACTAAACCGTCCTTTTATAGATCTGGACGTTTTGATAGAAACCACACAACAGGCATCTATTCCTGATATTTTTGTGCAAAAAGGCGAAAATCATTTCAGGGAAATAGAGCGTGACACATTACAACAATCTGCCATAGCAGAAGATGCTATTGTTTCTACAGGCGGCGGCGCACCCTGCTTTTTCGACAATATGGAATGGATGAATAATAACGGTATTACCATTTTTATTGATCCACCAGAAAAAGTATTGGCAGATCGCTTAATTGCTGCAAAAACCGAAAGACCATTGATTAAAGGGAAGTCTAAGGAAGAACTGTTGGAATTTATTAAAGAAAAACTAAAAGAACGAAGGCCTTTTTATGAACAGGCCAGAATAAAACTTGATGGCGTAGATTTAACACCTGACGATGTTATTGCCGCTTTGGAAAAAGAAAACCTCATGTAGAACTACATGAGGTAAACTCCGTCTTCCTCTCCGTTTTCGTCTAAAACAACAGACACATGTTCTTTTAGAACGGTAGACAGTTCCAGTCCCACAAAATCTGCAGAAACAGGAAACAACTTATGACTTCTGTTAATTAAAACAACAGATCTCAATTTTTTCAAAGGAATATTAAGGAATACACCCAGTCCGTAAGCAATAGTACGTCCACTGTTTAACACATCATCAATCAGGATAATCACCTTATTTTCGCATTCACTTAAAGGTACATCTATAGCCGATTCAAGCTTAGAACTATCTTTATTCAGCTCAACCTTTACTATCCTGATTTTTAGATCACTGATTTTTTTCAGAACTTTTTGCAGTCTCAAAGCCAAACGATAACCTCTGGCTACAACACCCGCTAAAATAATCTCCTTTTCATCTATATTATCTTCCAGAATCTGGTAGGCAATCCTATTTATCTTCTGTTGAACCTGAATATGGTTTAAGATAAGAACTCTTTTATTGGACGGCATAAACTTTATTTTTCAGATGTTAAGTTAAATAATTTCTCTTATTTTTCTAAGGATGATATATTTAAAACTCCCCAATTTTTATTTTTTAATAAGGTACAAATACAAAATTAGCTCCTTCCGGTACAACCGCAAAAACACAAGCATAAGCATCCGGATCTTTGTAGCTATATAGAAAAACATCTTTCTTGTCTTTTTCGATAATCCCTTTCTCTAAAAACTCTTCAAGCGTAGATACCTGTACAGTCCATTCCCTACCCATCTCTTCCTTATCTATAATAATCTCACCAATAGAAACCTGATGCTGGTGCGCTATAAAAATTGGATATAACGAAAGACCTTCTACCATAATATCCACAGCAACTTCCCGTAGGGTATCCTTATAAAAGTTAAGATCTTTCTGAAGAGATATCAAAGGAGATTCTTTAGGTAACTCCTGCTCACCTCCCACATTCCCTAAAAGTTCTTCTGCATCCATTATTTCTTCAATTTTAAAAGTACAACATTTTCTACGTGTTGAGTATGCGGAAACATATCTACCGGTTTAATCCTAACCACATCATATTTATCTGTCAGCAAGGCTAGATCCCTGGCTTGTGTGGCCGCATTACAACTTACATAAACAATTTTATCTGCTTCCATTTCTACCAGCCTCGCCACCACATCAGCATGCATTCCTGCTCTCGGCGGATCGGTGATGACTACATCAGGCTTTCCATGTTCCGCAATAAAATCAGCATTCAAAACATCCTTCATATCACCAGCATAAAATTTGGTATTATGGATATTATTGATCTGCGAATTAATTTTAGCATCTTCTATGGCACTGGGAACGTACTCTACACCAACAACTTCTTTTGTACTACGCGCCACAAAATTGGCTATAGTACCTGTTCCTGTATATAAATCATAGACCAGTTCATTTCCGGACAGTCCGGCAAAATCTCTGGTTATCTTATAAAGTTCGTAAGCCTGCAAAGAATTGGTTTGGTAGAAAGATTTTGGACCTATCCTGAATTTCAAACCTTCCATTTCTTCAAAAATAAAAGGCTCTCCTCTATATACATTTACTTCCTGATCGAATATGGTATCATTTTTCTTCTGGTTAACGATATAGAGCAGCGATGTAATTTGAGGAAAGGTCTTTTCCACATAACTCATCAATAATTCTATTTGCCCTTCTTCCGGATAGGCAAACACAACAATTACCATAATTTCTCCCGTAGAAGAAGTTCGGATAATAAGATTTCGTAAAGCCCCCTCATGAGCCCTCAAATCATAAAAAGAAATATGATGTTCCAGCGCAAAATCTCTTATACTGTTTCTAATCGTATTGGAAGGATCTGCCTGCAGATAACAATGCTCTATATCCAGAATTTTATCAAACCGCAAAGGGACATGAAAACCTAAAGCATTCATTTCTTTATCTAAGCCACTTGCAATATCTTCATCTGTTAACCAACGTTTATTAGAAAAAGTATATTCCAGCTTATTACGGTAATAGGATGTTTCTGACGATGGCAAAATATCTTCAACTCCTGAAACATCTATCCCCCCTAATCTTTGAAGTGCATCCGAAACAGATTTTTGCTTATACTTTAACTGCGCTGTATACGACATGTGCTGCCATTTACATCCTCCGCACACTCCAAAGTGTGTACAGAAAGGATCTTGCCTATCTTCTGAGAATACTTTTAGCGCATGAATCTTAGCTTCGGCAAATTTTTTCTTTTTCTTATAAACCGCAGCATCAACTACATCGCCCGGAATAGCCTTTTCTATAAAAACAACTAAATCTTCGTGTCTTGCAACACCTTTTCCTTCTTCTGCAATATCAAATACATGCAGTTCTTCTAGTATCTTTTGATTAGCCAATGATCTTATTTTTTGGAAGGCAAATTTACGTTTTTTTAAACAGTTACAACAATTTGCAGCTGGTTTAAAGTGTTTGATGGAAGTTAAAAATGTAAATTTAGGTCAATATAATCCCATCTATTCCAGAAAAGAACAGCTTTATACAGGATATCAGATAAAAAGACCTACTATAAACAAGTAGAATCTGTTGGCTGGCTTTTCTTCAATCGTAAACTTTTTATCAACCAGTTCCGAAAAATGAGCTAAACCTCTGTTCATCAGTTTCATATTTCCATAAAGATAGCAATATATATACCAAAAACCAAAACGGTATATTATTATTAAATTAAGAAAATATGTACATAATATTACTGATAAACTGGAAGTTAGCAGATTAACCGAACAAATCACTGCTTAGATAACGATCTCCACGATCACAAGCTATAAAAACAATTATCCCGCTATCAAGTTCTGAAGCTACTTTTAACGCAGCATGACAAGCCCCTCCAGTACTCATACCCGCAAAAATGCCTTCTGTTTTCACCAAAGATCTCGTTGTAAGAACGGCATCTTCCTGCGATACATCTATCACTCTATCTACTCTTGACTCATCAAATATTTTAGGGAGATATTCTTTAGGCCATCTTCTTATACCGGGAATAGAAGAGTTTTCTGTAGGCTGGCAACCTACAATTTGTATGTCCGGGTTTTGTTCCTTTAAAAACATGGAAGTCCCCATAATGGTACCTGTTGTGCCCATAGCACTTACAAAATGGGTTATATTATGCTGTGTATCTCTCCATATTTCAGGACCTGTTGTTTTGTAATGCGCCAGATAATTATCGGGATTAGCAAACTGGTTTAAAAGAAAATAATCATCCGTAGCTCCTTTTTCTTCGGCATAATCACGGCAAGCCTCTATACTATCCAGTAAAACAACTTTTGCCCCAAAGGCTTCCATAGTAAGCGTACGTTCTCTTGTAGAATTAGCCGGTAATACCAATTCCAATTCTAAACCAAACAAACGTGCTACCATTGCTAAAGCAATACCTGTATTGCCACTGGTAGCTTCTATCAGCTTCATTCCAGGTTTTATATCTCCCCTATCTATAGCACTCTGAATCATATTCAAAGCTGCTCTGTCTTTAACACTGCCTCCCGGATTGTTCCCTTCTAATTTAGCGTAAATCTTCACGTTCTTATTAGGGTTCAATTTGGTTAATTCTACAATAGGGGTATTACCCAAAACGTCTAATATACCTGCCATTTTAATGATTTTTATTTTTCTCGGCAACCTGAACTGATGCCAAATGATATACAATAGAATCTGAAGGCACACTCTTGGTTAACCACACATTTCCTCCAATAATGCTATTTTTACCTATCACGGTATCTCCACCTAAAATAGTGGCTCCCGAATAAATAACCACATTATCTTCAACCGTAGGATGTCTTTTAGTCCCTGCCAAACCTTTATCTACACTTAATGCACCTAATGTAATCCCCTGATATAGCTTTACATTATTTCCTATAATTGCTGTTTCTCCAATGACCAAACCGGTACCATGATCTATATAAAGATACTCTCCTATAGTAGCTCCCGGATGAATATCTATGCCTGTTTTGGAGTGAGCGTATTCTGTAAGTATCCGGGGAATAACAGGCGTATTTAGCCTTAAAAGCTTATTAGCTATGCGATAAAAAGAAATAGCGTAGAATCCGGGGTACGATCTGATAATTTCAAATTCGTTATTGGCCGCCGGGTCACCATCGTGGATTGCCTTAATATCTGTTTTAAGTAACCTGTATAATTCGGGAATAAAGTCTATAAACTCATTCACTATCAAATTATGGTCACAGTCTTTACATGCATGAGTGGTATCCAATAAAAACAGGAGATCTGTTTTTATTTTTTCAAAAGCCTGCTCCACCTCCTCATAAGTTTTAATGGGATTTACTGCTTGCTCAGGAAAAATTAAACGTACCAGACGCATTGCCCATTTTGCTATATCAACATTAGAGGGTACAACTTCTGTCTTTAGCTGTTTCTGGAATATATAATTGTAAAATTCTTTATCCATTTTATGGCATGTTTAGTTCATGCTGTTAGAATTATAAAATAAAAAACAGATCATACTGTTTACCTGCATATTATAATGCAGCCTTTACCAAATATGGTAAAATCTCCTTCTGGAAAGACACAAAGTTCTTTCTCACGTCGGCATCGCTAACAGATGTAAAAGCAAAAGAAAAAATAATACTTTTACTGGATTTAATCAAAAATCTTAATCTTTCAGGAAAAGTTTCATCATCATTTAACTCTTCAACCGCCATAAACTCTGCATATAATAATTGCTCAAGTTCATCGGAAAGCTTTTTTAAAAATTCTTGTGAGTTGGTAGACTCTCTGATAAAATCCCAGCCTATAAACTCGTTACAAATGGTATACGAAAGTTTGCTAACCCTCAGAATCAGACTTTTCAGGTATTCTTCTTTGGATGTTTCTGCAACACCCTGATGCAGTAAATCGCTTACACTTACCTGAAGATAATCCATCAGGATTGCGTGTAACACCAATTCCTTACTTTCGAAATATTTATAGATAGTAGCTTTAGCTATTTTTGCTCTTCTGGCTATTTCATTAACACTGGTTTTATGATAACCATATTTACGAAACAGTTCCTGAGCTGCCTTTTTTATACTATCTTTTATTTTATCTACCTCCATTAATTTGTTACTCTTATCATGTCTCCCGCCATGACTGAAACACTGTACCGTACTAAAGGCATCCCTGAACTTCCTGAGATTCTGTTACCGTCAGAAAGTTGAAAAATAACCCCTGCACATTTATCTTCACAAGTAAAGGCACTGTTTAACACAACATTACATTGTTGTTCTATGCTTGCAGGACTCCTTTTATCATAAGCCATAATGACTCCTGAATTATTATATAATATTAATCCTCCCACCCCCTGGACATTTCCTGTTGCCTCTTTTACATCTACAGAAGTGCCTTTGGTCTTTAATGAACTAAATTTTGGGTCCTGCAAAGAAAATTTAGCATCCACCAAAACATAGGGAAAGTTATCATATTGATTTTTCCCACATGAAGTAAAAATCAGAAAAAACAAAACAGATAACAACCTACATTTCTTCATCGTCTTCTTTTTATACTATTTCTGATTGAAATTGCTTTAAGAAACGAATATCATTCTCAGAAAACAGCCTTAAATCTTTAATCTGATATTTCAGGTTAGTTATTCTTTCTATTCCCATTCCAAAAGCAAATCCGGAGTATTTCTTACTATCTATCCCTACATTTTCCAACACATTCGGATCTATCATTCCGCACCCCAGAATCTCTACCCAACCACTTTGTTTACACATCTGACAGCCTTCTCCTTTACAAATAGAGCAGGAAATATCCATTTCTGCCGATGGTTCTGTAAATGGAAAGAAGGATGGTCTGAAACGCACTTTTGTCCCCTCACCATATAATTCCTGCACAAAATAATATAAGGTTTGCTTCAGATCAGCAAATGACACCTTTTCATCCACATATAAACCTTCTATCTGATGAAAAAAACAATGTGCTCTGGCAGAAATAGCTTCATTTCTATAAACGCGACCCGGCATTAACGCCCTGAAAGGTGGCTTGCCCTGTTCCATTAACCTAACCTGAACAGATGAAGTATGCGTACGCAAGGCGATATCATCTCTACCACTATTTTTCTTGATAAAAAATGTATCCTGCATATCTCTTGCCGGATGCTCCTCAGGAAAATTCAATGCAGAGAAATTATGCCAGTCATCTTCAATTTCAGGCCCTTCGGCCACCACAAAGCCTAATCTTTTAAAAATCTCTAAAATCTCCTTCCTTACCAAGGATAGTGGATGTCTACCGCCAATCTCCATTCCAGAACCCGGCAACGTTAAATCCTCGCTACTTTGCTGATCTTTTTCCTGAGACCCAAACCCTTCTTTCAATGCACTATAGCGTTGCTCCGCAAATTGCTTAAATTGATTAAGCACCTTTCCCAAAACACGTTTTTCTTCAGCAGAAACACCTTTAAATTCTTCAAATAAATCTTTGATTATACCTTTTGTGCCCAAAAATTTAATTCTGAAGCGTTCCAGTTCATCTGCGTTTTCAGGAGTAAAACCCTGTATTTCGGAAGTATATAAATCGATTTTAGATTGCATAACACGCAAATTTAATAAAAAATGCCTCAAAACATGGGTTTATATATTCTGATTTTTACACGCAGAATACATACAATAAAAAACAACTAAATCTGTTACATTGTTATAATTGTTTTTAGCCTTAAATAAGCTATATTAACAATGTTTTTGAGCTTTTTCACATATTTGACACTTGGGTTTTATGAGGTTTTGGTGTTTGACGATACTTTTATTTCTCTATTTCGATGCGTTCTCTGATTGGGGGAAAAGGGAACATGAGCTTGGAGACAGTATCATCAGACAAGCTATTGCCCTTAAAAATTACGAACGAAAACTTAACCTGAAAGCTAATGCCTACCTAAAAAACACATTGGTATTAGACAAAGCACCCAAACGTTTTTTAGGTAAAAACGTCAAAAAACTTCTTAAACTTAAAGACACTGAAAAACAGGCCCTTTACATTCACGAAGCTATTTCGGATCTTTATTTTAGTGATTCAAAAATCATAAAAGAAGACATCAGTTTTTTTAAAAATTATGGCGAATTCCGTCAGGCATGGCGTTTTAATAAAGCTTCTGATCTTTTACTTGACTTTAATGAGAACTATGTAGAACTGGAAGGCTTTAGCGATAAAAAATATGTATCTCCTATAGCAAACAGTGCATTTAAATATTACGATTTCTTTTTTGACAAGACTTTCGAAGATGAAAACGGGATTAAATTATATAGTATACGGATATACCCCAAAAACTTTTTCGAACCGGCATTTTACGGATATATATTTATTAATGCTGCTACAATGCAAATTACCAACCTTTCGCTAAATCTTGGCGACAACGGAGGAATCAGCCTTATCAACTATTTAACCATACATCAGGACCTGATTAAAATAGATAACTTTTATTACCCTTCGCAAACTAAAATAAATTATTATGGTAACAATTTTGGTTTTGCTTACAGCGGTGTATGTGTCGCTACTTTCAATTACTTCACCCAAAATGAAGCTGAGGAAAACATTTTTAATAAGTATGAATCGCTCAAGATTGAGCGACAAAACCAGGAAGGAGAAGCCAAACTACAACTAAACCGCCCCATACCGCTGACCCCTCTGGAAAAAAGTTCTTACAGACTGGACGACAGCTTAAAGAATGCACAGGGAAAAAAGAAATACCTTGACTCCCTGGATAATCTTAGTTTGCAACAAAGAATCTCACCCTTTCTTTTCAGTAAGTTCAACATACAAAACACCTACAAAGAATACAGTATTAGTTTTGATGCTATTGCTCCGTCACTGTTTTACAATACCGTAGAAGGTCCCGGTATCAAATATGGTGTGAGGTATACAAAATACCGTGAATTTGATGGAAGTTTCTTTACGATTAAGCCCGAGGTCCGCTATGGTTTTAAAAATAAAGAATTCAACTCCGATATTGCTTTTTCATGGCTATATAGTCCGCAAAAGCGCGGTGTATTGGGCATAAATATGGGAAGTACTTATCGTGACCTTAACCCTAATGGCTCTTTAAGTACACTTTATAACTCTTTAAACTCTTTGTTATTTGAGCAGAATTTCATGAAACTCTTTAGAAAAACCTATGGTAGTGTTTCTTCGGGTCGTGAAATCACAAACGGACTTTATCTCTCCGGAGGGATCGAGTTATCCCGGAATATCTCTGTATCAAATATGTACGATTATTCTTTTCGTAAAATAAAAGATAAGAATTTCACCTCCAACAACCCTTTTGATGAAGACGATGGCAAACTTTTTCCAGACCATACTACCCTAAGATTCTCGAGCACACTAGTATATACTTTTAATCACCAATACATTAGCAAAGAAGGAGTCAAAATCTACAAAATACCTGATAATCCCCGCCTAATACTTACTTATAAAAAAGGTATACCCGGTATATTCGGTTCGGAAAGTAATTTTGACTATCTGGAATTTGAGGTCCAACAAGAAAAGTTAGATATTGGATTATGGGGATATGCTTCTTTTTCTGTATCTGCCGGTAAATTCCTGAACCACAAAGTGAATTATTTCCCCGATTGGAAGCAATTTGGAGGTAACATGGCATTAATATTTAACCCCGGTCTCAAGAACTTCCACTTATTGGACTACTACACCTATAGTACCGACAGGGAATTTATTGAGGGACACTGGGAGCATAATTATAATACTAAGTTTTTTGGAAGCATCCCCCTTATTAGAAAGTTAAAATTACAAGAGTTAACCGGAGCTGCACTTCTTGTACAACCCGAAAAGGGCTTATATTACGAAATATATGTAGGCCTACAACGATTGGGGGGACGAATAGACTATGCTTTCTCTTTTGACAACCATGGTTTATTAAATCACGGCTTTAAATTTTCGTTCAGATTTCAAAGCCCTTACAAGTTTAAACAAGACAGATATTGATACATTCCAAATAAGCATTAAAAAAATATAACTTTGTCATTAAAAGCTATTGATAAGTCATGTTTCGACATAAAGGAAAAAACAGAACATTTTCCCATAATCTGAGACTAGCTTCAATGTTGTCTTTGGTTGCAGGAATAGTAAATGTAACTGGTGTAATGGGATTAAAAGTGTTAACCACAAATGTAACAGGGCATTTTGCCTATTTTGCAGAAGAAATGGTTATCCAACATTATTCAGTAGCCATTATCTTCTCTCTGTACATTTTATCATTCCTGCTGGGTGCATTTTTCTCCAACTTGCTCATAGAAATATTCATCAGAAAAAGAGCTTTCATCTCCTACGCCATCCCAATCTCTGTAGAAATATTATTGTTATTAACCATATCTTTAGGAGCAAATAATTACTTTAACAACAGTGTTAGTGCCTGTATCTTACTATTTGCTATGGGCTTACAGAATGCCCTGGTTACTAAAATTTCAAACTCAGTAGTCAGAACTACACATCTTACCGGATTATTCACTGATTTAGGGATTGAGCTTTCTCAACTGATATTCTACAAAAGAAATGAGTCCAATTTCAGAAAACTGCTCCAAAGCATTAACCTTAAACTGGCCATTATACTGTGTTTTTTTATGGGGTGTTTGCTAAGCGGTGTACTTTACAAAACGATGCACTTCCACACACTATTCATTGCTGTGGTCATACTTTTATTTGCATTGTTTTTCGATTCTGCCCGTTCCAGATACTATCATTTAAAAAGAAAGCTTACTCATTAATAAAGCTATTCTATTTGGGTCTTGCCTGCTCCAGCTATTTTTATCCTTAACCTTTTTCATAAAAACCACTAAAAAAGTGACGTAAATCATACCTCCCAATTTTAGCTTTAAACTGATTTTTAATACTTTTGCAACTCATTTAACACTGTTTACAGCAGTATCAATGGTTTATGAAAGCTTACCAAACACTCTTATATTACTGTTATAGCCACATCGAGGATGCGGAACAGTACGCTGCAGATCACCTGAAATTTTGTAAAGAAACAGGACTAACCGGACGTATCATTATTGCTGATGAAGGCTTAAACGGAACCGTTTCCGGTACCGTGGAGCAATGCAAAAAATACATGGACTATGTTTATGCTGATGGTCGTTTTAATGCTACCGAATTTAAAATAGATGAAGTAGACGAACCTTCTTTCATGAAAATGCATTGCAGATACAAAGCAGAAATTGTACACTCAGGCCTACGTGATCCAAACATCATCGATCCTACCCAAAAAACCGGAAAACATCTGGAACCAGTTGATTTCATGGAAATGAAAGATCGCGATGATGTAGTAGTTTTGGATGTAAGATCTAACTACGAACACAAAATGGGAAAATTTAAGAATGCGATAACTTTAGACATCGACAATTTCAGAGATTTCCCTGATATGATTAATCAGCTAGCACAATACAAAGACAAAAAAATACTAACTTATTGTACGGGTGGCATTAAATGCGAAAAAGCATCAGCTCTTTTGCTTCACGAGGGTTTCAAAGATGTTTACCAACTACATGGTGGTATTATTAAATATGGGAAAGAAGCCGGTGGAAAAGATTTTGAAGGGAAATGTTATGTTTTTGACAACAGAATTGCTGTAGATGTAAACTCTGTGAACCCGGAAGTTATTTCTGTTTGCTATAACTGCGGCACTAAAACTACAAAAATGATCAACTGTGCTAATCCTGAGTGTAACGAACATTTCACCCAATGCGAGGAATGCGGATGGAAAATGGCTGGCTGTTGTTCTGATGCTTGTAAAGAACATCCACGGAAAAGACCTTATGACGGAACTGGTTATTATGTAAAAGTTCCTATGCCGGTGAATAAGAAAGATATAACTTTAGCTTAAAACAAGTTTAACCGTAAAGAGCGACAAGAATACACAAAGGGCGCAAAGTTTTTATACTCTGTGCCCTTTCTATAATTAAAAACACAATCAACAATAAAGACTTAATATTAATCACCCTTCGAACTCTCCAGCAAAGAACAATTTTCATCTACTAAATCAAAAGTAATCGCATATTGGGGTAAGGGACCACAAACAGCTGGCATAATTTGGGAATCAAGCTTAGATACATTGCTGACCTTCACAAAAAAAGTTCTGCCATCTTTAAATTCCTCAGGCATAACACCTGTACTATAAGCTTGTTCATACTTTATACCATTTCCGTCCGCCCATAAAGATTGAGGCAAAGCCGAATTAGCAGTAACAATATGAACGACCGTACCGCAAGTACTGTTATTACTTATTAATCTAGCTTTATAACAATTTTCTGCAAGATTGTCTGGTTTATCACAACTAACAAACAAGCCAATACAAATTGCTAAAGTGATAATAATGATATTTTTCATGTCAAATACAGTTAAGTTTTAAATATCAACACTTAAATACTGTTATACCGTCTTGAAAAAGCATTTGATTAGATCGAATTCTTACTGTATTTACATTCTAGTTCAAACGTATTTGGATCGGAAACTACAAAAAGGAATCTTTCGGTATTAAATTAGCTTACACAAAGCTATAAAATAATCACAAAAAAGCAAACAATAAGCGTTAAAATAAATTAAATTTCCATAAAATTTCAAGACGATCCGATTATACCGGGCTACGTTACCCTAGTAACAGTCAGCTCTTCATTAATTTTACTAATAATTTAGATTCCCACTAGCTATAAGCAAATCATAATAAAAGAATTACTTTGTAACAAAGTCGTGGAGGTTCAGCATAGCTCTCATAATATATTAAACAAATCCCTCAACGCATTAATAATTCAAAATAATGCTCCGTATATTATATTAAAACTGTTCTGATAGTACTGTTTGCTATCAACGAATCGGGGACTATTTTTTATCTGATGATCTCTAGTCTGTTTCCTATATCAAATACACAAAATTATGGACAAAGCATTATAGTATTTAAGTTTAAATAAAGAAGTGCTTAAATAGTGATTTTATAGAGTTCTACCTCTATGAACCCTCTACAAACCCTCTATTTACCCACTAGTATATCTCCTTAAAAAACTACACAATTCAGACTACATAGTTAATCAATAGCGGAGGGAAATTGAAAGTAAACAAAGTTAAATTTCTATCAGAAGAGCTTTCAAAACAGATCTCTTCTCAAAAGCATTCGGGATCGGGATAAGGCAATAAACATCGGTTATGCTAAATCAAAATTTCTTTGTCATACCTATACTTCGGCATTTGTCATGGTGAACATTTCGGCAAGCTCAATACAGGCTTTAGAAGGTATCTCGTTATTAAAAACAGATTACCTTTCTCTGCAATGTTTCCCGACAGAAGACATTGCATTTAAACATTTACAAGAAATAATACCTTTAATGATTTTATAGCACATCGTCCTTTTAGAGACGATATCAGGAGAGAGATTCAACTTTTATTGTGTTTTTAACACAGTTTATTTCGATGAGTAGAGCGAAGAGAAACCTCTTCCTAAGTACTTCTGAAAGAGATTCCTCAACTGCGTCCGGGATGACGGAAATCGGCTTTATGTCTTTACCTTCTTCTATTGAAATTTAATAATTCTTTTTTATCCCTTTAAATTTTACAGATACAAACATAGGATAACAAGGTTCTTTTAATACAACTCTATTCTTAAATTCCACTTAAACAACAATCTACTTATTCGCATCAATAATCTTCTTCAATTCCCCTGCCGGCACTACTCCGCTTTGTCTCCATTTAATCTGCCCATCTTTGAAAAGAATTAAAGTAGGAACAGCCATTACATTTAAAGCAGTAGCAGCCTGTTCATTTTTATCAATATCTATCTTTAATATGGTGGCATCTTCACCCACTTCCTTTTTCAATTCGTCTAAAATTGGCGCCATTGTTTTACATGGTCCGCACCACTCTGCAAAAAAGTCAACCAATACCGGTTTTCCGGAGTTTATGATTTCTTTAAAATTTCCCATATTTTATTTTCCTTATCAATTTAACTATACTTCCAACATTCAGAGCCAGATAGATTAAAAGAACAATCAACATTCCTTTGATCTTTCCAAACCTGAAACCTGCAATCAATAAAATACCGATTGCTATAAAATGCCTGTATAGCTTAAACTTCGTCATCAACTAACGAAATTAAGATTATTTAGGCAGTTTATCACTTAATAATCCATAAACCCATGTACCCAATATGGCACTTAAAAAAGTAATGCTTACGGCTAAATATCCGTAACCAAACTGCGCAAATATAGGTCCCGGGCAGGCACCTGTTATCGCCCATCCTAAACCAAATATTAAACCACCATAAATTTGCCCTTTATTAAATTTCTTGGGTTGCAGCACAATATCATCTCCACTCAGTGTTTTTATCTTAAATTTCTTGATTATGAATAATGAAATTGCCGCAACAATAACTGCGGTTCCTATGACTCCAAACATATGAAATGACTCGAACCGGAACATTTCCTGAATTCTAAACCACGACACAACTTCAGTTTTAATAAATACTACGCCAAAAAAGGCTCCCAAAAGCAAATACTTGAAGTTTGCCGCAAAGGATACTTTATCCTCTGTCTGCATATTTATCTTATCTAATTCTTTAGTTTCCATTGTTTAAAACAGCTTAAAAATTTGAGGAATGATAAACCAGGTGGATATTATACCACCTACCATAAAAGCAATAGTTGCCACTAAAGAAGGCCATTGCATATTGGCTATTCCCATAATAGAATGTCCGCTGGTACAACCTCCGGCATATCTGGTTCCAAAACCAACCATAAAACCTCCGAACACTAAAAATATCAGACCTTTTAATGTAAATATCTGGTCTATTCCAAAAATATCTTCCGGAAGAATTCCACTAAAATCTTTTACTCCTAACTCGATAAGATAAGTTTTAGTACTTTCTGAGATTTGTACCGGTTCAGGATTTTTAAAAAACAGGGCTGTAATTATACCACCTAAAAAAATACCAAAAACAAAAAATAGATTCCAGCTTTCTTTCTTCCAGTTGTACTGAAAAAAAGGGATTTTAGCCGGCATACAAGCAGCACACATATGCCTTAAAGAGGATGATATACCAAAAGATCTGTTTCCTATTAATAACAGGGTTGGAACAACCAGCCCTACCAAAGCTCCTCCAACATACCAGGGCCATGGTTTACTTAAAATCTCGATCATTGACTTTCTATTTTTAAATTTTGATTAGTTTGGATAGCTTGATATCCTCCTTTTACATTAACTACATTTTTAGCTCCATGCAACTGCAATAACGAAACTGCTATCATAGATCTATACCCCGAGGCGCAATGCACATAATAGGTGTTTTTATTTTGCAATGCCTGGGACCATGCTGGTAATTCTGATAATGGATTATTTAAAGCAGTAACCAGATGCCCCTGTCGATATTCTTCCGGCTTTCTCACATCCAGCACCTGCTTGTTCTTTCCTGAAATCACTTTCTCCAGATCTGCCGCTTCAACCTCATTTATTTTCTGAAGTTTTTTTCCAGCTTTAATCCAGGTATCTATCCCACCTTTCAGAAAACCTTTTACATGAAAATATCCCTTTTCGTTCAATTTTGATAAAACGTTCTGAGCTTTGTCTTCATCTGCAATAACCAATATAAATTGATTTTTATCCGGTACCGCTATAGACAACCAGGTTTCAAAAGGTCCGTCAACACCTAAAAAGACAGACTTTTTAATATGTCCTTCTGCAAATTCTTTGGCAGATCTGGTATCAAGGACAATAAACGACCTGCTTTCTAAACTTTTCTCGAATGTTACCAAATCCAACGGAAGGGGTACTACAACCTCTTCTGCCTGAATTGCAGATACTCCGGAAAACATCAGGATAAAAAATACAACTATAATATTTTTCATTTTTTAGCTTTTTTTCGATGGACAAGAAAAATCGGTAGTTTTTAGTCCCGACTCATTTTTAATAGCAGCAAAACCACCCTTAATATTTACCAAATGATCAAAACCTCGGGCTTTTAAAATAGACGCTGTAATCATAGATCTGTATCCCCCGGCACAATGCAGATAGTATTTATCTGTTTTATTGATTTCGCTTGTCCAGTCGTTTATAAAATCAAGAGGCTTATTTTCTACCCCTTCTATATGCTCAGCTTCATATTCTCCGGGTTTTCTTACATCAAGAATTTCAAGTTTTTGCTCACTCGATAATGTCCCCAATTCTACAGCATTGACCTCTTCTACGGTATCTATTTCTTTACCCGAAGCTAACCAGGTCTGGAATCCGCCTTTCAGATACCCTATAGTATAATCATAACCTACCCGAGCCAAACGTTTTACGGCTTCTTCTTCTCTTCCTTCTGGTGACACCAATAACATCGGCTGATGCAAATCAGTAATTAAAGCACCAACCCATGGGGCAAACTGCCCGTCCAGACCTATAAAAATAGAATTGGGGATAAAGCCTTTGGCAAACTCTTCCGGAGTTCTCACATCCAGCAACAGTGCGCCTTCGTCATTTGCTGCCTGCTCAAATTCATCGGCATTCAGTGCATTTAATCCTCTCTCGTACACCGTTTCTATGGTATCTATGCCTTCTTTATTCATCTGTGCATTTTTAGAAAAATATTGAGGTGGCGGCAATATCCCGGTAGTTAGTTCTTTGATGAAATTTTCTTTTGAAATATCACTCAATGCATAGTTAGTCTTTTTCTGATTCCCCAAAGTGTCAAAAGTTTCCTTACTCATGTTTTTTCCACATGCAGAACCTGCACCATGTGCCGGATAAATCAGTACATGATCATTTAAAGGCATAATTTTGGACCGCAACGAATCATAAAGATCAGAAGCCATTTCTTCTGCCGTTTTATTGGCCGATTTTTGTGCCAGATCCGGGCGACCAACATCTCCTATAAAAAGAGTATCTCCGGTAAAAACACAATACTCCTTACCTTCTTCATCTAAACACAGATAACAAGTAGATTCTGGCGTATGTCCCGGTGTATGCAATGCTCTTATCGTTAATGCACCTACTTTAAACTCCTCGTTATCTTTAGCTATATAAGCTTCAAATGAAGGTTGAGCTGTTGGACCATAAACAATAGTTGCTCCTGTTTTTTGTGCCAGATCTACGTGTCCCGAAACAAAATCAGCATGGAAATGGGTTTCAAAAACATATTTGATTTTCGCTCCCGCCGCTTCCGCTTTCCTGATATATGGAGCCGTTTCTCTTAATGGGTCTATAATAGCTACTTCGCCATTACTTTCAATATAATAGGCAGCTTCTGCCAAACATCCCGTATATAATTGTTCTACTTTCATCTGTTTATTTTTATTTACTAGGTGGAACCGATATATTTATTTTATAATATTAATGATGATTACTATTGCCAGGCTTAAAACAAACCACCCGAATATGGTTTTTAGTTTTTTTGCATTGGTTAATTTCCCAATATATACCCCTGCTAATACACCGATAACTGCTATAAGTGAAAACTCGAGTAAGTACGGCCATTGGATATCTGTAAGGTGTTGAAAATCTCCGGTAAACCCCACCAAAGAATTCAACGATATAATAAGCAGAGATGTCCCTATAGCTAAATGTACTGGTAAACCTAAATACAGTGTAATTGCCGGAACAATCAGAAATCCCCCACCGGCACCAATTAACCCCGATAAGATACCTACTACCACCCCGCTACCTATTGCCACTTTATAATTAGGCTGTTCTATCTTCTCCGAATCCGCTTTATCACTAAACCATATCATTTTCACCGCACTTAGTATCATTACTAAGGCAAACAGCGACATTAAGGCTGTATCTTTTGTAAGGGTGAATGTGCCTATTTGCAAAAGCTCGTCGGGCAGGTTATGCACCACAAAGCGCCTGACCAACCACACTGTTAACATAGAAGGAACCGAGAATAATATAGCCAGCTTAATATCTACAAGCTTTTCTTTAAAATAGCCCAGCATCCCTACAAAAGAAGTAACTCCTACAATAAACAACGAATAACCCGTTGCCAAAACAGGCTCTATACCTGATATATAAACCAAAATGGGTACCGTGAGTATAGAACCTCCTCCTCCGGTAAGTCCTAAAGACAAACCTACTACCAGCGCTAAAATGTAACTTAATAATTCGTTAGCCATTACATATTGCAATTACATTTTTCAATACAAGCCAGTAGTCCAAGTAGCTCTCGTTCTTTTAAAGAATAAAAAACCTGTACTCCTTGCTTCTCTGCTTTCAACAAACCTTTTAATCTCATATTATTTAAATGATGAGAAACTAAAGACTGTTCACACGCTAGCACATCGCACAATTCACCTACACTCATTTTCTCTGTATTGCCCAATAGCTCGATAACTTTCAATCGTAAAGGATGTGCCACTGTTTTCAAAATATAGGCTGCCTTTTCTAGTTTTTCGGTAGTCAATTCATTTGCCATATTCAAATATATGAACATATTATCATATATTGATAAATAAAGAAACATTCATGACTTTTCATAGACAAAAAGTTGCTGTGGTAACTTACAGCAACTCTAGCTCACTATAATTTGCTATAAAAGTGATGATATTACTATATCTGAAAAAATCTTCTTCCGGATGCAAGGTGGTAATAGCTACAGCATCCATTCCCGCATTTGCAGCTGCTTCAATTCCTTTGGGAGCATCTTCAAATACCAGACATTTGGAATATTCGACCCCTAAAATATCCGCCGCTTTAGTAAAGGTTTGAGGGTGAGGTTTACTTTTATCTACATCATCTGCACTGACGATAACATCAAAATATTTTCTAATATTCAGATTATCTAAAATAAAATCTATATTAAACGGTATGGCTGCAGAACCAATAGCCATTTTAATTCCGGCTTGATGCGCTTTTTCTAAAAATGCTCCCAAACCATCTATTAATTTCATTTCCGGACGGTAAGCCTCCTGATAAGCTTTTTCTTTATCTATAGATATTTTTTCTACTTCTGCATCTGAAAAATGTCCCGCTCCAAAAACCCGCTCCAATAACTCAGCGTTTTTTCCGTACATCTGCAATACCACCTCGTCATAAGTCAGATCTGCTCCTAGTTCTGATAATATCTTTTTCCAGGCTCTGCCATGGAAATGCATGTCGTCTATAACTGTTCCGTTTAAATCAAATAAATATGCGCCGTATTTCATCTTTCTATAGTAAAAATTGCTAAAGCCAAAGGTAATCTTTTATAAAGTTAGTTTTTGGATCCTTCGCCTAAAAGCATTCCCCAGGGCTTCATAGATTCGACCCTATCGAAGATTATTTTTAAAACAGCCACAACCGGAATAGAGAGGAACATGCCAGAAACACCCCATAGCATCTCCCCTATAAACACCCCTAAAACAGTAATAAAAGCATTAATCTTAACTTTAGAGCCTACAACTGTAGGCAATAGAATATTGGCATCAAATGCATGAATTCCTATTAATGCCGCCACCACAAAAAGCACTTTAGTAAAAGCCATTGTTGTAGCAAAAGTAACCAATGCACTAATAAACATAGCCGTAAATATTCCGACGTAAGGAATAATATTGATGATACCTGTAAGCATTCCTAATAAAAATGCATATTTGATTCCCAGTGCCCAGAATACCAAACACGTTATAGTACTAACCACTGCAATCTGGATCATGATACCCACCAGATAATTTCTGATGATATATTGAATTTGTTCTAAAGCATCGTTTACCGTATCAAGATGTTCCTCCTTAAATACCGCATTCAGAAAATTGACAATATGCCTTCTGTAAAAAAGTATAAAAAAGGTATAGATAAAAGTAAAAACAAGAAATATAATAGTAGAGGATAATGACACTACTGTTGCACTGATAACTACTGTTGAAGATGACAACATTTTTTTTGCAGCATCTGTAAGATAGGTTACCTGATGGCTTTTATCTACATTAAAACTTTGTGCTATCCATTCCTGAAACTGCTCTATAGACTTGATAAACTGCTCTTTAAACTGTGGCCAATCTTCTGACAGAGAGCTAAACTGCGACCCTATCAGATATAATATACCTGATATAAGAGAGATGAAAAGAATAACAGAAAGTATACTGGCCAAACCTTTAGGAAATTTAAGTCTCTGTTCAAGAAACTTAGATACGGGATATAATAGGATGGCAAACAAAAAAGAGAATATCAGCGGAGACAATACCGCTTTACCTAATATGGCTAAATATCCCATGGCTATTAACGAAACAAGCACCATGGCTAGCTTCACATAAAAAGGCTGTTTTCTTATAGTTGAATTCATATATTGACTATTTTTCAAAGTTAGACTTTAAATCCTACAAGAACTATTCCTGAAAATTGTTTTTAATAGCAGATGGATTTTTTTTTATTACAATTATAATTACATTTGCAACCCACAAACAGAGAGGTGTCCGAGTGGTTGAAGGAGCTACCCTGGAAAGGTAGTATACGGGTAACCGTATCGAGGGTTCGAATCCCTTCCTCTCTGCAATAAAACAACAAAAAGTCAATTATAAACCTAATAACAGCTTTTCCTGTAATCACCTTTGAATAGGGAATATTCATCGTATCAGCACTGCCTCTTTTAAGAATGAGGGAAAGTCCTGTCTAAACCAGACATGTTATTAAAATTCGCATCTCTTCTCCATACAACATGATTACAATCATAAATAAACGAAAAAGGCACTTGTACTTTTGAGTCGGACTTAATCGACATCAAAATGAACAAGGCAATTTTCACAACAGCTATTCTGGCTACAGTTTTTTTAATCGGTTCTTGTGGAGGAAACAGTACTACATCAGAATCAAAAAGTATTTCAACAGAACAAAGTACGCCGACAGCCAACACATCAGACTACGACCCAAGCCGTGGAGATGGAAAATTCAACGACTCAAATGTAACGGCTGGCGCATTAGATGTTGCAATGGCAGATCAGGGAAAAGCCATTGCGGCCACTAAATGTAACTCTTGCCATAAGCACACCGATGAAAAACTGGTTGGACCAGGCTGGAAAGGTGTTACCCAACGCAGAACGCTGCCATGGATCATGAATTTTATTACCAATCCCGATCAGATGATAGATAAAGACCCGGAATTGCAGGCTCAATTGGAGCTATGTTTGGTGCGCATGCCAAACCAAAATCTTTCTGATGACGAGGCAAGAAGTATAGTTGAATTTATGCGTCAAAATGATGGTGTAAAATAATATCTGAAGTCGGAAGACCGAAGTCTGATTGTCTATAGTCAATGATGAACAGTTTATAATAAAATTTACCAGTGACTGATGAATAATTAGCTATCAGGACAGATAACACCAGCGAAAGACAAAAAACGAAATAAAATAATTAACCCCTATTATTATGTTAAAACATACCACACTTTATCTTCTATCTGCCATTTTCCTGATGGCGGCATGTAAACCAAAAGGAGCCGGAGATGCAGTTAATAGTGATGCAGCGTCTAAAGTATATGTTGCTCCCGGGCAGTACGACGAGTTCTATGGATTCGTTTCAGGAGGGTTCAGCGGACAATTATCTGTTTACGGATTTCCTTCTGGCAGGTTATTAAAAGTACTTCCTGTATTCTCACAAAATCCGGAAACTGGTTATGGATATAGTGAAGAAACACTTCCTATGCTGAATACTTCTCATGGCTTTGTCCCTTACGATGATTTGCATCACGTACAGGTTTCACAAACCAATGGTGAAATGGACGGCCGTTGGGTATTTGTAAACGGAAACAATACCCCAAGGGTAGCCAGACTGGATCTTAAAACTTTTAAAACTGTTGAGATTCTGGAGTTACCTCATAGTGCTGGTAATCACTCCTCTCCTTTCTTAACTGAGAACACAGAATATGTGGTTGCCGGAACACGGTTCAGTGTCCCTGATGATGGCGTAGAATATCCTATACATACCTATAAAGATAACTTTAAAGGAACCATCAGCTTTATAGGAGTAGACAAAGAAAAAGGCGATATGAACATTGCTTTCCAGTTAGAAGTACCTGCTTTAAACTTCGACCTGAGCCACAGTGGTAAAGGCCCAAGCAGTGGATGGTTTTTCTTCTCCACTTACAATACAGAAAAAGCTTATACACTTTTGGAGGTCAACGCTTCTCAAAGAGATAAAGACTTTATTATGGCTGTAAACTGGAAAAAAGCCGAAGAAATGATTAAAGCTGGTAAAGGAAAAAAGAAACCGGCTAAATATGCTCACAACAAATGGGACGAACATAAGCATTCTGCAACGTCTGAAATTAAAAACGAGGTTCTGGTGCTTACTCCCGACCAGTTAAAGGAAGTATGTTACTTTATCCCATGTCCAAAATCGCCACATGGTACAGATGTTGACCCATCGGGTGAATTTATTGTAGGGAGTGGTAAACTAGCAGCTCTTCTACCTGTGTTTGCATTCTCAAAAATCAAAAAAGCTATCGAGAACAAAGATTTTGATGGTGAGTACGATGGATTTAATGTCTTAAAATACGAATCGGTATTACATGGCGAGGTAGAAAAACCAGGTTTAGGCCCTTTACATACAGAATTTGACGATAAAGGAAATGCTTATACTTCTTTCTTTGTTTCTTCAGAAATTGTAAAATGGAACGTAAAGTCATTAGAAATATTAGACAGGGTACCAACTTATTACTCTATTGGACACTTAACTGTACCGGGTGGAGATACGAAAAAACCTTATGGAAAATATGTTGTTGCTTACAACAAAATTACCAAAGACCGCTATTTACCTACCGGACCTGAACTTACACAGAGTGCTCAGTTATATGATATTTCGGGTGATAAAATGCAACTACTATTAGACTTCCCTACCATTGGCGAACCGCATTACAGTCAGATTATTCCCGCAAGTATCATTAAAGATAATTCTTTAAAATTCTATAAAATCGAAGAGAATCAACATCCGTATGTTGCAAAAGGTGAAGATCAGACAAAAATTACCAGAGAAGGAAATAAGGTACATGTTTACATGACGTTGATAAGAAGTCACCTAACTCCTGATAATATTGAAGGTATCAGAGTTGGAGACGAGGTTTATTTCCATGTAACCAATTTAGAACAGGACTGGGATTTGCCTCACGGATTTGCTATAAAAGGCGCCAATACCGCAGAACTACTAATAATGCCAGGTGAAACACAAACCTTAAAATGGACACCAAAACAAACAGGTATTACTCCTTTTTACTGTAGTGACTTCTGTAGTGCACTGCATCAGGAAATGTCTGGCTATATCAGAGTATCTCCTGCCGGAAGCAATACTCCGTTAAGATATGGTACAGGTGAAAAAGCTCCGGGGCCACAGAATTAATTGACTGTTATATTGAGCCAACAAACTCAATGGATAAACAATATGAAAGACGTTGGAGAGATTGCCACGTCGTACCTCCTCGCAATGAACAAATAGCTTCGTTGCGAGGAATCAAAGCAATCTCATTATCAAACACTTGCACCAACATATCAATAGTAACAAACAAAATCAGCCTGGCTTCCAGAAAATATCCAATCATGAGATCACTTTTATTTATAAAACTCTGATAAAGAAAAGAAGATGAACCAAGTAAAAAAGAAGAAAACAGGTCTATTAGGAATAACAAAAACGCTTTCTGTTATTTGCGGGATAGCACTGGCAGTAGTCATTTTTGTACCTATCTGGAAAATAGAACTTAAAGCACCTCAATATCCAGAAGGATTATCCATGCATATACATGCTAACAAACTATCGGGCGATGTAGAAATTATTAACGGGCTAAACCATTACATAGGTATGCGAACTTTGCATGCAGATGATTTTGTGGAGTTTACCGTACTCCCTTACATTTTCATCTTTTTTGCATTGATGGGAATTTTATCAGCTGTTGTAAACAAAAAATGGTTTTTCATATTGTGGGTAAGTCTCTTTTTTCTTTTCGCTATCGTAGCGATGGTTGACTTTTATCTTTGGGAGTATGATTATGGCCATAATTTAGACCCTAAAGCACCTATACAGGTACCGGGCATGAGCTATCAGCCCCCTTTAATTGGATTTAAGCAATTACTCAATTTCGAGGCGTTTTCAATTCCCAGTACAGGCGGTTGGATGATGTTAGGTGTGGGATTATCTATGATATTTTTACTATTCAAGGAAATTAAAAACTCAAGAAAAAATGTTCAAGTACATATTTAAAGTAAGCTATTCTCTGATTATCTCAGCACTGTTTATTCTTTCTTCTTGCAGTACAAAACCGCAGCCTATACAATTTGGGGTAGACAACTGCGATTTCTGTAAAATGACCATCAGCGACCAACGCTATGGTGCCGAACTGGTTAGTAAAAAAGGGAGAATATTCAAGTTTGATGATATTCATTGTATTAAAGGTTTTATAGAAAACGGACAGATAAAACACCAGGACATTGCCGGATCATGGATCGTGGATTTTGCTCATCCCGAAAAGTTGATTTCTGCTAAGGAGAGTTATCTGTTTTTCTCAGAACAATTAAAAAGTCCAATGGGATCTAACATTGCAGCTTTTGAAAATACTCATGAAAGAGCAAAAATTCAGGAAAACTATTCAGGAACCGAAATGAAATGGGACGATTATTTAGTACAGCATCATTAATTATCACTTTTTTGTTCATCTTCCTTGCAGATAATGCAAAAGCAAAAAAGCTGGTTGTCTCTAGCCAATCGCGGTTTAAGACTATAACCAAAGCACTACAAGCCGCACAGGATGGAGATACCATTTTAATTAAATCGGGTTTATACCGTGAAGGCAGTCTGAAAATCAACAAAAAGATTTCCTTAATCGGAGAATCGTTCCCTATTATAGATGGTGAAAACAAGTACGAAAACTTATTAATAGAAAGTGATAACGTATTGATAGATGGTATTGCATTTAAAAACTCGGGCAGTTCCAGCTACATGGATATTGCAGCTTTGAAAATACAAAACTCCAAAAACATCACAGTGCGTAATTGTCGCTTTCAGGATAATTTTTTCGGGATACATTGCATGAACTCCAGTTTCTGCACATTTGAGAACAATCAACTTCAATCAGGGAATATTAAAGGAAAACCCGCTGCAAATGGTATACATTGCTGGAAAAGTAATCATCTTAAAATCGTCAACAATCATGTTTCTGGACATAGGGATGGTATTTATTTTGAGTTTGTCACAAAATCTACCATAGAAAATAACCAAAGCACAGGCAACAAACGTTATGGATTACATTTTATGTTTTCGCATGATGACACCTATAACCATAATATTATTAAAAAAAATGGTGCTGGTGTAGCTGTTATGTACAGCAAACGGGTAAAAATGTATAATAATGTATTTGCCGAAAATTGGGGCAATGCTGCTTATGGCCTGTTGCTGAAAGAGATTATGGACAGCCATATCGAAAACAATATATTCCAAAACAATACCATAGCTATTTTTGCTGAAGGAGCCAACCGTATTAAAATGATCGGAAACAGATTCGAGAAAAACGGATGGGCTTTACAGATACAAGCCAGCTGTAGCGATGCCTACATCAGCCTGAACAATTTTATAGGTAATACTTTTGATGTGGCTACCAACGGCAGTTTGGTTATGAAATATTTTGATAAAAATTACTGGGATAAATACGAAGGGTACGACCTGAACAGAGATGGTTACGGAGATATACCGCATAGACCCGCTACATTTTATTCCATGATTATTCAAAGGAATCCCGGTGCGTTGATGTTATTCCGTAGTTTTTTTGTCAAACTGATGGACAAGGCCGAAACTCTATTTCCTAATCTAACTCCGGAAAACCTAAAAGATAATAAACCAAGAATGGGAAAAATATGATGAGTGGAAAGTTTAAAATCATGAGTTAAAAGTGGAAAGCTAAAACATCACGCAATCTTGATACTAACTACTAGATACTAAAAAACAAATGATAAGCATAGCAGGCATCAACAAAACGTTTGGAAAATTTGAGGTCCTCAAAAATATAAATCTTGATCTCGGAGGTGACCATATTATCGCTCTGATAGGAGCTAACGCGTGTGGTAAAACTACATTAATTAAAAGCATATTAGGAATGGTTATTCCCGATTCGGGTAAGATATCGGTAAACGGAATGGACATCAGTAACCAATGGGAATACCGGAAACTGATTGGCTACATGCCTCAAATAGGTCGTTATCCTGAAAATATGCGGGTTGCACAGGTACTGGAAATGATAACTGACTTAAGATGTAATGGAACTCAAAATCTGGATAAGGAGTTATATGAAGGGTTTAAGCTTAAAGATATCCTCGACAAAAAAATGGGAACACTTTCCGGAGGAACAAGACAAAAAGTAAGTGCTCATCTTGCCTTTTTATTCAACTCGCCCATTTTAATTTTAGACGAACCTACAGCCGGGTTAGACCCTTTATCTTCCTTTCTGTTAAAAGAAAAAATACGAATCGAAAAGGAAAAGGGGAAATTGATTTTGATTACTTCACATATTTTAAGCGAACTGGATGATATCGTTAGTCAGATTATTTATATGGAAGAAGGCGAAGTCATCTTTGATAAATCCATCCAACAATTGAAAGAAGACACTCAAAAATCCAGACTGTCCGAAGCCATTCCGCATTTAATGAAATTAAAATCAGAAAAAGCATAATACCTAAATACCCCAGTCCACTAAAAAAACAACAGATGAAAAAAGTAATTAAATACGTGATGCTGGATATTTTAAACAGCAAAATAATTATTGCCTACACCCTTTTTCTTTTCTGCTTTTCTATAGGTTTATTCATGATGGAAAATGTAGTTGAAAAAAGTATGGCCAGTTTACTAACCTTAAATCTAATTATAGTACCTATCATCAGTATTATCTTTTCTACCATTTACGTTTATAATGCAACGGAATTTATAGAATTACTTTCGGCACAACCTATCAAAAGAAAAACACTTTGGTTAAGTATATTTTTTGGTCTTGCATCGGCATTCGTATTGGCATTCGGTATAGGTTGTGGAATTCCTATTCTCATTTTTGCTTTCAATGCTACCGGAATCACTTTGTTAATTACCGGACTATTCCTGTCGATAATCTTCGTTTCCATAGCCTTATTATCTTCTGTTTATATCAAAGATAAAGCGAAAGGAATTGGTGTATCGCTAATGATCTGGATGTATTTCTCTATCCTGTTTGATGGATTAGTCCTTTTCTTATTATTTCAATTGCTGGAATATCCATTAGAGAAACTGATTATAGCACTTAGCATATTAAACCCAATTGATCTGGCAAGAATTGTCACGCTTTTAAAAATGGATATTTCTGCTCTAATGGGCGCTACAAGCGCAGTCTTCAAACAAAGCTTTACCGGTGCTGCTGGAAGCACCATTACTTTTGCTGTTTTAGCGTTATGGGCTATTGTTCCATTATGGTTTTCGACCAGAAAGTTCCAGAAAAAAGATCTTTGATTTCTCATCTGTCGTTCTTTGTTTATTGTTTTTCGTTCATCCTCTATCGAATAACAAACAACGACTATCGAAAAACGAGCAACGAAAAGCAATCGAACAATGGATATTACAAGCAGAAAGGATATAGAAAACGTCATCAACTTATTTTACGATAAAATTAAAACTGACAAAACACTTAGTTTCTTTTTTACAGAAGTAATACAAGTAAACTGGCCGAAGCACTTAGCTGCTATGACTGATTTTTGGGAGAATGTGCTTTTCTTTACGGGTGACTATGAAGGTAATCCCCTCGAAACGCATAAAAGTATTTATCAAAAACAGAAAACAAAATTGGTACATTTTGAAAGATGGCTGAAGATTTTCTACCAAACCATAGACAAACATTATAAAGGACCAAATGCAGAAAAGATGAAAACCCACGCTAAAGGCATTGCATATGTGATGCAGGAGCGGTTAAAAAAGGAAAATATCTGAATCACAGATATAGGGATTAAATGATTTCACGGAAACTGGTACACAGCCATACTTTCAGTCAAGCTGAGGTCCTCGATGCCCTCAATCTGTGTAATCCAATAATCTTTTTTAAATCCGTGATCCAGAATATTATTTGTCTGAATCACAGATGGCACACAGATTAAATGATTTCACGGATACTGATACACAACAAACATTCTCCCTGTCAGGCTGAGGCTCTCGATGCCCCCAACCTGTGTAATCCTATAATTCTTTTTTAATCCGTGATCCAGACTACTACAACACCAATCTTTTAAAAGTTAGACTTTTACTTCCAAAGTTGATAAGCAGCCCTACTTCTAATTTATAAGCTTTTAAATAATTCAGAACCTGGGCTAAATGTACATCCTCTAATTGTATAATGGCTTTCAGCTCTACAAGCACTTTTCCGCAGACTACAAAGTCTGCTCTTCGTGTGCCTATAGGCTCTTCTAATTCTTTATAGTAGATCTGTTGTTCTATTTCTCTTGCGAACTCTAACCCCATCTTATACATTTCATAAGCCAATGCCCGCTGATAGATTACTTCCTGAAAACCGTTCCCCAGAAACTTATGAACTTCAAAAGACGCTCCAATAACTTTTTCTGTTATATCTTTATATTTCAAATCGACAGTCACAATAAAACACTTAAAACCAACACTATAACATTAAAGTTAGTCTTTTATTTGTTTGAATCACAGATTATAGGGATTAAATGATTTCACGGAAACTGGTACACAACCACACCTTCTGTCAGGCTGAGGCTCTCGAAGCCCCAATCTGTGTAATCCAATAATCCTTTTTAAATCCGTGATCCAGAATATTACTTGTCTGAATCACAGATGGCACACAGATTAAATGATTTCACGAAAACTGGTACACAACCACCCCTTCTGTCAGGCTGAGGTCCTCGAAGCCCCAATCTGTGTAATCCAGTAATCCTTTTAAATCCGTGATCCAGAATATTACTTGTCTGAATCACGGATGGCCCACAGATTAAATGATTTCACGGAAACTGGTACACAACAAACATTCTCCCTGTCAGGCTAAGGCCCTCGAAGCCCCAATCTGTGTAATCCAGTAATCCTTTTAAATCCGTGATCCAGAATATTACTTGTCTGAATCACAGATGGCACATAGATTAAATGATTTCACGGAAACTGAAACACAACCATACCTTCGGTCAGGCTGAGGCTCTCGAAGCCCTTAATCAGAGTAATCCAATAATCTTTTTTAAATCCGTGATCCAGACTCAATATTTTATTACCCTATAAGTCTTCGTTTCTTTGCCTTGTAACCTGATCAAATAAACTCCGCTAGCATAGCTACTCAAATCAAGCTCTAGCTGTTTCTGGTCAGCTTGTATTTCCAATACCTTTAATACACCACCATTCACATCTGCCACTATAATAGCGGTATAATACCCCTCCTTAAAAACAACATTCACCTTATCTGTGGTTGGGTTGGGATATAAGTTGACAGGAGTAGGTTGAAAGTTAAAAGTGACTGCTCTTTCTCCTAAATCTATGCTTTTGCCATCATCATCAATCTGAACCAATTTATAATAGTTATTGCCGTTTAAGGGTTGCTGATCGGTATAAGTATAGTTAAAAGTAGAAAGTGGAACATTTAAAGAAGTACGTACATCTCCTATTTTTACAAAGGCTTTATCATCACCACTTCTGTAAACTTCAAACCCTTTGGCATTTTTCTCGTTAGCGGTTTCCCATTGCAGTTTGGCGTGGTTGCCATCGGCTTTGGCCGTAAAGTTTAACAATGTTACAGGCAGCGTACCAGTAATTTGTAGTACTTGCGATACAGCGGTAGCGGCAGCATAATCGCCATTACCAGACTGTGAAGCAATAATATTAGTGTTCCCCGAGTTTTTAATGCTTACTGTATTACCAATAACAACTGCTACGCTGGGATTGCTGCTGGTATATGTTACAGGCAAATTGCTACTGGCTGTTGCTGTTAAGTCAAAATCGGCATCGCCAACACTTCTGCCCTGCAGCGCATTAAAGGTAATACTTTGCGGCAACAATTCCTGATATTCATAAGCTCCCATATCAATAGTTCCGTTATTGGCATGGTTATAAACCCTCGGGTTTCCTGCTAAATCTTTAGCATCGATAGTCAATCCTGAAAAATAGCTATTATTACCTTTGGTTATGGCGGTACTGCCTGTCTGCAAACTAAAATCCCCATTAACAGCGTCTGTAAACAACGGATTGGTGCTTCCGTTGAGGTTGCCGTTATCGGTAGTCGTGATACCCTGCACCAAGCTGTGGTAATATTCGGGTATGCTTGTGGGGTTTCCTCCTCCGCTGTTGAAAATATTGTTGGTGCTTCCGTTGGCATTTTGGTTGCCCCAAACGATGGTATTGTAAAATTTAGGGTGCGAGGTTATGTTACGCATTGCCACTCCGTTGTTGGCGTTGTCTGTTCCGGTGTTGCCCGAAAAGGTACTGTTGATGAATACAGGCGAAGAAACGTTATTATAAACCGCTCCGTATTGGGACGTATTGCCCGTAAACAGCGTATTCACGAATGTTGCGTTACTTCCTGTGCTGTGCGATACCACACCTGCATACGTTCTGTGTCCAGTAAATAGTACGTTGCGTATTTGCGGAGAGGAGGCGGTAAGCGACAAGCCCGAACCACGCTCATACCGAACCAGCGAACCGTTTACGGTAATTCCCGTGTTCCCGTCTGCGGAAGTGATATAGCCTCCGCTTACGGTAAAGCCGTCCAAAAGTGCCGAACCTACGTTACCGACCGAAACCATAACGTGATAGACATCGTTTGCGGAAAGACCGTTGGTGCCGTCAATATCTCCGCTCAGAATGGTTGGGTTTGTGGCATAGTTTCTTTCTTCCAAGGTGGTTTCGTTACCTGCAAAACCTCCGAAGATTTGTACGTTTTTGACCATTACGAACGCATTGTCCCTGTCCTGCGGATTGCTTCCGTCTAAATTATCTGCCCTGTAAAGCGGTTTGTACGTACCTGTTGCCACGTAAATTTTTAGCGGAACGGCATCAAAAACGGTATTATCTGCATCGTATTTTTGTTTTGCCCATTTGAGGGCAACGGCTAACTGCGGAATGGCATTTGCCCAGCTGTTTCCTGATTGGGTACTTCCCGATACGTTGTGGTTTACGTACAGAATGTTATCGTCGTCGGGAGTGATGTTGCTCCAGAAACAGGCATTGGTTACCGCCTGTACGCTGATACAATCTCCTGCATTACCGCTTATGGTTCTCGCTCCCGAACCTTGCAGGTAGGTACAGAAATTAGGCAGGTTACAAACGGCAAGCTGTGGGTTGTCGGTAATCCTCAAACCTATTGTTCCTGTTATGGTAGCGGGATTGATATTTGCTAATCCCGAAATATCGGTTAAAGCATTATTTTCTCTAATATAAAGCCCCCCTCCGATACTCGTTAAAGCCGACAATCCGTTTAAATTGGTTAAAGCATTATTACTTTTAATATAAAGATACCCTCCGATACTCGTTAAAGCCGACAAGCCGTTTACATCGGTTAAAACACTATTTTGTCTAATATAAAGATCCCCTCCGATGCTTTGCAAAGCTGATAATCCGTTTACATCGGTTAAAGCATTATTATCGTAAATATCAAAATACCCTCCGATGCTCGTTAAAGCAGATAATCCGTTTACATCGGTTAAATTGGGGTTGCTTCTTATTCTTAAATATCCCGTAACTGCCGTAATGTTCTGCAAAGGCGTAAGGTCGGTAATGTCAGAGGTGGAGGCTCCCGTTGCGTAACCGATAACCACATTGCCCAAGGTAATATCGCTACAATAACCGTACAATGCCCCGAACTCATCTATCTGTGCCTGTGTATTGAAAGTGTAATCTCCCGTAGGGCAGGTGCAGGTAGCCTGTATGGCTGTTACATTTAGGCAGGTGGCTTTGTTACCGCTTATGGTTCTTGCTCCCGAACCCGAAAGATACGTACAGAAATTAGGCAGGTTACAAACGGCAAGTTGTGGGTTGTCGGTAATTTGCAAACCATTTCCTGTTATGGTAGCGGGATTGATATTTGCTAATCCCGAAATATCGGTTAAAACAGCATTTGATAGAATACGAAGAGACCCTCCGATACTCGTTAAAGCAGATAATCCGTTTACATTGGTTAAAGCAGGATTACTTTCAATATTAAGATACCCTCCGATGCCCGTTAAAGCCGACAATCCGTTTACATTGGTTAAAGCATTATTTTGGAGAAAATAAAGACTCCCTCCGATGCTTTGCAAAGCCGACAATCCGTTTACATTGGTTAAAGCATTATTATTGTAAATATCAAGAAACCCTCCGATGCTCGTTAAAGCAGATAATCCGTTTACATCGGTTAAAGCAGGATTATTTTGAATAGTAAGATACCCTCCAATGCTCGTTAAAGCCGACAATCCGTTTACATTGGTTAAAGCATTATTTTCTTTAATATAAAGAAACCCTCCGATGCTCGTTAAAGCCGACAATCCGTTTACATCGGTTAAAGCAGGATTATTCCAAATATAAAGACTCCCTCCGATGCTTTGCAAAGCCGACAATCCGTTTACATTGGTTAAATTGGGGTTGTTTCTTATATATAAATATCCCGTAGTACCCGTAATATTCTGCAAAGGCGTAAGGTCGGTAATGTCAGAGGTACTACCTCCCGAGAAGTAACCGATAACCACACTACCCAAGGTAATATCGGTACAATAACCGTACAATGCCCCAAACTCGTCTATCTGTGCCTGTGTATTAAAAGTCCAGTTTCCCGTAGGGCAGGTGCAGGTAGCCTGTACGGCAGATACGTTTAGGCAGGTGGTTTTGTTTCCGTTTATGGTTCTCGCTCCCGAACCTGCAAGGTAGGTACAGAAATTAGGCAGGTTGCAGACGGATAGCTGTGAGTTGTTTTCTATATACAAACCGTAACCTCTGCCTATGCCTGACGGGTTTACGTTTTGCAGTCCTGAAATACCGGTAAGCAACGGATTTGAAATAAGGGCAAGATAACCGTTTATGCTTGACAGAGAAGACAATGCGTCAAGGTTGGTAAGCATTGGGTTGTTACGGATATCAAGGTGCTGACCTATGGAAGTAAGCGATTGTAATCCGTTCAGGTTGGTAATACCTGTGTTGTTGATGACGACCGAACCTCCAATAGTAGTAATTGACGACAAACCGGCTATATTGGTCAGCAAAGGATTGTCAAACAAATTAAGATACTGTGGGATACTTGTCAGGTTATTTAATCCGTTGAGATTGGTCAACGCTGAGTTATTATGGAAAGAAAGATACCTTCCGATGCTCGTTAGAGCCGACAAGCCGTTTACATCAGTTAAAGCATTATTATTTTGAATAAGAAGATACCCTCCGATGCTTGTTAAAGCCGACAAGCCGTTTACATTGGTTAAATAGGGGTTGTTTCTTATCAGTAAATATCCCGTAAGTGTTGTAATGTTCTGCAAAGGCGTAAGGTCAGTAATATCGGTTGTATTGGCCATCGGATCTCCGTAACCGATAAGCACATTGCTTAAGGTAATATTGGTGCAATGGGCATACAATGCCCCAAACTCGTCTATCTGTGCCTGTGTGTGAAAGGCAAAACTCTGTGTGGGGCAGTTTACCTGACAGGCGTTGGTTACGGCAGATACGTTTAGGCAGGTGGTTTTGTTACCGCTTATGGTTCTCGCTCCCGAACCTGAAAGATACGTACAGAAATTGGGCAGGTTGCAGACCGAAAGCTGTGGGTTGTCGGTAATTCTCAAACCTGTCGGTCCCGTAATGGTGGCAGGGTTTATGTTCCGCAATCCCGAAATATCAGTCAATGCAGGATTACTGTTGATGATGATGTTTCCGTTGATGGCGGTTACGTTTTGCAGTCCGTTGAGGTTTTGCAAAACCGGGTTATCAAACACCTCTATATAAGTGCCTATGCTCGTCAGTGACTGAAAAGCATCTAAATTGGTCAGCTGTGCATTACTGCGGATATACAAATAGCCCGAAGTGCTTGTGAGGTTGTGCAGTCCGTTGAGGCTGGCAAGCACCGCATTGTCCCTGATGTTAAGAAACCCTACCGAAGTGATGTTTGACAAAGCGGAGATGCTGGTAAGCAAATCGTTTCCTTCTATCCTTAAATTACCGTTAAACGAAGTGATGTTTTGCAGTCCGTTGAGTGTTGTCAGTTGCGGATTTCTTCGGATAATCAGCTCTCCCGTAATGCCCGTGATATTCTGTAAGGGTGTAAGGTCGGTAATATTGGAAAAGCCGTCATTTGTTGCATAACCGATAACGAGGTTGTTGAGCGTGATGTTGGTACAATGGGCATAGTTTGTGGCAAAATCGTTTATCTGCTGTTGGGTGTTGAAAGTGAAATCCTGTCCTGTAGCCGTATTACAAGGCAATGCAAAACCTTCCAAATAGTGGACTCTACCATAAACTGCGCTGTTGGGGGAGTTTATTCCCTCCCCAAAAAGAGCACTTTTGGCTATGCCACCGGTAATATCCAAATCCGAATTAGTTGCAATTGTTGAATTTGACGTTTCTGAAGGTCTGTACACTGTCCCAGCAACACCACCCTCAAGTTCTCTATTGATGTAAAATCCATACGTTTGCCCCGCAGGAATGTGTACATACACGTCAATTGGAATAGGTGTTAGGCCTCCCAACGCAGTCAGACCACTAACTTCTCCCGCTTTAATCCACGAAGCGGAACTGTTCTCATATCCTTGAAAAGGGCCTTGCCTGTAATAAATCTCGCAGACTCCTGTATGGGCCAAAGCGATATCAAAACAGGTAATGGTAAGATTTTTCTTTGCGGTAATATTAAACATAATACCGCTACCGTGAATATGTCCACCCGAATTGGTTGTAGCCAATGAAGAGCCTTCTGTGGTACATTGTGCCTTTGTTTGTGTGCTACATAAAAGAGCAAAAAAGGCAAAGCAAAAAGACTGTAAAAATATTTTCATAATTTAATGAGTGTATCTAAATAAGAGTAATCCTGAGATTTATTTTTTGATGTATAGATTTTCCTTTTTTCTTTCTACAAGTGGAATATCATCTCCACCTAAGTAAAAAGCTATCAATACTACAGGCTCTGCCCCATTGTTTATTCCCTGATGGTAGGTATCCATTATTTCGGCAATGGCTGTACCTGCTTCAAATTGCTGATATTCTCCGTTTTCACGCGCTACGGTCAATACGCCTTGTAAAACATAAGCAAACAAGGGTATCTGGTGTTTATGCCAGCCGGTTGTTACCCCAGGTTTTAAGGTTATTTTCAACATACTTACCTCAGCCCGCTCAACCTGCGGATAACTTATCCGCTGACCTATTATAGTGGTATCGGTTTTCAATAAAGGTTCTATGATTAGGTCATCGGTATATGGTGTTTTTGTCGTAAATGCAAAAACAACAGAAAAAAGAAAGGAAAGCTGCAAGAGTAATTTTAGTTTCATACCTGGTTCTAACTAGGCTATCTGTAGCTAGTATAATTTGAGGCAAAGTAAGAGAAGACTGTACAGAAAGAAGATTAAACAAGATGAAAGTCTCTATAACGGTTGAACGGTTATAGAAAGTTTTTTGTCTGAATCACGGATTATAGGGATTAATAGATTTCACGGATACTGGCACACAACAAAACCTTCTGTCAGGCTGAGGCTCTCGAAGCCCCCAATCTCTGTCATCCAGTAATCCTTTTTAAATCCATGATCCAGAATATTACTTGTCTGAATCACAGATAGCCCACAGATTAAATGATTTCACGGATACTGGTACACAAACTATACCTTCGGTCAGGCTGAGACTCTCAAAGCCCCAATCTGTGTAATCCTATAATCCTTTTTAAATCCGTGATCCAGAATATTACTTGTCTGAATCACGGATTATAGAGATTAATAGATTTCACGGAAACCGGAACACAACCATACTGTCCGTCAGGCTGAGGTCCTCGAAGCCCCAATCTGTGTAATCCAGTAATCCTTTTAAATCCGTGGTTCAGAATATTGTCTGAATCACGGAGGATACACAGATTAAATGATTTCACGGAAACTGGTACACAACAAAACCTTCGGTCAGGCAGAGGCTCTCGAAGCCCTCAATCTGTGTAATCCAATAATCCTTTTTAAATCCGTGGTTCAGAATATTATTTGTCTGAATCACGGATTATAGGGATTAATAGATTTCACGGATACTGGCACACAACCACATCTTCTGTCAGGCTGAGGCTCTCGAAGCCCCCAATCTGTGTAATCCTATAATCCTTTTAAATCCGTGGTTCAGAATATTGTCTGAATCACAGATGGCACACAGATTAATAGATTTCACGGAAACTGAAACACAAACTATACCTTCGGTCAGGCTGAGGCTCTCGAAGCCCTCAATCTGTGTAATCCAGTAATCCTTTTAAATCCGTGATCCAGAATATTAGTTATCTGACTCACGGAGGATACACAGATTAAATGATTTCACGGAATCTGGGACACAACAAAACCTTCTGTCTGGCTGAGGCTCTCGAAGCCCTCAATCTGTGTAATCCAGTAATCCTTTTAAATCCGTGGTTCAGAATATTACTTGTCTGAATCACAGATGGCACACAGATTAAATGATTTCACGGAGACTGGTACACAGCCATACTTTCAGTCAAGCTGAGGTCCTCGAAGCCCCCAATCTGTGTAATCCAGTAATCCTTTTAAATCTGTGATCCGGAATATTATTTATCTGAATCACAGATAGCCCACAGATTAAATGATTTCACGGATACTGGTACACAGCCATACTTTCAGTCAAGCTGAGGTCCTCGATGCCCTCAATCTGTGTAATCCAGTAATCCTTTTTAAATCCGTGGTTCAGAATATTATTTGTCTGACTCACAGATGGCCCACAGATTAAATGATTTCACGGAAACCGGAACACCACAAAACCTTCGGTCAGGCTGAGGTCCTCGAAGCCCCCAATCTGTGTAATCCTATAATCCTTTTTAAATCTGTGGTTCAGACATTATTATCCGCAAAATAAATTTTTGGCATTCGTCCGGTTTCCTTTTTAAAAGCATTATAGAAAGTAGCGGTATTTTTAAAGCCTGACTGTAAAGCTATTGCTTCTACCGTCATTTTATCAGCTAACATCGGATACTCTTTAATAAAGTACTGTACACGATAGCTATTGAGCCAATCTCTAAACTTCTTTCCGATAATATGGTTAATCACTAATGAACAGTGATGTACTGGAATATCTACTGCTGTTGCCAGATCTTTCATCTGAAAATCGGGCTGCAAAAACAGCTGTTCCTTTTCCATCAACTCCTGTATCGCCTGTACATATTCCTGATGCTGGTGTCTATTCAACTTTTCTTTCTGAATAGGAGCCTGTTTTTTACTTTCTTTCTCAATCTCATTTATTAATAAACTATTGCTACCACCTGCCGATACCATAATATAGCCATATAAAATACGTGGTTGGTACAATACAAACACCATCATAAACAGTATCACCAAGCCACTGGAGAGTAAAAACAACGGACTACTAAAAAATGAACGTTCTGCTGTATTGGACAATACTGCTACAAAGCCTAATATTTTGAAAAAAGATCCCGTTATCAGGTAAAAAACCAACCATGTCTTACTTACGTCCCATCTTCCATCCCACAAGAAGCCTGATTTCAACAAGACATACCATGTTGCAACTAAATACACTAAAACAATAAACAACAAACTTTTAGCATAAATTATCTGCGGAAAAAGACCTGTGGTTTGGGTAACAGAAAATTGCCCTCCGTCAATAATTTGCTTAGCTACCACCTCCCAGTCTACAACAGCCGTAAAAGATATTGATACGTGTATAAGTGCCAATACTAAGGGTAAAAAATGCCATAAATCTTTTTTATATAATGCAGTTTCTCCCTTAATAAATTTACTGGTATACAAATAAGTACAGACAGGAGCAGCAAAAAACAGCGTCATACTTAACTGTTGAAAAAAAGGAAATAGATCGAGATGATTAGAGAATATCAGAAAAAAGGCACAAACCTGTCCAAGGCGCGCCAAAAATGGAACACTCAACAATCTGTTGAGTATAGGAACACCTTGACGGGTAAATAAAAGGTGCAGGGAAAACGTTAATAGCAAAAATGCTACCGCACTCAATAAAAAGCTAAAAACATGCATAACCAGCATGCAATATAAGCTTAAAATTAAAAAACAAATAATTTAAAGTAACCGTAATTCAGAAAAACACCGTAAAAAGCGAATTTATTATTTATGCTTACACCTAACCAGGTCTAAAACTTTTCTCTTATCTGCGAAAGAAACATTCCTAAAGCCCCACCAAACAACATTATAGCAGCAATAAAGAGTAATTCATTAACATAAGGAACCAGCATCAGAAAAAAAGATGCAAAACCTTGTATACCTAACAGAATTTCATTGACAATAACCCCTATCACAAATAAACAAATGGTAACTATAGCCAATTTATTCAAATACACCCATTTATTTGCAAGCATATAGCCCATAAAGAATAAGGAAAAGCCACCTAATAATACCAAATGCAGATATGCAATGACTATAGACCGCATTCCAAAAACAAAATGGCTTAATTGGGGAATAACGGATATTGCCTGAAGCACAAATTTAATAGTAATAGCTATTGCCGAAATATAAAACAATAATACTATGGATTTGGGAGCATTAGTACGCTTTTCCCAAAAACTGCTTTTAATTTTAGTCAGCATAGCCAGCCAGGCAATCAATTGCATCAGTGCCGCAAAAACAGCTATTGAGTAAAGCCATACCGGCAATTTTACCCAAAGTATAGAAAGTTGAAATGTGGGGATAATGGTCATTAAAAACCAACGAAAATATCGTTGGAAAGCTGTATCAATTTTTGGCAGACTATGAATAACTAAAGCCATTGCACCAAAGAAAAACCATCCGTTATACTGAAAATGGAGGTAGTAATATACGGAAGCCAGGTAAATATCTTGTTGGATATGCTTTGTAGCCATCATGTATCCAAGTGAAAGTGGCCCCGCAGCAGAAACTATATTAAGCAGTAATCCGGCTACTGCCCATGCCCGCGCTGGTAATACAGCAGACAATGCTCGGGTATCTCTGATAAACAACCAGGCATATACTACTGCGATGATGATCGAAAATGTTGAAAAAATAATAGAGATATTTCCATACCCTTGCCTGGTAAAAAAAATCAACATCCCAAAAGCCGCAATTAAATTAGCCCCTATAAGTAATTTGTATTTTTTATGCCCGGCTGCGCTCAGCTTATTTTTAATAATCAGGAAAAGTCCAATATATAGTAAATGATTTATCCAACCACTAAACGCAAAGTGAGAATGTGCATGTAACAGGTTCTTTTGTTCAAAAAAAGGAAAATCAAAGGCAATTTTGTAACGCATTAATACGCCGTATAATGCCACAAGTGTTAAATTGAACAATGCAATTTTACACCAGTTGCCTATAGTATTATCTCTCATTTTACCAGCTAACAATAAACCTTGTGATCTTTAATGAACACTTTTCCTTCTTCATGCATTTTTAAAAGGGCTCTTATAACCGTCTCTACACGTAAATTGGTATAATCGGCTATTTCCTGACGTGTATAAGGCATCAGTATTTTTTCATTACAATCTGCAGATCTGACTTTATTGAAAAAGCCCAATATTTTCTCCTCAGGGGTTCTGCCAATCAATATTTTTGTGGATGTTGCTTTATTATAAAGCCTTCTGGCAAAAGTTTGCAATAAACTTAAAGCTGTACTAGGGTAATCCTGCAATATGTTTATAAACTTATCTTTTGATATTTTAACGATTACGCTGTCTGCACTTGCTTGTGCAGTACTGGGATAACATTTTGATGCCAATAACGGAGGTTCACCAAAGCTGTTTCCTCCGGTAAAAACACCCTGAATAAATTCTTTCCCTTCTATATTGGTTGAAAACATCTTCACCTCACCTTCAACCAGTTGAAAGAAAAAGCGGGGAGTGTCGCCTTCCATAAAAATGAAAGAACCTTTAGAAACCCTCTTTGATACACCTCCGTAAGCTATTAGTATGTTATGATCTATTTGCATTTACCATAAAAAGCTTAAATTCAAAATACAATCTAGCGGAATTCAATAACATACTATTAAATTATTCTACAATTAAAGTTCCTTTCATAAGTCCCACATGTCCGGGAAAAGAACATAAGAACTCATAAGTACCTTTAGCAGGCGCAGGAAATTCAATAGTATCAGACTCGCCTCCCCCTAATAATTTGGTATGTGCGATAATATCTTTTGTATCTGCCGGTATATAATCGGTAGCTTTATCGCCAATAACTTTCATAGCAAAATCTGTTGCTGAAACACCAACTGCCAACAGTACAAAATTATGTCCCATCACATCTTTCGCCATTTCACCAGTATGGTGTAATGTCAATTTTACGGTCTGACCTTCTTTTACGGTAAGCAAAGTCTGATCAAATTTCATGTCATCACCTGCGTTTAAGGTAATTACTGCTTCTTTAGATGATGGCTCAACTGTTTCCTGAGTAGTAGCGGTAGTGCTTTCTGTTGTACCCTCTTGTTGTTTATTCGAATTACTACTACATGCAGCCATAATCATCATGATGGCACTCAAAAAAATTGTTGTTTTTTTCATTATATTATTTATTTAGTTGTTTTCCTTTTAGTTTATTAGTTGAATTAGTAGCTGGTTCATGAGTCCTGTTCTCGCTTTAATCATAGGTATCTTAAGTTTCACTATAAGCCATAAACTATGGTCAATGGACTATTGACCATGTACCAATCAAACCAGTTCTTCTTCTAAAGCTACTGCCTTTGGAAAAAGTATATTATTTTCTAAATGAATATGTAGATGCAAATCGTTTTCAAAAGCCTTTAAAGCATCCATAGCTACTTTATAAGTACTACATCCATCTGCCGGAAGTGCGTATTGATTGGAAAGTTGAGCTATTTTCCGGAAACGCTCTCCCTCTGCATCATGTTCATGCATCATCATACCTATAGGATTTTGTACTGTTCCAAAGGGTACTGTCAAATTAGCATCAGCAGATTGTTTAACGGAAACCATATTGCGCACAAAAGGGAACAATACCTTTTCTTCCTTTTGCATGTGTGAAGTGAGCTCTATAGCACACTCATCAAATAGCATCTTGATTTCTAAAAGTTCGGGATGCCTGTCACCATGTACGTTGCTTATTTTTTCAAGATAAGCTTTTAATAAAGGGATTTGTTGTGAGACATAACGGTGATGAGTTTTCTCTATATAATCAGCCAAAAGATCTATGGGCCATGCGTTATAATCAATATTGGATTTATTTTCTCCTTCTATTTGTTTCAAAGCTGTTAGTAAAGATTCTACATCTACACCAGATGCATCACAAGCCGACTCTATAGATTGATTACCTCCGCAACAGAAATCGAGGCCATATTTTTCAAATACCGGGGCTGTGCGAAAATCTTGTGCAACCACCTCGCCAATGGTTTGTTCTTTAGAAAGTGTCATCATTCAATTTTTATTTTGTAAAACCGCAAAGGACACGAAGTTCTCAAATGTTAAAATCCATATTTAATTCTTTGAGTAATCTGCGTTCTCTATGGTTAATAAACCTTTTTTATTTAAATAAATAACCTTTTACTTCTCTTTCCGAAGTATAAAGTTAGTAAAGCATTTTTAATAAAAGATAAAAATATCTTTTATTTTATCGTTACTCTCCTATTCTACGATGTGATAAAGATATTATGATATTCTGTTTACAAAAATGACTTCTGTCACGGTGAATAGTGAGGAAAAATAAGTTTTGGTTCTCAAAAGAATCCTACCAACTAGTGTTAATTTCATAATGAGCAAAATGGCTATCCTTACTTATCAACATCAGTTTATTATTAATAGCTTGTGCTATAATTATTCTATCAAAAGGATCTCTATGATAAAAAGGTAACTCAGTTATCAATAAGACATCCTCAAACCCAATAGGGAGAATCTGAAAACCATTATCATCAATAAGCTCTTTAAAATTGTTAAAACTACCGTGTAGTATAAGCTTCCCTAAACTGATTTTAATTGCTACTTCCCATAGAGAAGCTACACTGATAAAATTGGAGGCTGGAGAGCCTTCGATAATCTGTCTCGCTGTCTTTGAAATAGATGCATCACCAAACATATACCACAAAAAAGTATGAGTATCCAATAAGTTTCCTTCCATTTACTTATAATACTCTTTAAAATCGTCTAATGGTTCTTCGAAGCCTTTTTCAATAGTAAATAGACCTTTAGCACTTCCAAACTTTGGTTTAGGTCCTAAGTTTTTATTTTGCTTTTTTTTGGCTTTGCTTTCTAAAAGCTCTATAAAATCTGCAACTTCTTGCTTCATAGCAGCAGGTAATGCACTCAATTTCTTATATAGGAATAAACTATCCATTATAAATTCTTTTTATTAAAATGCCATCCTTAAACAAATATACTCAAAATCAACATAAATTGGTAATTACCAATGCATAAGGATTCCTGGAACAGCCTCATCTTAAAAAACAAAATCACATATCTTCAATCATCTATATCCCCAATTGCTCTTTACCTTCAGGTGTCAGCATATCATAACCCCACGGCGGATCAAATACCAAATCAATCACTACTTTTCTGTCAGGAAAAACAGCCTCTAACGCATTCTGTACTCCATTGGTTATGGCTTCACCCATTGGACAATGTGGTGTAGACAACGTCATAGTAACCTCAACAAGATCGCTTTTGTCAAAAACTAAATCGTATATCAAACCTAAATCTATTACATTAACAAACAGTTCAGGATCTATCACCTTGAATAAGGCTTGCTGCGCTTTCAGCTTTTCTGCTGAATATGGTTCTGTTAAAGAAATTATCATGACAAGATTTGTGTTTTATGAAACAATACCTTCATTACATTGAAAACATATAGTACCGATAAAGTCAGCCAAATAAATGCCGAAAAACGAATAATCCAGACGTCTGCCAATGCAACCCCTATTATTATTGAAAGCATAGCCGGAGCAAACAAACGGACTTGCCACATTAGCAGTTTCTCGCTATAAAGATCTTTTGGTAAAGGTATTTTAACCTTTCCTGACAGGTTTTTATAATGTTCATTCCACACTATAAAAGGCAGAGTTTTAAATGTTTTCCCTAAAATTAATCCGGTTATCCATCCCATAAACAATAAAGTGCCATACAATACTGCCCATTGATTCCCCTGTACAAAATTTATAACAGGTATCATCAAAACTGCCATTATCAGGAATATAAACGAGGAGAAACTTTGCTTCATTTGTATATCTATTTTTTTACGTATTCTGCTTTTAAAGGCATCATATAAATAGGACAACCATAACAAAATTCCAACTGCTACTATCGCCATGTAAAACATTACTCTTGTTGCTGCTATACCCAAAAAATATCCATCGCACAGGAATAGTATCAAGCCTGCATTCTGTAATATAAAAGCATATTTTAGCCTGCTTTCTTTTTTTGATTTACCAAGCAGAAACATCGGGACTAGTTTACTGCTTATACCGACTATCAATTGCAGAAACCATCCCACAAGTCCGGCATGTGCATGTAATTTGAGTATCTCCAGATGATTTCTGCTAAAAAACGGATATTGTAAATTAATAGTCAATAATAATCCAACGGTTACTGTAAATAACAGCCAGAGCGCAGAACTCAGGATAAAAAGTTGTATGGTTGAATGGTGTAACTGATGTTTGCCTGTAAACCATGTATTTATGAGGAAACAAGCTGCTGATAGCCAGATTAATGTTCCGCCACTAATCATCATCCAACCGGTTCTAAAATTCCAGAAAGAAGCAACCAATAGCACTGTACCAAACAACAGCATATACCAACTTAAAATTGCCATTTTTGGACTGAATAAATTACGTTCGCTAACTACGGGCAGAAGTTGATAAGCTGCACCAAAAATAATCATGGTACCCCAACCTAATGCAGCAGTATGCACAATGGTTAACAAATGTGGATTAAAATAATGAGTAGACAGACTATCTGCTCCAATGAATAACAGCAGGCAAAGCACACAAAAAACTACGGAAGCCGTTGCATAAAACGGAAGCACTACGCTCCCATCTACCGTTTTTCCTATATCTATATCTGACATTTAATTACTGGTTGTTCGTTTTCGTTTTTCGATGCTCGTTATTTGATAAACGATAGACGATAGACGATAGACGAATAACGACATTTAAAATAAAAGCATCTTTACGTTTCCTTCTTCTATATTGTGGATGTGGATTTTTAAATCTCTATCAGCCAGTTCTTCTAAAAGATATACAGGTACACGTTTATGATGAACAAATAATGCTTCGTCTTTAGCTAAATCTTCCAGATTACTCAAAATAGTTTGCATAGGTAAAGGCATTTCCAGTTCCCTAACATCAATTTCTCTTACTTTTTCCTTTGCAAAGCTTTGACAAATACGATTAAAGGAATCGGCATCATCCATAATTATCTTATCATTGCTTCTTTTCTTATCCAATTGAGATTCGGCTTTTTTCAAAAAATAAGTGTGATATTCATTATCATTAATGGTATCAACAAAACTTGCTTCTGCCTTTTCCTGTTTTAACAAATGAATTAATGGCGTAGGAATAAAATTATTGATAATGCATAAAATATTTCCAGGTTTCACTTCTTTAAAAGCAGCCAGTATCTCTTTTAAAGGATCTGTCCCTGATTCTATAATAGAACGGACATCAAACCATTTAATAGCTTCCCGATTCGCACTTGTTAACCATTGCGGTTTTATTTCAGCCTGCTCTGTTTTCTTATCAAGTATTTCATATTCAAACCCCAGAGGCTCCAATGCTTTCACAATGTTGGCCACCGTAGTCCCTCCCATTTTTGCAGCTTCGGCAATACTCACCCTTGAAGCCATTACTTTTCTGAGCACTGGAATTTTTAGACGTTGCAGCGGCTTGGAAACCTCTGCAATGGCATCTATTGCCGCTGTTTCAGCTTTGATAATCTCGGAGATCCTGGTATTATCATTTATTTTCATTTTATTTTCCATAACACCCTATTTTTTGTCAGGTTTTAAGACGCTAAAACTTCCTGTTCCAGAGCCTCTACTTTAGGAAAAAGAATATTGTTTTCTAAATGCATATACTGTTGCAGATCATTTTCCAATTCCTGTAATTTATGATATAAATAGGCGAACGAATTACAGGCATCTTCCGGTAGTTGATAATTGTTAGCCAATTTTCTGAAATATTGAAGATCTTCTGCAAAAATAGAATGTTCTTTCTCTAACAATAAAGCTGATTGCTTTAGAAGTGCCGGTTCTGTAACATGAACAGATTTATCGATTTCCTTAGCCACCAATTGTTTGATTATCGGAAAAATAGCCTGTTCCTCTTTCCTGATATGCACTGTCAGACTTTGCAGAAAAAGCTTAACGGATTGTTCCAAACGAATCAGCTGAGGATGCTGTTCGCCATGATGTTGTGCCACTTTTTCTGCCAATCCGCCAATAATTTCCAGATTTTCCATTACATAACGATGATGAGTTTTACTGATATAATCCGCTAAAAAGTCCAGATCCCAATCATTAAAATTCTGAGAAGCTGATAATGATCTGTTCACTGCATCTTCCAAAGCTTGTTTCAATTCTTCTTCATCTATATTTACTTCGGCACTCACTTCTTTCAAAGTTTTATTACCTCCGCAGCTATAATCAATACCTTTTTCTTTAAACACGGCAACTTTCCGCATATCTTTAGCCGCAATCTCGCCTATTGTTTCCCCATTATCTTCTTTAGTACGCTTTGCTATCCGTACCTGCCAGCGAACTGGCCCTTGCGACAGGTATTCCCATGTAAAAATATTTCCACGTTCGCCTAAAAGCTGGTAATACAAAGGTTTCGGGTCATGGTCATTGTCTATAATGAAACTTTCGCCCGCATCAAGCTCATCAAAGTGTTTAAAAATAGTTGGATGTTTGAGCTTTGGCTCTATTTGCGTCACATCCAGAATCTCAACTGTTACCATCGTTTTAATTTTTAATTATTATTTCAGTTTACTACTCTACAAAGAGAGGTATAAAAACAATAAAAGACAAATTTGTCTTTTATTGTTTTATCATATTAAAATCATTTATTCAATAGATTAATTTCAGAGATTAAACCTTCGATATTTACATAGTTATTTATCTATCCTTCAGTCTCTTTAGTTAAGCACTGGTTTATTGAGGAATCATTGGAGTATTTCCATCCTTCGTTCATCTTTCGTTAAGAGATGCTTTAGAGATGCTTCATTATAATAACAAAGCTTACTTGTTTAAAGTATTATGTATTATTCTATAATCTTGATATATTACAAATTAGGCTTGTTTTACATATATTTTTCCAATATTAGCTGTTTAATCCTAAACCAAAGATGAATAGTACTAGTCCAGGAGCTTTAAATACAAGACAGCATTTCCAAATTCTTGATGGCTTAAGAGGTCTTGCAGCTATATGTGTCGTAATCTTCCACTTTGCCGAGTGCATCATTTTTGATTACAGCAAACTATTTATTGGACATGGTTTTTTAGCCGTCGATTTCTTCTTTTGTCTCTCTGGTTTTGTAATAGCTTACGCTTACGACCAACGTTTAGAAAAAATAGGTGTGTGGCAATTTTTTAAGAGGAGATTAATCCGCTTGCACCCTTTGGTTATAATAGGCGCTATATTAGGATTATTAGGTTTTCTGTTTGATCCTTTCTCTGCTATTGACCAAACTTATAGTATTGGCAAAACTGCTTTGCTATTTCTTTCTACCTTATTTTTAATTCCTCTTCCTATAATGGAAGATCGTTATTTTAATCTGTTTGGATTAAATGCACCGGCATGGTCGCTCTTCTGGGAATATATCGCCAATATTGTATACGTTTTTGTACTTTATAAAATAAACAGAAAATATCTTCCCGCATTGCTCCTCATTTCTGCCATTGGGTTAATTTATGTTGCTTATACTTCTGGCAACCTTGCAGGAGGCTGGAGTGGCGATAATTTCTGGCAAGGCTCTGCCCGTATTTCCTATTCATTTCTAGCGGGATTATTTATTTACCGAAGCAATTGGATTTTAAAAAACAATCTGGGCTTTTTAGGTTTATCTATTTTATTAATTGGTGCATTTATAGCGCCTCACTTTTCTTTTAATTGGTTAACAGAACTATTAATTGTCTTGATTTATTTTCCACTTTTAGTATCACTGGGAGCAGGGGCTACAATTTCTAAAGGTAAAGCTATTTGCAAATTTCTGGGAGATATATCTTATCCTCTTTACATGACCCATTATTGGGCTTTATGGATCTTTGTTGGTTACTTAAACACCTATAAACCCGATTCTACAACGCTTACTTTTGTGGTTATTGGTGGGGTTATTTTCTTAATACTTTTCGCATACCTGATTATGGTATTATATGATAAACCTATCCGGAAATATCTTAGCAACCGAAATCAGAAGTAATATTCTTTGATTTAATACAGCTCAACGCTCATTTTTCATCAGAAAGAAATTCATCTGTAAAATGGGCGTTATGTTTTGATTGTTCAAACTTGTGCTCGTTATATGTTTGAGAGTTTCCTTTAGGTATAGATAAACTTTGCCATGTATGCTTAAGCAATGTTTTACCGATATAAACAATCTGACCAATATGATATGGATAATGCGCCAGTTGCCTGTTAATTGCATCTATAACTGTATGACCTTGATTTCTTATAAAAACAATACGCTCCAAGTCCTCGGGTTTTAAACTGTCTAGCACATTAAAAAAACAATCCCAGCCATTTTCCCAATGATTTAAAAGCTCTGATCTATCCAGCCTTCTATCTTCAAATTCCAGATCTCTCTTACGCCATTCTTTCTCTCCATCAGACTGAAAGAAGTCTGTCCATCTGGATAGCATATTTCCTGAAAGGTGCATGATTAAATTAGCAATGCTATTGTCAGACTCATCTGCCTTCCAGTACAACTGTTCTATAGTCAGTTGATCAAAAGTTTTATCAGCAAGCAGTTTATAATATCTAAATTGTTTTTTCACCCCATTTAAGTATTCTTCTTTCATAGCTGTTTTTTTTCGGAAAGCCCAGATAGGCTATTCACTCGGTATATCCATAAAAATAAGTATTTCTTTAAACCAATACATCCAAAAAAGAGTCATCTTTTGGGATGACTCTGAAAAAGAGCAGTGCTCTTTTATACCACCAATTATCTGCCCCGCAGAGGAGTAGTACTTGACTTATTGCGGGATATTTGAGAGAGGGAATTTTATATTCTTAATTTATTTTTTTATAACCTGTTTCTGACATACAGCTAATGAATCGTCTATAGACATTCTTAATAACCTGAAAATTTTCCTTTAAAAAGCATATTATTTATCACATTTATTTTGCAGCAATATCTTTTCCCGTTAACCTCAAAGCCAATTGAGCTTCAAACAATGACTGAGGTTTTACAGCTTTATTGAATGAAACATTCATTCCCTCATTCTCGAAAGTCACTTTTGTATCTGCCTGAAAACCTACCAGAATTGGATGGGCCATAGTATAATTTCTTCTTCTTTGCAGATCCCAGAAATTGTAATGAAAATCTTTAGATGATTTATGCTTGAAGTTCCAAAAAACCATAAACTGTCCATGATGCGGATGCCCTGCTTCCGGACCACCCAAATTGGTAAATATTCCACCATCAATATCATCAAGCAAAGTAGCATAAGGCTGTCCGCCATGGCTATCAAAATGCTGATCTTTATCCATTTGACATTGCGTAACCACAGTTCCTGCCGCGCTATATCCTGTTCCGGGACCATGATGCTGAGCCCCATTGAAACTGCATTTTTTCACTAAAACCCCATATCCAGACCTTGCATGCAAAGACGTATGTCCCTTTTTACCTGTAAATCGTACACTCTCTACAGTAACAGCATAACCAGCTCTAAAAAACAAACAGTCATTCCAATCTCTAAACTCGCAGTTTCTAACCCAACTGTTCTTCACATTTTCCATCCCAACAGCTATATAAGCATTATCATGAATAGCATTTTTATGATGTACAAACTCTTCCGGATAAGATTTCCAATTGGAAGAAAACAGAATGTCTTCTACTCCACATTCTTCTAAAGCCGAATAGCTATATAGTTCGAAAGGAGCTGATTTTACTAGGGTAACATCTAAATGCAACGGATTATGAAAGGTCACTTTATTTCCATTGATACTTTTTATGGTATGTATCTCGATAATTTGCATTCCTCCTTTTTCTCCGACTAATCTTGTCCATTGAGGCTTCAAATCCTGAGGAGCAAAATATTTACGCGTATATTCCTCACTTCTATGACGAACAATAACATCTTGACCAGGTTTTAGTTTACTAGCATTATCGACTTCAACTACAAAAGTTTCTCTTGGTGCATCTTTTACTATAGTTGCTAATTTAGCAGACGAATTGGTTTCTGCTTTAAATAAAACAGAACGATTATTCACCCACATTTCAGGTTGATAAATCTCCGTCCCACCAACTCCTGCACCACTTCCTTTTAAAACAATATTACTTTTCTTTATTCTAATCTGATGTCGTTTTAAAGTATCTCCATTGATGATGAACTTACCCTTAGGAAAAAACACCACAGCACCTCCCGGATGCTTTTCTGCTGCATCTATTGCTAATTGTATAGCCTGCTCATCAGATAGATCATCATTAGGCTTTGCTCCAAAATCCACTACATTAAAATATTTGCGTATGCTAACGTCCGGAATTGGCTTTTCTGAGAAATGATATCCTGCATAAGAATAGTCGGGAAGAAAAGGTATTTTGCCTTCTTTTTTATCCCTCACATAATCTGACCAAAGCGGAGCTACGGTTTGTGCCTGAATAGCTCCAACAACAGCCAATTGTATTATTATTGTTGATATAAATCGCATTTTTTTATTACCTGGTTACTTTAACTCTTTTTCACACTCCTCAATTGATTATTAACAACATATAGAAACAGTTCTGACATACCTATATTTAATTTCGGCATACTTATCTCCTTTTCCTATTTTTAATGGGATATAATCATAGAACAAAACCTCTTACTTACTTTATGCAAGGAGGTGATTTTTACGCTAAAAACACTTAGTGATTTTTACAATTCATTATGCTTTATCAGCATTTTTTCTTTCTAACATAAACTGGACATCCCCCTCACAGGGGAAAGCTTAGTCAGTAATTGAAAATCAATTATCAAATAATAGATAGATATACAAATTCTTTAAACAGGTAAAAAGGCCAATTTAGCCAAAGGTGTGTTGTCCACTCGGACAAAGCATCCTTGTTCGTTCGGACAATGCGCTCTTGTCTGGATATTTTTTTCATCATGTACTATAAAGTTTTTCTCACCGCCCCCTATGAAAAATAATTATCTCACCTCTCATTAACTTCGGACTGTGGCCTTCCGTCTTTATCCAACTTATAAGGCGTTCCTTTCCATCTCTCACTATAATACACCGCATTTTTCACGCTAATATTATCCGCATCTTTCTTACCTATTAACTCTTTACTGTCTTTTCCTTTCATCATTTCAACGTCCGTTATTTTAGCCCCTTTTACGTCATCAAAATAAAAAACATATCTATTATCATTTGTCTCAAAATTGAAAGAGCTATTTTTGATTTCGACATTTTTTGCATGACGAGCCCACAATCCATAAGATGGTTGTACTCCTAAATTAGAGACGTTATATTGGCCCACCCCCAACTCTTGAGGTACTCTCTCTTTATCCGATGCGAGATTTCCCCCTTTATACAAAATATGAACATCATTAAAACTAATATTCTGAATATAACCGGTATGTTCGCCGTTAGGCAATTTAAAACCTAAACCACCCTCTACGGTAGAATTATCTGGCAAAGCATATCCTGCTACAATGGCTGTCGCTTTTCTTTGTTTGCCATCATAAGCTTTCCATCTTACCGTTGCATTTCCAAAAGAACTGCCGCCATAGACTTCAGTAATGTCGACGCCATTTAAAATGATATTTTCAACTTTACCGATGCCTACATTATTCACCAAAAGCTCATCATGCTTTACTCCATTTTCATCAAATTTGTGTCTACTCACATTGGCTCCCAAAATTCTGGCTCTATTAGAAATAGATATAAAAAAGGGAGTAGTCGTTCTTCTCATTTGTGAACGAGAATGTAAAGTCCCAGTATGTCCGCAATTTAAATGGATATCTTTAATATGAGCACCGTCATTGGTAGAAATTGAAAAACCAGCTTTGTTCGCTCCAAGTACAAAAATATTATCCACACAGGCATCCATAATATCATCCGCCGTTTCCGATCCGATTTGGAATAAATTACAATTGGTGTCACCAATGATGTTTCTTACCCTGAATTTCTTTGCCGGACGGGTAAAGCCTAAAGAACAGTCAGAACCAGGTTTTACAATATCATCGGAACTTACTTTGCAATAAATATTGGTCGCCGTAACATCATTACAAGCCATAAAATCGTAAATATCACGTACGTTAGATGTATTGTATTTTCCAAAATAGGTATTATGTACAAAAATATGATCTGTTCCGGTAGCCAATAACACGAAATGTCCGCCTCGATCAATATCCAACATGTTTTCTACGTCAAAATCTTTCGCTCCGTTTGCTTTTATATAATATGGTTGATCCTTACCCTCGTCATACCACAAGTCTTCTTTACGTTCTATCCCCCCAATTTCTATGTTTGTACAAAGTTTTAAAGCAAACATTTTATCTGCCCTGTTATTAGGTTCGTTGTTCATCACCTTGTCACTGGTCACCAAATTCCCATCTCCGGTAATTCGGCCATTTCCTATAATTTTAATATTATCTTCCCTTTCGGCAGAGAACATTGCATTCTTAAAATAAGTATGCCCAACATCCTGCTTCGTTAGCCAATTTTCTGGGTTTTCATAAGGACCTCTGTCCGTTGGTGATAAGCCCGATCTATATTTTCTATCACTAAACCAGGTTAATTCAGGTGCATCTGCGCCTTTTATCGCTTTAATAGTTGCTTCTTTAGCAACATACAACCAAACATTACTTTTTAGGTGTACTGTTCTCACCAAAAAAGTTCCTTTATCAAACAACAGAATCCCACCGCCATGATTACTGATTTTGGCAATTGCCTCGTTTATTTTATCAGTATCATCTGCAATACCATCACCCTTTACACCAAAAGTTTTCACATCTTGCTTTCCAACGAAATGCGATATGATCTTAGAAACAGGCTTTTTCGCTGCATTGAGTAACTGAAATTGATATTGCCGTCCTTCTATCAAATCTATTACCCGAGTTTTTGCATTACCTGTTGCAGTTTTACTTACAATCCAATTTTTCCCATTATCAGATGATTGATAAACCCGAAGCCCTTTTTGCGATGATGTCCAATCGAAGTCTAGCGATTTACCGCTTTGCTGACTAAATGGAGCACTTGAGATTACTTTTCTAAAATCTGCAACTCTGTTTACAACTTGTATAGTTGCAGTTTCTGATCCATTTCCGGAACTGGAAAGCTTTTCCGGTTCAGTTACAAAATATCGAGATTTAAAAATATAGTTTCCTGCTCTAGCAGCTACAACATCTTTAAGTTTCAACTGTACATCTATTCCATTATCAGGCCTTAAGTCTAAAGCATTTAATTTGATTAACTGCGAACCGTCTGTTTGCTTCTCGATTTTGGAAGTTCCTACTTTACTATAAGAATAATTTGTCCCGACACGACCAATAGACTGCTTATCTAAATTTGCCAGCAGAACTTCTCCTCTACCAATAATATTGACATAAATATTCTCTGCTTTAACCTGAATTCCTTTAGGAATAACCAGCTCAAAACTTGCATTGGGACTACGCTGTCCTGCTTTGAAATTTAAAACTATTTCTTGCTTTTCTGATTGCGAAATCTGTGGATTAACTATTGACAAGATTCCATTTAATGCTCCTTTCTCTAATTTAATTAACAGTTTTTTACCATTCGGGAATTGTAAAACATCACCATCTTCTACTATAGATAAAGTTTCTTGCTTTTTTCCATTTCGATAAACAAAAAGACCTCTTCCTTTTACCTGACTTAAAAATGCCTTTATTGTTGGAATAGTTGAGATTTTTCCTTCCCCATCTTTTGTATCAACACTATAGCTAAATGTTTCTGCATTTGATACTTTGATAGTTGTTGATGAAATACCAATGATATTTACCGCAGGATTGATGGTTTCTGTAAAACCATTTACAAATACATTCTGTCCAAACGATTTGATAAAAAAAATTGTAATTAATAACAAAAGCGACAAACACTTACACATAGTCCAGATTAATTTAATAAGAAAGGGCTGTATCAAAAGTAAAAGTGTTGTCATTTCGATGAGTACAGCGAAAAGAAATCTCTTTCCTAAGTACTTCTGAAAGAGATCCCTCGACTGCGATCGGGATGACAAGGTACTTTTTGATACAGCCCCCATCCCTTTTAAAACTTAATTTTTATTTCGTCATCGCAGTAAAACTCACCTTTCCAACAGTATTTACTTTACCTTTTACTGGAGAAGATATTGATCCTTTTAGTTTACCATTTTTATCTTTTTCTACCTTTATCGTTCTCCATGTAAAATCACCCTTCTCATAATTGAATGTCTCACCGTCATCATCATATAATTTAAATTCACCCGGTTTATTTCCGTAATAGCGAATTTCCAAATCTACTTTCTGATTGGATTTTGGTGAATTTAATAAGGCTGGCATCATAGGTATAATTCCGCCATCTCTAACATAAACCGGAATTTTATCTAATCCTGGAGTAACATCTAATACTTCTCCGTCACCAGCATACTCTCCTGTATAGAAATCATACCATTTACCTTTAGGCAAAACAACTTTTCTAGATTTTTCACCAGCAAACATTGGAGCCACTAAAAGATCGTCCCCCGCCATATATTGATCCTTAATCTCTTTAGAAGCTGCCTCTGCGTAAGGGTTCTCTTCTAAATTCACCTTGTTTAACTTTTCTACCTTAGCATCTTGTCTAAATCCTTCTTCCAATCCCATTCCTCTAAAAGGCGGCATACCTTCAAAATGATACCTCGCAAAAGCTGAATACCAATAAGGCATCATCTGCATTCTCAACAAAGCAAACTTTTTCACATCTGCCTCAACTTCCGGATAAGACCACGGCTTTGTTCCGCTAGCCCAGGCATTAATCATTGCCATTGGAGAAAAGACATTGGATTGGAATCTTCTTAACCATTCTTCTCCACTCTTTGAAGCTCTTACTTCCGGAGTCCATAAAACACCCGCAAAACCACTATTGATTAAAGCAGTAATAAAATCCTGGTGATTGTAATAGTCATTATAAATTACATAAGGGAACGACGTTCCTCCGCCATTAGATGCTCTTACTAAACCAAAAGTCCTTTCATTTCGTTGTTTATAAAGCTCGGCACTATATCTTTGAACCAATAAGCCGTAAGTTTGCCTCATTTGCTCTGCGCTCAAACCAGACGGGAATTTTGCAGCATCTGGCCATAAATAATAATCATAGCCATCTACTTCGTCAATTTTATAGCCACTAACGCCTCTTTCTATCTGATCTTTTAATAGTTGATTGAAGAAAGGTTTTCTGGCTTCGGCCATCGTAAAATCGGGAACCAAACCTAACCAAACTGTATGTGAACCGGTATATGGTTTAATTTCCTTATAAAATGGCGCATCGGGTGAAATATATGGATTGATCCATAAATTCAGACGAATCCCCTGATCTTTCATTTTCTTCACAAAAGACGTTGGATCTGGATACCTGTTTTTATCCCATGAAAAAGTTCCTGGATAAGCTTTGCTCTGCCATCCTGGTTCCAGGCCAACAAAATCCAATGGATATCCCTTTTCTTTAAAATCATTAACCTCTTTCTCTACATCTTTATCCGTATAACGTGTCATCACACGCTGCGTAAAACCTAATCCCCAACGCGGAGGTAAATAACCGCCACCGTTTAAAAGGTTATATCTTTTCACTGCATCTATCGGTTTTGGACCACCAAAAACGTACACTTCTACCCCTTCCGCAGGGACCAAAATTTCTACTGCATCAGAGTAAGGTCTCGAACTCCACGTTTTATCTGTATTCCTGTCTTTAGGCGTCGGAAAATTCTCGCTATCTTTTCTCACTCCCGTTCCCGCCCAAACCTTAATATATCTGGCCGAGTTTATAAAAACTCCATATCCATTTGAAGAAACATAAAAAGGTGTTGGCGCATGTGTTCTTCCGTTATCCTTACCTCCATAATGGTCTACATGCAATTCTAATATTTTCCCTCTTTGATGTACAGTTTGAAAGTTTAGACCGAAACCATAAAGCTGTTCTTCTTTCTGTAAAGGAAACCTTAAAAAGGTTTTTCCGCCACTCACTTCTAAACTAACTCCACCATTTGCAAAAGGGAAAGATACTTTTTCGGCCTTGGAAAGCGCATCTTGATTAGGTTGAGCTCCCGCTGCTTTCAACAGATCATACGACTCTGGCTTTCCCACAATAGCCTTCCATACACCGGGATAAATTTCTGTCCAGTTAGCTGTTTGCGCACTCGAACTTTCAAAACACAAAACAATAAACAGTAAACAAAACAATTGCGATAATTTCTTAAACTTATTCATTTGACCTACAAAATACTTAATACAAAGACTATTACATATCAACCTACAATAAAAAAGATTTTTCTTATTTATTTATTCAGCTATTTTGTCTTTTCGATATACTTTATTTACACCTTAGTAGTATTGACTTACCAATGTCTCTACAACAGAAAGGAGAGTTAAAATCCCCCTCAACTCTCCTTTCTGTTATAATTACTTTAAAAATTTATTGCCATCCAGGATTTTGATCCCAAATTCCCTTCATAATATCCATTTGTTTTAAAGGTACCGGAAAGTAATATGACTTAAACTTTCTTTTTGCATTTGCACTATTGTGAATAAGTGTTGGTATTATCTGTTCCGCAGTTTCCCAACGTATTAAATCATTATATCTCAGTCCTTCAAAAGCTAGCTCTACTCTTCTCTCGTTCCTGATAATATCTCTGGTCAAGCTTGTTTTTTCTGGCATATTCACTCCCGGTCTGGTTCTAACATCATTTAAAGCTTTTAATGCTCTTGGATCAGCTCCCTGTCCATCTTCAAACATGGCCTCTGCATACATCAATAATAGGTCAGCATAACGTATTTTCACCATGTGTTGATCGCTCAATGTTGCGCCGGAAGCGTTTGCTTCGTTAAGATTAACCCATTTCTTAAATGCTAAATCGTTAAACGGGATTGGACTTTCTGCTTTGCTTCCCTGTCTTTGAAAACCTGCCGGATTATATGCCCAGGGCTGACCTGGTTCCAGAATTGTCATCAGTCTACGAGGATCATTGGGTTCATAAGCGTTTAGTAACTCAACTGTAGGAAACACAGCCATTCTTGACCCCACTATCTGATCTAAAGAATGATAATCATTAGGAGCTTTAAATTGAACGGAAAACATTATTTCCTTATTATTATCCTGCTCTTTAAAGAAAATACCCGCATAATTATTATGGAGAGCAAAAGGGTTAGCAGGACTTCCTATTAAAGACCATGCTGTTTCTGCTGCTGTCTTAAATTTTTCATTATTTAATAAAACTCTCGTTTTCAACACAATTGCAGAGCCTTGTACAGGCCTGCCATTTGTGTATGCTGTTTTTGGCAAATTGGCAATGGCAAAGTCTACATCTTTCAATATCTGATCAACAACTACACTTTTAGGTGAACGAGGTTGTTTCAATTCCTCTGTTAATGTCGCTGGTGTTAATCTAATCGGTAAATCACCATATAATTGAGTTAATTCATTATAATAATAAGCTCTTAGAAATAAGGCTTCAGCCTTCATTTTATCTTTCTTATCTTGAGCTAAATCTGGAACCTTATCTAAATTCGCTAAAAAGTAATTACAATCACCAACTCCACTAAAAAGTATATTCCATGTTTTTTCAACTATACCTCCTGTAGATGGAGTGTGCTCCCCTCTCATTACTACATCAAAAGATTCATAATTAGAAGAATTCAAGGCATTATCAGAAAGGGCTTCCCACATCAAAAAATTCCCACTTTGATTTGGACCATTAGATATAATTGGTTGTTTTAATGCATTATAACAACCAATTAAAACCCTGTTTGCTTCAGCTTCATTTGTAAAAAACTTACCGGAATTGGTTACTGTCAGAGGGTCCTTTTTTAAAAAGTCAGAACATGAACTTAGTACCCCAACAGTCAATATATATGTTATTAGTTTATTTATCTTTTTCATAATAGTTTTTTATAGAGTTGCTTTCAGACCAAATGTATACAACTTGGCTTGTGGATAAATTGCTCCTCTGCTTGTTGCTGCAGCCCGTTCAGGATCAATACCATCAAAGAATTTAGTAAATGTTAATAAGTTATCACCCGACAAATATACTCTCAGTCTATTAATACCAACTTTTCTTGTCAATTCGGATGAAAAATTATATCCCAATTGCAGATTCTTTAGCCTTAAATAAGAAGCATCCTGCAACCACCATGTTGAAACCTGGGTATTTGGTGTATAATTCTCATTAAAGATATGAGGAATGGTATTAGATGTCCCCTCTCCATCCCAGGCCCCTCTCCAAAATGTAGACGGAACGGATCCTTGCCTGAACGGTGCAATTCCCCATTCACTGATATAGATTTTCTTTCCCTGAACACCTTGCCAAAACATACTAAAATCAAAATTTTTGTACTCCGCAGTGAATGTTAAACCATAATTAAATTTAGGGAAAGCGCCTCCAACAACAGTTCTATCATAATCATCAATAATACCATCAGGCACTCCATTGGGACCACTGATATCTTTATATTTCATATCTCCTGGTTTAGGTGTCCAACTTGCCGTTTTAGGTGAATTAGCGATATCTGCTGCATTTTGATAAATACCATCAAACACAAACATATAGTATGAATTATAGGGTAAGCCTTCTTCTCTCACAACTCCCGTTCCCGTTTCTCTCGCGCCAAATTTCACTAAAGTATTTTTATAGGTCTCAAAATTGGTAGACACTGAATATTTAAAGGCATTAGCTCTATTTTGATATCCTATTAAAAATTCAAATCCTGTATTTTTCATTTCCCCATCATTTACCATAGGACCATCTACACCAATATTTGATGGTACTTGTAAAATCCTTAATATATCTGAAGTGTTTTTCGTATACCAATCTATATTTCCAAATAATTTAGAACCGAACATATCAAAGTCTATCCCAAAATTGGTTATGGTTGTTGTCTCCCATTTTATATTTTCATTATTTATATAGGGATATCTTAGACCTTGCTGAAGAACACCATCGATATAATAAGTAGTGGGTGTTAATATTGATTGATATGGATAAGGCTCATCCTCAGCAACTAATTTTCTATTTACATTTTGGTTACCTAGTTGTCCCCACGAAGCTCTTAATTTCAGGTTATTTAACCACTCGGTTTGCTTCAGAAATTCCTCCTGATTAATTCTCCATCCGGCTGATGCTGACGGAAAAAATCCCCACTTATTAGAACCTATAAATCTGGAAGATCCATCATAACGAAAATTAGCTTCCAAAAGATATTTTTCTTTATAGTTATAATTAACCCTTCCAAATAAAGAACGTAAAGCCCATTCCCATGCATACCCTGTTACCTCTTGACCAATTGGGGAATAACCAACCAGCTCTGTCATATCTGAAGTAGGTGCATTTCTTTTAAAACCTTGTATTCTATCGTATTTATAGTTTTCCTGGCTAACTCCTAATAAAGCATTAAAGTTATGTACTTCATTGAAAACCTTTTTATAATCCAAAGTTCCAAACAAAGTATATTGAATATCCCGATCTGTTCTGATTGTCAGATTATTCTCTCCAACTGTACCATTTATCTGACCATTACGTGTAAAGTCATTTGTCACCGCATCAGCAATGTATAAATACGTAGGTACACCAATAACATGCACATTCGTCTGACCTGTATTAAACTTAACTCCCCCTCTTACTTCTCCGGTCAAACCAGGAAGTATATCTACTTTTAAATTAGAAGATGCCAAAGCATAATAATTCAACAAATCTCTACCTCCATTTTCTGCAATAGCCACAGGATTTTTATTTCCTCCTTCTTTTAAAAATGCTTTACTGGTAAAGCGCCCGCTTCCATCTGGTAAAGTGGGTTTATAAGTAGGATGTGCTGCCAAAGCACTTAAAATTTGATCTTCAGTAGGGTTCCCTTCAAAATTCCCGTTCAATGCCGACTCATGTCTCCCTCCCTGAGAAAACGCAATATTTGTCCCAAAAGTTACTTTGTTGGATAGATTACTATTTAAATTAAATTGAGCATCGTACCTCTTATAATTAGTGTTAATCAAGATACCTTCCTGATTAAGATATCCTAATCCAAAATTATAAGTTGTTTTTTCTTGCCCACCATTAACACTCAAATAGTGTTGTTGCATAGGCGCTGTTCTAAAAACCGCATCCATCCAATTATAACTAGGGTATAATTCAGGATCTCCGTTTCTATACAAATCAATCTCTTGTTGAGTATAAGCCTGCGTCGTACTTAATCCTGTATGAGCTATTGCTTTATTTAACAACTCCATATATTCAGGAGAGTAGGTAATCCCATCATAAATCGAAGTTGCTTTTTGACTACTTAAATTTAAAGTATAATCTACATTCAACTTTCCGGCCTTTCCATTTTTTGTAGTCACCAGAATCACTCCCGCCGCAGCCCTTGAACCATAAATTGAGGCAGAAGCAGCATCCTTTAAAACCGATATACTTTCGATCATATTCGGATTAACATTATTTAAGCTTCCTTCAACCCCATCTATCAATACTAAAGGGTTATTTCCTGCTGCTGAAAATGTTCCTTGCCCTCTGATTTGGATATTAGCACTTTCGGCACCTGGTTGTCCCGTATTTTGAACAATTCGTACACCAGACATTCTACCTTGTAAAAGAGATGTTGTATTTGGTGCTTGTCTCGTAATTAACTCATCTCCTCCAATCGCACTAACCGCCCCTGTCAAATTCACTTTTTTCTGTGTACCATATCCTACAACAACTACTTCATTTAGTGCTTTAGATTCTATTTTTAGCTGTATTTTCAGGTTTAATAAGTTGTTAATTTCAACTGTCTGCGTAATGTAACCTATATAGCTCAATGTAAGCCTACCTTTACTCAACGCTTTAATAGAAAAGTTACCATTAACATCCGTAATAGCCGTATTGCTTGTTCCTTCTGCTTTTAAAAAAACTCCGGCCAAAGGCCCCTGTTCATCAAAAACGTTTCCTTTTACAGTAACTTCCTTATCTTGAAATTGTCCTGTAATTGCCGTTTTGGTTTCATTATCCAAAATATCTTTTGGTTTCATGTGAGAACTTGCATTAGCGCTTAAAATCCCTGAAAAAATAACGAATGGGATTTTAAAAACTAACGAAAGTGGTTTCCATGTTTTTCTCATTTTTTAGTAGTTTGATAATTGTGGTTTAAACTTGAGAAGCACTAAGCTTCGGTCAAACACAATAATGATGGTTTTAAAAACAAAATTAATCTGAGCTATAAGCCAAATTGTAAACTATATTGGCATATTTAAAACATAGTTAACTTAATGCTAATGATGAATTAGTTAAATTTGGAAAACACTTATTTTAAAACAATGCTAAAACAACTTACTGTACTTCTTTTCCTTTTCATAAGCCCGTATGCTTTGAAAGCACAACAACTTATTGTAGGTTCTTTCAACCTAAGACTGGATATTCCCAAAACGGATGTTGGCAACGAATGGAGCAACCGATCTCCTATGGTGAACTCGTTAATACAGTTTTACGAATTTGATATTCTAGGGACTCAGGAAGGTTTATATAACCAGATTATAGATCTGGAAAAAGCACTTCCTAATTACACCAGATACGGTGTTGGACGTGATGACGGAAAAAACGAAGGTGAGCAATCCGCAATATTTTTCCGCAAAGACAAATTCGAGCTGCTGGATAGTGGTACGTTCTGGTTATCCGAAACTCCTGAAAAACCAAGTTACGGATGGGATGCCCAAAAATACAGACGAATATGTTCCTGGGCATTGTTAAAAGATAAAGCATCTAAGAAAAAATTCTATGTTTACAATTCGCACTACGACCATCAGGCTAACATCGCCAGAAAGGAAAGCAGCAAATTAATTTTAGATAGAATAAAGAAAAACAGCAAAGGTTTACCTGTAATTTTAACGGGAGACTTTAACGGAGGATATGATACAGAATGGTATAAGGAAATAGCTAACTCCGGTGTTTTATTTGACTCTCAGACCAAAGCTGCTATAAAACTGGGAGAAAACCCTAGTTTTCATGAATATGGTGAAGCCAGACGCTTAAAAGGCAACTCTATTATCGACCATATTTTTGTAAGCTCTAATATTAGTGTTAAAAAGTGGGGTATTCTATCCAACACCTTTCATGGAAAGTATCCATCAGACCACTTCCCTATCATCAGTGTGATAGAGCTAGGTTCTAAATAACTGCTGGTGAGCTGAACCTTGATCATACTAATATATATCCAATATCAGTCCATAGTGAGTCCATGTTTTTAATATAAAACATGGACTCACTATGGACAAAACATAGATTGAGTATGGTAACTATACGAAGATGGTACCCTTCTGACATGATGAATCTGTACCATACCTTATGCTCCATATCCATCATGATGAGGCTGTCTCAAAAATAAAAATATTGTCATTTCGATGAGGACAGCGAATAGAAATCTCTTTTCTGGATACTTCTGAAAGAGATCCCTAGACTGCGCTCGGGATGACGAGGTCATTTCGATGAGGACAGCGAATAGAAATCTCTTTTCTGGATACTTCTGAAAGAGATCCCTAGACTGCGCTCGGGATGACGAGGTCATTTTGATACAGCACCGTCATGATCTGTATTTTTCTGTGAAGATTCTTTTAAATAGAAATTTGTTTTATCGTCTCACACACCTGAATCCTAAATTACTGGTTCCTGAATCTGGTGAGGTTTTCATTCTTCTGGCTACACGATAGCCGGAGCAGTAACTATCATTACACATAAAAGAACCTCCCCTGGATACTTTTTTAGCAATATAAGGTTCATCCGGATCGTGGCTATCTGCCGGTCCCTTGGGATTATTTATACCATTGGGCTGATTTGCTGTTTGGTAATAATCATTACGATACCAATCAGAGCACCACTCCCAAACATTACCTGCCATATCATATAAACCATAACCATTGGGTGCAAAAGATTTTACTGGTGCTAAACCTTCAAAACCGTCTTTTTTAGTATTGACATTTGGGAAATGGCCTTCCCAGGAATTAGCCTTTGGTTTTCCTTTAGAAATATGTTCATTACCCCATGGGTAAATATTATTGGTTAAGCCTCCACGGGCAGCAAACTCCCACTCTGCCTCTGTAGGCAGGTCTTTTCCAGCCCATTTGCAATAAGCCATAGCATCATCCCAACTCACCTGTATTACGGGATAGTTATCTTTGCCTTTAATATCGCTATCCGGCCCTTCTGGATGCTTCCAATTGGCTCCCGGAACCCATGCCCACCATTGCGCATAGTTATTTAAATCTACGGCTTCGGAGGGTGGAGTAAATACTAACGAAGCAGGAACCAGTTTACTATCATCGGGTTTTGGTGTTCCGGGAGGGAGTTGTTTTTTGATTTCTTCCCAATCCGGTTTTCTTTCTGCTGTTGTAATATAACCTGTTGCTTCTACAAATGCCGCAAATTGAGCGTTTGTTACTTCATGTTCGTCAATCCAAAAAGGAGAAACTGTTACTTTATGTTTAGGATACTCGTCTTCACTGGCCTGATCATTATCGGCTCCCATCATAAATGTTCCTCCGGGAATATAAACCATCCCTGTGCTTGAGGTATCTCCATTAAACTGGATATCTATTTCTGATGCCTTAACCGCAGTATCTCCTTCTTCCGAAGTTTTGTTTTGATTATTGTTGCTACAGGCTGCTATTATAAATATTATACCACAAGTGGCACTCAATAGCATTTTTTTAATTTTCTGATTTTCTTTCACTTCCTATTTCTCCTAAATGGGTGTATTTAAATCCTTTATTATATTTTAGACCATAACCAAATAATCTGTCCATGGCACTATGTCCCCAAAGAATAACACCTGCCAGTGATATTTTTGGATCTAATAATAAATAGCCAAATGCAATCAGGAACAACGCTACTCCCTGATGATGGAACAGATTATATAAAAATGCCCCAATTTTATTATTAACGATATAACCTAACATACTGATATCCGGTAATAACAATAATGCAAAAAACAGCCACCATTGATATCCCAGATAGAGGGTTAATAAAAATGCCATGATCAAAATGGCTAACTGTTCTAATTTCAGTAGCGTTTTCATGGGTATTTAGTATTTTGTTAATTCTCCTCTAATGGATGTACTTAACCTTCTTAACAATCTATCTTTTGGATATTTACGACCTAACAGATACATGAGTTTGGTTACTGCGGCTTCATAGGTCATATCATAACCATTGACTACTCCCATTCTCATCAGCTCGCTACTGGTTTCGTAGCGGCCCATTTCTACTGACCCTACTTTACATTGGGAAATGTCTAATATAATTTTCCCTTTTTTGATGGCGGCTTCCAGTTTATCTAAAAACCATTTGGCTGTTGTTGTATTTCCGGTACCAAAACTTTCCATAATAATGGCTTCGGCATCTGAGTTTAATACGGCATCTACAATTTCGGGGCTAATACCGGGATAAAGTTTTAAAACCCCCACATTGTTACTTACATTGGAATGGACTTTTAACAAACAGTTTTCACATTTACCTATAGCGGCATCGTTATACTTAATATGTACTCCTGCTTCTACTAAAACGGGATAGTTTGGCGAACGAAATGCTTCAAACTTGGCTGAGTTATATTTAAAGGTTCTGTTACCTCTGTATAATTTATTTTCAAAATAAATACATACTTCGGGTACTCTTGCTTTGCCATCTATTTTTGCTGATGCAATTTCTAATGCTGTAATAAAGTTTTCTTTTGCATCGGTTCTTACTTCTGATATTGGCAATTGGGATCCTGTAAAAATAACGGGTTTGGTTAACCCTTCCAGCATAAAACTTAAAGCAGATGCTGTAAAAGCCATGGTATCTGAACCATGCAGGATAAGGAACCCATCATGATCGTCGTAATTATCTTCTATCAGCTTTGCTAAAAATGCCCATATCTCCGGCGTCATATTGCAGGAGTCTATAATGGGATCAAAGGAATGAATGGTAAGTTTGCAATTCATCCGTTGCAACTCGGGAACGTTTTCTTCTATCTGTTCAAAAGTAAAGGGTTTCAACGCTCCCGTTTTCGGATCTGTAATCATCCCTATTGTTCCGCCCGTATAAATCACAAAAATCTTAGTCATACTTTCCTTTTAACTAGGTTTAGTTACAAATTAATACAAATTGGACTCACGCCCCAAATATTTTAACAGAATTAGCTGTTGTTACTTCTGCTATATGCTCTATGGTTGTTTCGTAAATTTCGGCTACCTTATCTGCTACATGTACTAAATAAGCGCTTTCATTCTTTTTTCCTCTATGCGGAACGGGTGCCAGGTAAGGCGAATCTGTTTCCAATACAATATCTTTCAGGTCTATTTCTTTCAAAACGGAATCTAGCCCGGCCTTTTTATAGGTTACTACTCCACCTATTCCTAAATAAAACCCTAAGTCTATGGCTCTTTTAGCCTGTTCTAGATTTCCAGTAAAGCAATGAAATATTCCTCTTAACTTTTCGTCTTTCTGCTGTTCCAGTATTTCAAACACTTCATCAAATGCTTCTCTGCAATGAATTACTATGGGTAATGCTAAAGATTTTGCCCACTTAATCTGCTCTGTAAAAGCAATACACTGCATATCGAGGGTTGATTTATCCCAATACAGATCGATTCCTATTTCGCCTATAGCATATACTTTTCTGCCTTCCATTGCTTTTTTAATGATAGCAAGCTCCTGCTCAAATCCATCTTTTACATCGCAGGGGTGTAAGCCCAACATTCTGAAACAATGAGTGGGATATTCATTACACAATGTATCTATTAACGCAATGGATTTGCTATCTACATTGGGCAAGAACAGTCTGGACACCTGGTTATCTAAACACCGTTGTATAAGCTGCTTTCTTAATTCCGGATCTTCTTCGTAATAGGTATGGGTATGGGTATCTGTCAGTATCATTACTATTCTTGATTTGCTGTTTTAAAGCTATAATCTTCTGCTCCGTTTATTTGCTTTATCTGGGTTCAAATATAGATGATAAAATTTTAAGGAATTTACCTAAACAAAAAAACCCTTTCGAGAGGAAAGGGTTTTTATATTTTTAGTGGTTGTGTCCTGCGTGTGCATCAGCCGTTGGCGCTGGCTGTGGAGTTGCTGCTGGTTTTCCCGGTACCACATCTACCAATTCGATTTCGAAAATCAAAGGGGTATATGGACCAATCATTCCACCTTGCATTCCGTGTTCACCGTAACCCAATTTAGAAGGGATAATCAGTATAGATTTTCCACCTTTTTTCATGGTTAACACACCTTCATCAAAACCTGGAATTACGTTTCCTTCGCCAATAGCCAAATCAAGTGTATTGTATGGTTCTCTGGCCGGGTTGTAAAGGTTGTTCTTTTTAGCTACTTCAGGGTTGCTGGTATCAAATACTTTACCTGTTGTTAGTTTTCCTGTATAATGTACTTTTACAGTATCACCTGTTTTTGGTTGTACTCCAGTTCCTTCTTTTTCAATAGCTACTTGTAAACCTGAAGGATATTTTTGTGTTTTCAGACTGTTTGAAGACACATATTTATCTATTTTAGGTTGCTCTGCTTTTTGCAATTTGTCGCCTTCTGCTTTAAAGAAAGCTTGTATTTTTTCTTCAAAACCTTGTTCGTTTGCAGTATCTTTCTTAATAATATCTTCTACTTTAAGAGTATATATTACATATTTACCTTTGATACCTTGTGGTCTAGGCTGACCTTTTTTCTCTGCCGAGTCGATGTCTATTTTAATAGTAGCACTATCGCCTTTAGACATTTTCATAATAGCATAGAACAAATCTCCATCGTACATTGGTTTTGGTACGAATGTCTGAGAAGCTCTGCCCATCTCATAAGAATTGTATAGCACAGAGTCTGCATCTGTTTTTGCTATAATATTAAGGCTGATGAAATCTCCTTCTTTGATAGAGTCTCCGGCAGCATGGTGATGAATTTTGTAAAGCAAACCAGAAGGTCCTTTTTCATAACCTCCCTGACAAGCTGCAAAACCCAATGCAGCCATACTCATGATTAATAATCCTTTTTTCATTAATTAGCGTTCGTTCTGTTTTATTTTTGTTTTCTAAATAAAGGCTTTATTTTCAGCCTTCACATTTTTTAACTTTATTTAACTTGTTTATAAAATCTACTGCAATAATAAGTTTTTATATTCAGGTAATATGGCCTTAAATTTCTCTAAAACTTCTAACAATGGCAAATCTGATTGACCACCGGCAGCATTTCTATGTCCCCCGCCTTCAAAATAGCGTTTACATATTTCATTGGCAGGAAAATCTCCTGTAGATCTTAAAGAGAGCTTTACTTTATCATCACGCTCTACTATAAAAGCGGCTAAACGGATTCCGTTAATAGATAAAGCGTAATTAACAATACCTTCTGTTTCTCCTGTTTTAATATTAAACTTTTTGATTTCTTCTTTAGAAATATGGATAACAGCGGTATTATACTCACGTAAAACTTCCAGTTTATTGCTCAGACAATATCCCAAGAATTTTAATCTTTCTTCTGATGAGTTGTCGTAAACCAATTGGTGTATTCTCCAGTTTTCGGCTCCTGCATCTATTAAATCTGCTACAATACGATGCAATTCTGCAGTTACTGTAGGGAATCTGAATGATCCTGAATCTGTCATTATCCCTGTATACAAACAGGTTGCAATATCTTTATTGATTGCTTTTTTATCTCCCAGTTGATGTACTATAAAATCATAGATCAATTGTGCTGTAGCACAGGCTCCAATGTTCCAATGTCTGTAGTCATCAAATCCTTCCGGTTCCAGGTGATGATCGATCATTATTTTTATACCACTGGCTTTTCTTACTTCGTCTCCTAATTCATTAATTCGTGACAGGGTATTGAAATCTAGACAAAAAATCAGATCAGCTTCGGCTACCAGCTGATTACTTTTCTGAACCTCGGTAGGGTATATAATAACTTCAGGATTATTAGGTAACCAGTGTAAAAAATAAGGGTAGTCTGACGGAGCTATTACCTTGACAAAATGTCCTTTTTGTATAAAGTAATTGAACAGACCCAGTGAAGAGCCCATGGCATCTCCATCCGGACGGTGATGCGTCGTGATTACTATTTTTTTTGGTTCTGCTAATAAATTCTTAAGCGTTTCTAAATCAATCATCAATTACAAAATTCTTGCGAAGTTACATAATAGATTGGAATAATAAATGCATTACTTTATGTTGTAATTTTAAAACCTTATTTTTGTGGCAACTTTTAAAATTATGGCGACAAACAGAACTTTTACAATGATTAAACCTGATGCTGTTTCTAACGGGCACATCGGAGCTATTTTAAATGATATTATTGCGGCGGGATTCAAAATCGTAGCAATGAAATATACCAGCTTAACTGCTGAAACTGCAGGTCAGTTTTACGCGGTACACGCAGAGCGTCCTTTCTACGGTGAGTTGGTAAAATTCATGTCATCAGGACCTATTGTGGCGGCAATTCTTGAAAAAGATAATGCTGTTGAAGATTTCAGAAAATTGATTGGTGCTACTGATCCTAGTAAAGCTGAACCGGGAACTATTCGTAATAAGTATGCAAAATCTATTGATGCAAATGCTGTTCACGGATCTGATTCTGACGAAAATGCAGAAATTGAAGGTCGTTTCTTCTTTAATGCTTTCGAAAGACATTAAAATTCTGCTTTCTATAAAATTTAACACAAAGAGGATTTCTGAACAGAAATCCTCTTTGTGTTTCCTTATAGCGCTTGATTCACTATAAAGTAAAAAACACTTCAATAAACTTTCTTTTTAAATACAAACTGTGTACTAACTACATTTAGGACATAAGCCTGATACCGTAAAGTTTACTTCATTAACTTTATATTTTTCCGGTAATTTAAAAACCGGTTCTACGCCTTCTAAACAAGTTACTTTTTTACATTTCTCGCAACTGAAATGAATATGGTTATGGCGATGCATTTGCGAACATTCATGACAATAGGCATATTTAACCACGCCATCCATATTGATAATTTTATGAATCAAGCCTTCTGCCGTTAACCTATCTAAAACCCTGTAAATAGTAACTCTATCGCACAGACCATCTAAAGCAGCTTGAATCTCGGTATGTGATAAAGCGGCTTCCGATTTATTGATTAATCCTAAAATCTCTGTTCTTGCAGCGGTATTTCTTCCTGGTCTCATTTTTAAAAAAACAATATCGCAACATAGTTGCACTTACAAAGATAAGATTTTATATTTGCAACATAGTTGCATTAATAGATTCTTTATGATACCACAAACTTTTGACGAATGGAGAAACTGCATCACTCAGTATTGCAAGGTTAACCTTAATAAAGACTTTGCTCTACAACGTCTGGTGGTTTATCTGGACGCTGATCATCCGGAGACTCAAAAATTTACAGCTTTATATGGCGAACAACACCTTTTAAATATCATTCTATGGCTCAAACAAATATGACTAGTACTCAAAAACTACCTGTAACTGTCTTAAGCGGCTTTTTAGGGAGCGGAAAAACGACACTACTTAATCATATCCTGCACAATAAAGAAGGTATGAAGGTTGCGGTTATTGTTAATGATATGAGCGAGATTAACATTGATGCCAGACTGGTTGACAATGGGAATACTTTATCGCGCACCGAGGAAAAATTGGTAGAAATGAGTAACGGATGTATCTGCTGCACACTGAGAGAGGACCTGATTTCCGAGGTTAAAAACCTGGCTAACGAAGGTCGTTTTGATTATCTGCTGATAGAAAGTACGGGAATAAGTGAGCCTATCCCTGTGGCTCAAACTTTTTCTTATGTGGATGAAGATAGTGGAATTAACCTCTCTGATTTCAGTTATATAGATACCATGGTTACCGTGGTGGATTGTTTTAATTTTTTCAATGATTTTGGTTCTAACGAATTGCTACAGGATCGTAATATAACGGATATGAAGGATGATTTCCGAACTATAGTTAATCTGCTTACCGACCAAATAGAGTTCGCCAATGTTATTATCCTGAATAAAACAGATCTGGTACCTCATGATGTTACAGGTCTTTTAAAGGCTGCTTTACATAAATTAAATCCTACAGCTAAAATTATTGATACCAGTTTTGGTAAAGTGGCCCTTTCCGAAATACTACACACTCAGCTATTTGATTTTGAAATGGCTCAGCAATCTGCCGGATGGCAAAAAGAACTGGAGACAGAAGAACATACTCCTGAAACGGAAGAGTACGGTATTGGCTCTTTTGTATTTCGCAATCCTAAGCCTTTTCACCCCGACAGGTTTTGGCAATATTTAAACCAAAATTATCCTGGTAATATTATAAGAGCCAAAGGTTTGTTTTGGTTAGCTTCCAGACCAAATGTAGCAATCAATTTCTCGCAGGCTGGTGGTTCGTCCCGATTGGAATATGCAGGTGTTTGGTGGTGCAGTATGCCTTATTCTGATCGGCTACATTACCCGGATTACATTTATAACCAAAAGTTTATAGAAAGTAAATGGAGTAAACAATGGGGAGACCGTATGAACGAGCTGGTTTTTATCGGACAAAATATGAATCAAGATGAAATAGCTTCGGAACTGGAGAAATGTCTTTTACAGGATCACGAAGAGTATCTTTTTGAAAAGGGGATTTATTTTAATGATCCTTTTCCCACAAATATTTAGATCTCTTACAAGATCAATGAAACGGGTTATCAGTAAAAAAATTAAAAGTCTGCTCAAGTGTCATTCAAGAACTTGATTGCTTCGTTGTACTTTCTCCAAAAACGAAAATGAGAAAGTAATAGCGAGGCATACAACAGGCTCTGATCTCCTACATTTTAAATTGTTCATTTTTTAAACAGGATTTAAGGTAATTTTAATTTTATGGAAAAACAAAAACATGTTGATGTCATTATTATCGGCGGCAGTTATGCGGGTCTGTCTGCTGCAATGGCCTTAGGCAGATCTCTACGACAAGTGGTAGTAATTGATAGTGGCTTTCCCTGCAACAGTCAAACGCCACATTCACATAATTTTATTACTCAGGATGGAGAAACACCTGCTGCTATAGCCCAAAAAGCGAAAGAACAGGTATTACAGTACTCCACTGTTTCTTTTATAAAAGATATAGCTATTGGCGGAGAAAAAACAGAGAGTGGACTAAAAATAGTTACACAAAAGGGTGAAATTTTTACGGCAAGAAAGCTGATTTTTGCCACAGGTATAAAAGATTTAATGCCCGGTATTAAAGGTTTTTCCGAATGCTGGGGAATATCGGTTATACATTGTCCTTACTGCCATGGCTACGAAGTCAGGAATAAAAAAACGGGGATTATCGCTAACGGAGAACGGGCTAGTCATTATGCTCAGTTAATTTACAACTGGAGCAAAGACATCACCATTTTCACCAACGGACCGATAACTTTTCCGCCAGAACTGGTTACTAAATTCAGACAAAAAAACATAGCAATAGTCGACACGGAAATTGTGGAGATACAACATAACAATGGTCAGTTAAATCATATCCTGTTTAAAGACGGATCTATTTTTAACCTGAGTGTTATATACGCTGGGTTGGATTTTATTCAGCATTGTAAAATTGCAGAAGAATTAGGTTGCGAATTAACAGAACTGGGACATATAAAAGTAGATGCCTTTCAAAAAACAAATATGGCCAATGTTTTTGCCTGTGGTGACAACTCGAGTATGATGCGATCTGTAGCCAATGCAGTAGCTACAGGAAATTTAGCGGGTGCCATGGCTAATAATGAAATGGTTAGCGAAGATTTTAAATAAAACACCATACTACAAAAATGTTGAGACTAATCTATTTTACGATGAGTTGCTGTTTTAAAAACATGTTTTTGAGTAAATAGGTTTATAAATAATGACGGATAAATGCCTATCAGCATCAATATCTGGTTTAACATAAATCATCAATAGAAATGACAAATACCTGGCTACAAAAATGGAATGAAAGATATAAACAGGATGGATATGCGTATGGCATATATCCTAATGAGTTTTTAAAAAATCAATTAAAGAAATTAAAACCCGGCAAGATTCTTTTCGCCGCAGAGGGCGAAGGCAGAAATGCTGTATTTGCAGCAAAAGAAGGATGGGCAGTATCTGCTTTTGACATTAGCCCTTATGCCCAAAAGAAAGCCCTACAACTGGCTTTAGACAATAACGTTTCTATTGATTATAAAACTGGTGAACTTCCCGATTTAGATTATACCAAGGGAGAATTTGATGCTATTGCTTTAATTTACGCTCACTTTCCATCCTCTATAAAATCACAATATCATAAGTTATTAGCGCAACTTGTGCGTAGTAACGGAGTTATTATTTTTGAAGCTTTCAGCAAAAAACATCTCAAGTACCAACAATTAAATAAAAGTGTGGGCGGCCCATCTGATCTGGAAAGCCTGTTTTCTATGGAGGAAATACAATCTGATTTTGATGATTTCGAAATTATCGAGTTAACCGAAAAAGAAATTGATTTAAAGGAAGGAGCCGGCCATAACGGAATAGGATCTGTGGTAAGATTTGTTGGACGAAAGAAATAGTTATTTGTTATTATACTATAAAGCTAAAGACTGTTTTTTATCATTAAACAATATCTTTAGCTTTATATATTTTTCTCTTCAAATGGCGCTTTAATGAAAACTTACGAAAGCTTACATGAAACATTGTCTTTTTATGGTATAAACTGCCATCAGCCCTATTATATTTCTTCTGGTAATCCTATTTTTAATTTTCCAAAGACACCTTTTCGGATAGATTTTTATGCACTTTGTATTTGTACTGCCGGCAACATTACGGTTGAAATAGATAACCGGGAATACCATATCAGTAAAAACGGATTGTTAATATCGGCACCTTCCACTATTCTTAAGTTTTTAAACATAGGAAAGGAGTTCAGGATGAAACTGCTTTTCTTTGAAAAAAACTTCCTGCTCAAAAACATATCCAATCCATTCTTTTTAGAAAGACTGGGGTTATTTAACCAGGCATCTTTTAACGTAATCACTTCAGACGACCAACATTCAGACAAACTGTCTAAATTATTAGAATACCTGCACCTTACCACTAAAAGAAAGGGAAGGTTTACAGAAGACATTATCCGCACCATTATATTTAACCTGTTATTAGAAGTAGCCGAAATTGCTCTTGTGGATAAAGACAATACTATCCAGGAACAGGACGACAACAACTGCCTTTTTTTCAAATTCTCGCAATTAGCCCAGCAAGAAGCTTTTAAGCATAAGGATGTTAAATATTATGCAGAAAAATTATTCGTTTCAAACAAATACTTAATCAATATTGTTAAGAGAGCGTCTGGTAAAACACCTCATCAAATTATTGATGAGTGCTTACTGAAAGAAACCTATATTCTATTGGCTAACCCCGAGTTAACCATCTCGGACATTGCCTACGATGCGGGATTTAATTCAGTATCGGCTTTTGGCCGTTTTTTTAAGAAATATGCTTCTATCTCTCCTTCTGAATACCGGAAGCAGCAGCATGTCTAGCTTAGAAAAGCAGCACAACATTAGCGAATTTGGGGATAACCAGACATTTGGGGATATATCTAACTTTACATCTATATAAAAACAGTCAAACTATGAAATCAATTACTTCAAAATTCGACAAAGTACTCGATACCTCAACTACTTACGGACATGTTGACCATCAACCGGATGCAAGCAAGGAAAGACAAAGGAATACTCCCGAAAAGTCAATGCCTTTTTCGGATCAGATTGGTAATTATCAAAGAAACAAAGGCATACCTACAAAGTCTTATGAAAACAGTAAAATTTATATAGTTGGGAGTGGTATAGCAGGTATGGCCGCCGCCTATTATTTTATAAGAGATGGACATGTTCCTGCTAAAAACATCACTTTCATAGAACAATTGCACATAGAAGGAGGATCGCTAGACGGAGCAGGCAATGCCAAAGACGGCTACATTATCCGTGGAGGGCGTGAGATGGATATGACCTATGAAAATCTGTGGGATATGTTCCAAGATATCCCGGCTTTGGAAATGCCCGCTCCTTATAGTGTTTTAGACGAATACCGTTTGATAAACGATAATGACTCTAACTATTCAAAAGCAAGGTTAATACACAACAAAGGTCTGGTAAAAGACTTTAGTAAATTTGGTTTGAGCAAAAAAGATCAGCTCACCATTATCAAACTATTACTAAAAAAGAAAGAAGAACTGGATGATATTACCATTGAACAGTATTTTGACGATTCTTTCTTAAACAGTAATTTCTGGACTTTCTGGCGTACCATGTTTGCTTTTGAAAACTGGCATAGTTTGCTGGAATTTAAACTCTATATGCACCGCTTTTTACACGCTATTGATGGTCTGAACGATTTATCGGCACTGGTATTCCCTAAATACAACCAGTACGATACTTTTGTGACTCCACTAGGAAGGTATTTAAAAGAAAAAGGGGTAAAAATACAGTACAATACTTTGGTTAAAGATTTGGATATGCAAATTAACACCGAAGGAAAAGTAGTTAAAGGCATCATCATAGAAGAAAATGGGGTAGATAAAACTATTGCCATCGGAGAAAATGATTATGTGATTGTGACAACAGGTTCTATGACGGAAGATACCGCATACGGAGATAATAAAAAGGCTCCTATTCTGGCTATCGACAATAGCACCAGCGGACAAAGTGCCGGATGGAAAATATGGAAAAACCTGGCTGCAAAATCAGAAATATTCGGAAAGCCGGAAAAATTCTGTTCTAATATCGAACAATCTGCATGGGAATCAGCCACATTAACTTGTAAGCCCTCTGCATTAATTGATAAGCTAAAGGAATATTCTGTTAACGATCCTTACTCCGGAAAAACTGTAACCGGAGGTATTATTACCATCACAGACTCTAACTGGTTAATGAGTTTTACCTGTAACCGTCAGCCGCATTTCCCCGGACAACCGGATGACGTGTTGGTACTTTGGGTATATGCTTTATTTATGGATAAAGAGGGTGACTACATTAAGAAAACAATGCCTGCATGTACCGGAAATGAAATTCTGGCAGAGCTATGTTATCACTTAGGCATTATTGACCAGCTAGACAACGTAGTAAAAAACACCATTGTACGCACTGCTTTTATGCCTTATATCACGTCCATGTTTATGCCCAGGGCAAAAGGTGACCGTCCGAACATAGTACCGGACGGATGTAAAAACCTGGGGCTGGTGGGTCAGTTTGTAGAAACTAATAATGATGTGGTATTTACTATGGAAAGTTCGGTACGAACAGCCCGGGTAGCTGTTTACGAATTATTGAACCTGAACAAACAGGTTCCGGATATTAGCCCATTACAATACGATATCCGACATCTATTGAAAGCAGCAAAAACACTTAATGATGATAAGCCTTTTGTAGGCGAAGGTTTACTCCGTCGTGTACTGAAAGGGACTTATTTTGACCATATTTTACCGGGAACCCCAGACGAAAAAGAAGATCACGAATCTTTTATAGCAGAACAGATGGGCAAGTTTAAAGACTGGTTAAAAGGGATAAGAGGATAAATTATATTAACTAAACGGTCTGCATAAAACCAGACCGTTCCAAAATCACTTTGGCTTAAATAATAAATAAAATGGAATTTAAAAACGTAACAATAGCAGGTAGTGGTGTATTAGGCTATCAGATAGCCTTTCAAACAGCTTTTCATGGTTATAATGTCACCGTTTACGACATTAACGATGAAGTACTGGAAAAAGCAAAAGCTAAATTCGACGGCCTGAGCCAGGCCTATAAGAATGATCTTAAAGCAACTCAGGAACAGCTGGACGCTACTTTTAAACGTCTCGCCTATAATTCTGATCTGGCTATTGCAGTAAAAGATGCAGATTTAGTTATAGAGGCCGTTCCGGAGAATCCGCAGATTAAAATAGACTTTTATCAGAAGCTAAGCAAAGCGGCTCCTCAAAAAACAATATTTGCAACCAACTCGTCTACACTTTTACCAAGCGATTTTGCAGATGCAACAGGTCGTCCAGAAAAATTTCTGGCACTGCATTTCGCTAACGAAATCTGGAAACATAATACAGCAGAAGTTATGGGGCACCCCGGAACTGACAAAAAGGTTTTCGATAGCGTGGTAGCATTTTCCAAATCTATTGGCATGGTGGCCTTACCTTTACACAAAGAGCAACCGGGATATATTGTTAACTCTTTACTGGTTCCTTTGCTAACTGCTGCTACTGATCTGTTGGTTAACGAAGTGGCCGATGCAGAAACTATAGACAAAACATGGATGGTAGCCACCAGTGCTCCTATTGGTCCTTTTGCTATTCTGGATATAGTAGGCATTACAACGGCATATAATATCAATAAAATGGCTGCCGATGCTACAAATGATCCTTTAAAAATAAAAACAGTAGAATATCTGAAGAAAAACTTCATAGACAAGAATAAACTGGGAGTTTCTACAGGAGAAGGTTTTTATAAATACCCAAATCCTGCTTATTTAGATAAAGATTTTATGAAATAGCATTTAGAAAATTAGTTTAGTGTTCATATTCAGGCATGAATTATAAGCCACTTTTGTTAGAGCTTGTTTAAATTTATATTGTAAATTTTAAACAGGCTCTTATATTCCATACTAACTAAAAGTGGCTTTATTTTTATTTAACATGATTAATTATAGATATGAAGATTGGTTTGAAATACAAACTTGGAATAGTTAGCTTCATACTGTCTTTTGTTTTAACAAGCCAGATTTACGCAAAAAACTCTAAAAACATGGTTATACAAACCTCGGGTTACAGAAAGCAAAATATAGATAGCAATAATGCGCAACAATTGTATTTCAGACTTTTTAAACCTGACAATAAAGAAGTTAAAGCCACTTTACTAATTTTACATGGTATGCAGGAACACAGTGGTCGTTATACTGATTTTGCTGAATACATGGCCAAAGAGGGCTTTGCTGTAATTACCTACGACCATATAGGACATGGCAATACTGCACAGACCTCAAAAGATCTCGGCTTTTTTCAACATAAAAAACCTGCTCAGCAATTAGTTAATGATGCAGAAAACATGACCGATTACCTGTCTGATCTGTTCCCTGATGTCCCCCATTTTCTTTTAGGACACTCTATGGGTTCTTTTATTGCCCGCTGCCTTTTGCAACAAGCATATCAGAAATTCAACGGTGCTGTTATTGTAGGTACCGGAGGTAAAACACCGGGTGCCGGATTGGCTAAAACCTATTTTGCTTTGATGAATCAGCTTGCGCCAAAACATCGCAGCAATTTTGTCAATCAGTCTTTTTCTAAGATGAATAACAAACGTTTTAAGAATGAACCGAACAGCGATGGAACAAACTGGTTAAGTGCTGACAAAAACAACCGCATTGCATTTACTCAAGATAGCTTATGTGGCGTACCTTTTAGCTATAATGGTTTTTACGCTTTACTTTCATTAAATGTAAAGTCTACTAAAAAAAATTGGGCTAAAAACATTGATCATGATTTTCCTCTTTTATTTATCAGCGGAGCTGATGACCCCATCGGAAATTACGGAAAGGGCGTTACAGAAACCGTATCTAATTTAAAACATAAAGGTTTTACCAATGTAGAAATGAAGCTATACCCTCATATGCGCCACGAAATCCTTAACGAAGGAATAAAAGAAGAGGTTTATAATGATATAGATTTGTGGTTAAAAGGGCGTTAGCTGATTCATAAGACCTACATTATTTATATTATTGTTTTGGAGAATTTCAAATAAAAACTACATTTTTGATACTCCCGATTAATTCTTTTATTTTTGCGCCACAAAAAAATCCCCTGTACTAAGATGACGTTGGAGCAAGAAATCGGTAAAAGAAGAACTTTTGGTATTATTAGTCACCCCGATGCCGGTAAAACAACCCTTACCGAGAAATTACTTTTATTTGGAGGTGCCATCCAAAAAGCTGGAACTGTAAAAAGGAATAAAGCAGAAAAAACGGCTACCTCCGACTTTATGGAAATTGAAAAGCAAAGAGGTATTTCTGTTGCTACATCTGTAATGGGATTTGAATATAAAGATGCCAAAATCAATATTCTGGACACTCCCGGCCACAAAGATTTTGCCGAAGATACTTACAGAACTTTAACTGCGGTAGACTCAGTAATTTTGGTTATTGACTGTGTAAAAGGAGTTGAGGAGCAAACCAGAAAGCTAATGCAGGTTTGTAGAATGCGTAATACTCCTGTTATTGTATTCATCAATAAGTTAGACCGTGAGGGGAAAGATCCATTTGATTTACTGGAAGAAGTAGAAAAAGAGTTACATATATCTACCCGACCATTAAGCTGGCCTATTGGCATGGGCGACAGGTTTAAAGGTGTTTATCAGCTAAACAATCAGGTTTTAAACTTGTATAGTGCCAATAAAAAAGAAATTGCCAATGATAATATTACCTTTAACGATTTATCGGATCCCAAGCTGGATGAAATTATAGGTGAGCAAGCGGCAGATAAATTAAGAGAAGAGGCTGAACTGGTAGAAGGTGTTTTTGAACCTTTTGATGTAAACCTTTACCGCTCGGGATATTTAGCCCCTGTATTTTTCGGATCGGCTATCAATAACTTTGGTATTAAGGAACTTCTGGAAACATTTATTCAGATTGCTCCGTTTCCGCAAGCCCGTGAATCCGATTTAAGGATGATAGAGCCTATGGAAAAGAAGTTCACTGGTTTTATCTTTAAGATACATGCTAACCTGGATCCTAATCATAGAGACAGGATTGCTTTCTGTAGAATCACGTCCGGGAAGTTTGAAAGAAATACATTTTATCTCCATACCAGACTTAATAAAAAACTAAAATTTGCTTCGCCTACCAGTTTTATGGCAGATAGTAAAAGTTTGGTGGAAGAGGCTTACCCCGGCGATGTTATTGGTTTATACGATGCCGGAAACTTTAAAATTGGAGATACTTTAACCGAAGGGGAAAAGTTACAGTTTTTGGGTATTCCTAGTTTCTCCCCAGAGATTTTCAGGGAGTTGGAGAACACCGACCCAATGAAAACAAAGCAACTGGAAAAAGGTATTATGCAATTAAGTGATGAAGGTGTAGCCCAGCTCTTTATTGTAAATCCGGGAAACAGAAAGGTAATTGGTACAGTTGGAGAACTACAGTTTGAGGTTATTCAGTTCCGCTTATTACATGAGTATGGGGCTTCTTGTCAGTTCAGAGGTTTAAATTACTCCAAAGCCAGTTGGGTTTCTGCTGAGACACCTACTGATATGCAAAACTTCTTAAGAACACAGGCTTCCAGAATTGGATTTGATAAAGAAGATAGACCTGTATTTTTCTCTTCGTCTGCCTGGGATTTGGAATATACAGCAAAACAATACCCTGCTATTTCATTCCACGACAACTCGGAATGGGATAGGTAAAATATAAAATCAGAAGCCTAAAACTAAAAGTACTTATTAGGTGTAAAAACTTTAGGCTTCTGATCATTTTCTCTCAACTTCAGCTACTACTTTGTTTTAAATTGCGTTAAACCGCTATCTAGAAAACCTAAATAACTTTCCGGATTATAATCTGCTCCGGTAGGCTTTACCAGCATTTGCCCATCATGATCTAAAAGAACATAGAAAGGTTGCGAGTTGGCATTATATTCCGCTGCCTGAAAATCGCTCCACTTGTTCCCTATTGTTTTAATTTTCTTTCCGCTAAAAGTCGAAACAACTTGCTCTTCTACAGGTAAGGCTGTTTTATCATCTACATAAAGTTGAATAATAACATAATCATTGGCTAAACGACTGTAAACATTTTTATCCGGCCATACGCTTGCCTCCATTTTTCGGCAGTTAACACAAGCATGTCCGGTAAAATCAATCATCACCGGCTTATTAACCTCTTTGGCATAAGCCATCCCCTCTTCATAATCGAAAAAGACATCTAAATTTAATGGTGCATGAAAAATGTCGCTATACTTTTTGTGCTTGCTTACTTTTTGAACAGATGCAGCTCCTCCCCCAGTTAAAGAAGGCGTATACAAATCAAAATCCTGGGTGGCTTGTGGTGGTAAAAAAGCTGAAATTGATTTTAAAGGTGCTCCCCATAATCCCGGAATCATATAAACCGTAAAAGAGAAGGTAATAATGGCTAAAAACAACCGGGGTATTGAAAGATATTCTAATTTACTATCATGCGAAAAACGGATCTTTCCTAATAAATACAGTCCTAAAAGTCCAAATATCACAATCCATAACACTAAAAAAACTTCCCTATCAAATAGTTTCCAATGGTAAGCGAGATCTACATTACTTAAAAATTTAAGTGCCAGAGCCAGTTCTAAAAAACCCAGTACTACCTTAACGCTGTTTAACCAACCTCCTGATTTAGGCAGACTTTTTAACCAACCTGGGAACATCGCAAAAAGAGCAAATGGAATAGCTAATGCCAGTGAAAAGCCAAACATACCTATTGCTGGCCCTAATAATGCCCCCATAGAAGCTGCCTGTACCAGTAAGGTTCCTATAATAGGCCCGGTACAAGAGAAAGAAACCAATGCAAGGGTGGCTGCCATAAAAAACAAGCCCAACAATCCTCCTTTATTAGATTTCTCATCAACTTTATTCACCCATCTGGAGGGCAATGTAATTTCGAACGCACCTAAAAAGGATACCGCAAAAACTACCAGTAAAATAAAAAACAGGAAATTAAATATGCCGTTAGTTGATAATTCGTTTAAAGCATCGGCACCAAAAGCAAGGGTTACCAACAAACCAATAGCTACATAAATTACAATAATGGAGGCTCCATATATTAAAGCTTGTCCTACTGATTTAGACGTGGTTCCGCTTTTCTTGGTAAAATAACTTACCGTCAGGGGTAACATAGGAAATATACAGGGCATTAAAAAAGCAGCAAATCCCCCCAGGAAACCAGCAATAAATATGGCCCATAGAGACGACTCGTCCGATGTATCTGTATCCTGATTAAATGAAAAACTTTCTGCTTTTACACTATCTACCTGCGATTGGGTCTGCCTGTTTGCTGTAACGGTATCTGTAATATCTGTTGCATTTTCATCTATATCTGTAAACTCAATATTTTCGTATGATATTGTATCTGCACTCTGCTGGGCATAACCCGGCATAACTCCCCATAACAACAGTATACAAAATAAATAAAACCTTATTTTCTCCATTTTTTAACAGCTACTTCTTTATTTTATTACTACACTAAATTTCACCTCTTTTGGCGGAAGGCACTGTTTATCATTACACGCCATATATTCCAAAGTACCATCTACTGTAGTTTCTTTAGCATTCAGTTTTACCTTCTGCTGAAAAACAGCTGAATTTTGAAAATATTTAACATTCATATTAAAAGTCTTTTCAAACTTTGAAGCAGGTTTAGGTTCACCCGTTTTTCCTACCAGACTATAGTTCTTTGAAGGGCTAAAAACAAAACTCGTTGGTACAGGTCCTCCCTCGTCCACAAACTGCGAATAAATATTCCATCCGGGCTGAATGGTAGCTTTAAGAAAAACAACAGCCTCTTTATCGTTTATTTTCTTTGCCGCATAGCTCCATTTTACAGGATTTAGAATTTGCGACTGCACACTTAAACTAAAAAACAACAGAAATGTAAAAGATAGAATATTCTTCATAATGTGAGATTAATTTTTCAAACAATCTATAAATTTATAAATTTTAGGAGAGCTTGCTCGCTCCTTGTCTGTTTTTTAACGGTTTTATGATATAATTATGTTAGCAAGAGGACTATATTAGCATAACATTTCGGTTACAATATGATCTCGCTCTGAAAAACCTGCAAATTATGAATGTAACGAATTATTTTTATTTTTATCCAGCATATTTGACAAGTATCTACAACAAATGAAGGTTATTTTATCTATAGATGGTGGTGGTATAAAAGGTATTATTCCGGGCATGGTTCTGGTAAATTTAGAAGAAAGACTCCGTATCAAAACAAATAATCCCAAAGCCAGTATTACAGATTATTTTGATTTTTACGCCGGTACCAGCACAGGTGGTATTTTGGTAAGTCTTTTACTTTGCCCTTCGGAAGAGGACCCTACCCGCCCAAAATTCTCTGCTCAGGAAGCACTGGACCTTTATTTAAAACATGGCACAGAAATATTTCAAGCTAAAGGTTTTAAAAAAATACTCGCAAGCTTTGGTTGGGTAACAGAAAAATATAACGATAGGGCGTGGGAAAACATACTTGAAAAATATTTCAAAAAAACAAAGCTTAGTGAGCTGATAAAACCCTGCATTATTACTGCCTATAATATTGAACTTAGAAAAGCTCATTTCTTTAGACAAACAGTAGCCAAGTCCAGAGGTACCCACCGAGATTTTTATGTAAAAGATGTATGCCGGGCCACGTCTGCAGCTCCCACCTATTTTAGTGTAGCAGAAATATATTCTCTTGCAGGAGTGAGATATCCACTCTTAGATGGCGGTATTTTCGCCACCAATCCTACTTTAAGTGCTTTTGTAGAGATAAAAAAAGATCCTGAAGAAATTGTAACTAAAGATGTTTACATTCTTTCGTTAGGTACCGGTATTTCAAAAAAGGCTTATGATAGTGACGAAATAAGACAAACTAAAGCTCTTTTTGTAGTACCCGCTCTGTTAGACATGATGATGAGTGGCGCTACAGAAATAAGCCATTTCTATATGATGCAGATTTGCGCTTTCTTAGGTATTTCCAGACAATATGTACGTCTTGAACCTAAAGACATGCAAAGCGTAGATGAAAGTTTAGATGCTGCCAGTCCTAAAAACATCAATAAACTGGTTTCTCTCGCCGATAGGTTAATCAGCGAAAGAAACTTATTACTTGATAGAATTGTAGATAAATTAATTGATTTGAGAAAACACCCTGAAGAATTGAAGATTTAGTTATTTCTCCAGAGAAGTAAATTTATTCCAAAAACCATCCCTAGGGAGTGGCGCATTAATAACTACTTTCTCTTGCTTTACCGGATGAATAAACTCTAATTGCTTTGCATGTAAAGAGATACTTTTGGTACGACTCCCTCGGGGATATCCATATTTGTTATCTCCTACAATAGGGCTGCCTAAGCTAGCCAACTGAACACGTATTTGGTGCGGACGGCCAGTGATAGGATCCACTTCTATAACATAATATCCATCGATATGAGCTATAACCTTAAAATTCAGTTCAGCTCGTTGCCCGTTAGAAACTTCATGATTATAGGCTGTAGTAATATTCTTTTTTGGGTTTTTAACCAACCAATGCACCAGGTTGCCATTCATTTTTGAGGGTTTGTTTTTAACCACCGCCCAATAAGTCTTCTTCATTTCCCGCTCTTTGAACATTTTGTTCACCCGGTCTAATGCTTTAGATGTTTTGGCAAATAAAATCACACCACTTACCGGTCTATCCAGCCTGTGCACTACTCCTAAAAAAGCTCCATTAGGTTTTTTATATTTTTCAGCAATATAGGTCTTTACCATCTCATCCAATGGCTTATCTCCTGTATCGTCTTCCTGCACAATCCAACCTGCTTTTTTAAAAACCCCAATCAGGTGATTATCCTCGTAAAGCACATCCTGATCTGCTAACTTATAAAAGTTTTTATCCATTATCCCCCAACCCGCTCTTAATATTGTTCCTTTTCGTTAGGAAAACTCCTGCTCTTAACATCGCTTACATAACCCTCTGCCGCACCTTTTATTTGCCCGTACAGATTAAGGTACTGACGTAAAAACCTTGGTGTAAAACCTTTTGTTAATCCCAACATATCGTTAACTACCAAAACCTGTCCATCACAATCAGGACCTGCACCTATCCCTATTGTTGGAATATTCAGGCTTTCCGATACTTCCTTCCCTAATGCAGCAGGTATTTTCTCAATAACAACAGCACAACAACCAGCTTCTTCCAATGCTTTGGCATCACTTTTTAGTTTCTCTGCTTCGGCTTGCTCTTTTGCCCTTACGGTATAAGTTCCGAATTTATAGATTGATTGCGGAGTAAGTCCTAAATGTCCAACTACGGGAATGCCAGCAGTAATAATTCGTTGTACCGACTCAACAATTTCTACTCCACCTTCTAATTTAACACCATGTGCACCAGATTCTTTCATTATGCGTATTGCAGAATTCAATGCTTCCTTAGAGTTTCCCTGATAGGAACCAAAAGGCAAATCGACTATTACCAAAGCTCGTTTTACGGCCCTTACCACAGACGAAGCATGATAAATCATTTGATCCAACGTAATCGGTAAAGTAGTTTCATGTCCAGCCATAACATTAGAAGCCGAGTCCCCAACCAACAATACATCCACACCCGCATCATCTAAAATAGTTGCCATCGAATAATCATAAGCAGTAAGCATCGCAATTTTCTCATTCCTAAGCTTCATTTCCTGCAAGCTAAATGTAGTTACTCTTTTAACTTCTTTATGTACCGACATAATATTGCGTTTTTAGGTATTAACAAATTCTAATATTTCATTCTATGCAAAGGTAGAAATTTGAAAATTGTTTCAACATTTTATTCCAAAAGGTATTTCTCTAATATGTGCCTGTAAATGCATTTTAAGCATGTTCATAAAAATTTGTTAAAGATTATTTAAAACTTAAGCCAAAATCCTTTAAATTTGCACCCCGATATGAAAAATAAGGAAGCTCTTATTTCTACTCTTAAGATCGGAGGTTTTACTTCGCAATTTCCTTTTTTTCAAAACCACCAGCATTTTAATAATTTAAAATATAACGATCAGCAATGAACGCAATTTACACCAAATTACCTGCGGTTCTTTTATTAGAAGATGGTACAGTTTTTTACGGAAAAGCAGCCGGAAAAATTGGCACTACTACAGGGGAAATCTGTTTCAACACCGGCATGTCTGGGTATCAGGAGGTTTTTACCGACCCATCTTACTTTGGGCAAATCATGGTAACAACTAACGCGCATATTGGTAATTACGGAATCCACTCAGATGAAGTGGAATCTGATGGAATTAAAATTGCGGGCTTAGTTTGTAAAAACTTCAACATTACCTACAGCAGAAAACAAGCTGACAAATCTATCCAGGACTATTTCCAGGAAGAAAACATAGTGGGAATTTCTGACATTGATACCCGTGAACTGGTAAGATATATCAGAGACAAGGGAGCTATGAATGCTATTATTTCTTCAGAGATTACTGGCATTGATGAATTGAAAGCTAAATTGGCTGAAGTTCCATCTATGGAAGGGTTAGAGCTTTCTTCTGTGGTTAGCACAAAAGAACCTTATACATACGGTGATGAAAGTTCAGCTATAAAAGTAGCAGTACTTGATTTAGGGGTTAAGAAAAATATTCTAAGAAATTTTGCCGATAGAGGTGTTTTTGCAAAAGTTTTCCCTGCAAAAACTTCTTTCGAGGAAATGGAAAAATTCAGCCCTAACGGATATTTCATTAGTAATGGCCCTGGCGATCCTGCTGCAATGCCTTATGCTGTAGAAACAGTTAAACAAATACTAGCAACAGAAAAACCATTATTTGGTATTTGTCTTGGACACCAATTATTAGCTTTGGCTAACGGTATTGGCACCATGAAAATGTTTAACGGACACCGTGGCGTTAACCACCCGGTAAAAAACATTATCAAAAACAGCTGCGAGGTAACTTCTCAAAACCATGGTTTTGGTGTTGTTCCGGAACAGGTAAAAAATTCTGACAAGGTAGAAATCACTCACATCAACTTAAATGACGAGTCTATAGAAGGTATCAGAGTTAAAGGTAAAAATGCATTCTCTGTACAATACCATCCTGAATCATCTCCAGGTCCTCACGATTCCAGATATCTATTCGACGAGTTCGTTGCTATGATGAAATAAAAAACTAAAGCCGGGACAAATGTCCCGGCTTTTTTATTGAATTAATTTTCCATGCTGTATTACTTATTTATAATCTTTCAATGGTAAATCCTGTTTATCTTTAAGATATATAACATCAAAACAACAACATCATGCCTGAAAAAGAAATAGACAAGTATTTGGCTCAACATTACATCCATAAAAGCAATTGGCTCCGCGCAGCGGTATTAGGTGCTAACGACGGCATTCTATCCACCGCAAGTATTGCTGTTGGTGTTGCTGCGGCAAGTACCACCAGAGAACCCATAATTTTAGCTTCATTAGCTGGATTAGTTGCCGGAGCTCTTTCTATGGCTGCTGGAGAATATGTATCGGTAAGTTCCCAGACAGATATTGAAAAAGCTGATATAGAACGGGAAAAACGTGAATTAAAAGAAATGCCAGAAACGGAACTAAAAATGCTGGCCAACATTTATGAACAGAGAGGCTTGAAAAGAGAAACGGCTTTATTGGTTGCAAAAGAGCTTACCGAACATGACGCCCTGAATGCACATGTAAGAGACGAACTGGGAATTAACGAGCTACACCAGGCTAACCCTTTACAAGCGGCACTGGCCTCAGGAGCTTCTTTTACTTTTGGCGCTGCTTTCCCTCTGTTGGTTTCTATTTTCTTCCCGCTTGACAATATGGTCTATTACCAGTATGGTTGTGCTATCTTATTTCTGGCAATACTTGGTGCTTTAGCTGCTAAAACCGGAGGTTCTGGCATGGGAAAAGCCATTATACGTATTACATTATGGGGAACCATTGCTATGGTTCTGAGTGCATTGGTAGGGTATTTATTTGGAGTAAATATTTAAGATTTTCAACAAATAAAAAAGGGTTGTTTTAAAATAAAACAACCCTTTTTTTAAATCAGTATATTATATTGAAATATTAATATCTATAATGTTCTGGTTTAAATGGTCCTTCTACAGAAACACCTATATAAGCAGCCTGATGTGGATCAAGTACATCCAGCTCAACACCTATTTTCTCCAGGTGTAAACGAGCTACCTTTTCATCTAAATGCTTAGGTAATGTATACACTTTGTTTTCGTAAGCTGAGGTATTTGTCCATAACTCTAACTGCGCCAATGTTTGATTGGTAAAAGAGTTACTCATTACAAAACTTGGGTGACCAGTAGCACACCCCAGATTTACTAACCTACCTTCTGCTAAAAGAATAATATCTTTTCCATCGATAGTATATTTATCTACCTGAGGTTTAATCTCTATTTTGGTATTACCATAGTTTGTGTTTAACCAGGCTACATCTATTTCGTTATCGAAGTGACCAATATTACAAACGATGGCCTTATCTTTCATAGATTTAAAATGCTCTGCCCTTACAATATCGCAGTTTCCTGTAGTAGTTACAATAATATCTGCTTCTTTTACGGCATTAGCAAACTTCTTCACTTCATAGCCTTCCATTGCAGCTTGTAAAGCACAAATCGGGTCTATTTCTGTAACAATAACACGTACACCTGCACTGCTTAAAGATTCTGCTGACCCTTTACCCACATCTCCGTAACCTGCAACAACAGCAACCTTACCTGCTAACATCACGTCTGTTGCTCTTCTGATAGCATCTACCAAAGACTCACGACAACCGTATTTATTATCGAACTTAGATTTAGTTACAGAATCATTCACGTTAATTGCAGGTAAATGCAATGTTCCATTCTTCATTCTTTCATACAAACGATGTACACCTGTAGTCGTTTCTTCAGAAAGTCCTTTAATACCAGCTATTAACTCAGGATATTGATCAAAAACCATATTGGTTAAATCTCCACCATCGTCTAAAATCATATTTAACGGTTGACGTTCTTCTCCAAAATAAAGCGTTTGCTCAATACACCAGTTAAATTCCTCTTCATTCATACCTTTCCAGGCATAAACAGAAATACCTGCTGCTGCAATAGCTGCTGCTGCATGATCCTGAGTTGAGAAAATATTACATGAAGACCATGTAACCTCTGCACCTAACTCTACCAAAGTTTCGATAAGAACAGCTGTTTGGATAGTCATGTGTAAACATCCAGCAATTCTAGCTCCTTTTAAAGGTTTCGCAGCACCGAATTCCTTTCTTAATGACATTAGTCCCGGCATTTCTGCTTCTGCTAATTCAATTTCTTTTCTTCCCCATTCCGCAAGGGAAATGTCCTTAACTTTATAAGGTACGTAAGTTGTCTCTACTGATGACATAGTATATATATTATTTTTTTGCCAAAGTTACCCAATAAGCTCATCAATACCAATGCTTTAATCAATTATAAATCACCCCTAAACTATTTTTACATTCGATTGATAAGCTAAATCATTTCCAAACAGAAAATTATGTAATTTTGTGTATTAAATATAATTGAGTTAAAAAAATAACGCTAATGTATCCAGAATATTTAGTTGCTCCTATGAGAGCAGACCTTACCAATGCTGGTTTTGAAGAGCTTAAAACCGCTGATGAAGTAAAAAATGCTATTGAAGGTGAAGGAACTACTTTTGTTGTAGTAAATTCTGTTTGTGGTTGTGCCGCAGCAAATGCCAGACCTGCTGCCAAAATAGCTGCTGAGAATGCAAAAAAACCCAACAAACTGGTTACTGTTTTTGCAGGGATGGAAAAAGATGCGGTAGATGCTGCCAGAGAATATATGCTTCCTTTCCCACCTTCTTCTCCGGCCATGGCTTTATTTAAAGACGGTAAATTGGTACACATGATAGAAAGACATCAAATAGAAGGCAGAGGTGCACAAATGATTGCTGATAATTTGATCGGTGCTTTTGAGCAATACTGCTAAATATTACAAGAAAAGACTATCTAAAAAGATTTTTGTCTTACTCAACCCCGAAAGTTTTCGAAAAAAGGTGGAGACAATATTTTCTAGCTTTTTAGATAGTCTCCCTTCTAAACATTTTTTTTATTCATAGAGAAATAAAAAGTGGTACCTTCTCCCAATTCACTTTCCACACGTATCTCACCTCCATTTAATTCTACAAATTCTTTACATAACAGCAATCCTAAGCCTGTGCCTTTTTCTTCATTTGTCCCTTCGGTACTATTCCCCGAAAAAGCAAATAACTTAATCAACCTATCTTCTGAAATCCCAACCCCGTTATCTTTCACATAAAACTCATTCAATCCGTTTTCGGTATGCCCTATTGTAATTGCACCATTTACCGGAGTAAATTTTATAGCGTTAGAAATTAGATTTCGTATGATAAACAAAAAATGGTTATAATCTGCTGTTAGCACTAAATCATCAGGCACATGATTATAAACCGATATATTTTTTTCCCTGATATTCCCTGAAAGGAATTCTATATTTTTATTTACTAATTCATATGCCCTGATAGCAACCGGGTTCAATTGCCCTCCTCCCTTAATTTGTGCATACCCCCACATCAGAAGATTGTCCAGTGTCTCAATAGCGCTATAGGATTGGCTAATAGCCTGATTGATCCATAACTCCATATCTTTCTCATTAAGTTTCTTCTCTTTAATCATCTGTAAAAGCCCCAATGTTCCAGAATATGTACTTCTCAGATCATGCCCTATAATAGAAAATAATTTATCTTTTACCTGATTACTTTCCGAAAGCTGGTTTTTAGTTTCCATATTTTGCTTATTCAACTGTCTTATTCTATGATAGGCTAAAGCAAAAACAAGCATAAAACCAAAGACAAAAACAGAAAAAACTATACTTAAATCTCTCTGTCGGGTTCGGGTTTCATTCATCTCATTAGCTATCTGCAGTTTTTCTTCCGTCTTCTCTAGCTGATACAGACTTTCTAATTCTTGAATATCCTTCTCATTTTTACTTTCATTATAAGTATTCAGCTTCTCGTAATATTCTGTTGTAAAACTTAACGCTTTCTTATATTCACCTAATTGCGTATAATTATCTGTAATTAGCTTCAACTGACTCATTTCACCAACTTCGGAGCTTATACTTCTACTTTTCTCTAATGCCAGCAAAGCATTTTTAAGGCTATTTTGGTGGTCGCCCAAATCGTAATATATAGTAGCTATATTCTGGATACTTTTCAATTCAATATCTGGTACATTATATTTTAATGACTCGTCCAATGACTTTTTAAAATAAGACATTGCCTGATGGTAATCTTTTTTGCTTTTATAAACCATTCCTATATTCAACAAAGCTGATGGTTTCTGAAAATCATCTATTTCAGGATTATTTTGTGCAATCTCATAGATCCTGTTAAACATAGCTAAAGCTTTATCCAACTGTTTTAGCTCTGCGTAGGCAATTGCTTTATTATTCACAATCCCAATTTCCAGTTCTTTTCTTTTTAAGGTTTTATGATTTATAGAGTCGGCTATATTAGCATAGGTAATTGCTTTATCGTATTTCTTTAAATCTACAGATATGGCACTCAATTTCATATATGATGCAATTATTCCTCTTTTATCATCTAATTCCTCATTAACCCTTAACGATTTCAAAGCAAAATCAGTAGCCTTTACATAGTCCCCTTTTTTCCCGTAAACTACTGTAATAAGATTATATCCGCGGGCTAAGTCTTCCTGAAAACCGTATTTTTCTGCTATTCGTATTCCCTCCTTACAATAACGCTCTGCTTCTGCAAATCCGCTATGAAATAGCATTACGTTTCCCATATTCAGATTCACCAAACATTCTCCTTTATAATATTTTTTTCTTTGAGAATAAGCCAAAGCTTCTTTTCCATAAAACCTAACGGAATCTATAGCTTTAGCATCAAAGCTTTTCATAAGTCCGGTATAAGCTGCTACAACAGTAGAATCATCTTTGGGATGTTTAATGATGGCTTTAAAGTCTTGCCCATGAGCTAACCCAGACACAAAAATCAGTAAAGCAAGCAGAGGTGAATAATTATTAACCATTATTATACAATAATAACAAAAAGCGACTGTTTAAATTAAATTAACAGCTACAATAAAAAATTTAAAATATATTCGTTATTTCAAATGAAATCTGAATGAGTACATCCATTATAAAACATTTATTACTGAGTTTCCTCCTATCAATATACTGCAGCTTTACATGGGCACAGGATGATAAAAAGGACAATCTACTTGTTTACAAAGCCGCTAATGAAAAGATAAATGAACTTGTACATACTAAACTTGATGTATCTTTCAATTATCCAAAAAGACAATTAAACGGTAAAGCCTGGATTACCCTAAAACCTTATTTTTACAGTACAGACTCTTTAACCCTGCATGCCAAGGGAATGGATATAAAACAAGTAGCACTTATTACAGGAAATACAAAAAAAACACTTCGATATTCTTACGACAGCCTTTTTTTAAAAATACAATTAGACAAAAAATACGAAGCTACTGACCAGTATGATATTTTTATAGATTACGTAGCAAAACCGGATGAACTAAAAGCCAATGGAAGTCGAGCTATTACATCTGCAAAGGGCTTATATTTTATTAATCCGGACAGCACCATTTCGGGTAAACCTGTACAAATATGGACACAGGGAGAAACAGAAGCTTCTTCTGTATGGTTTCCTACCATAGATAGCCCCAACCAAAAAACTACTCAGGAAATTTATATAACGGTTCCCCGACAGTACAAAACGCTTTCTAATGGTTTATTACTGAAACAAACTGAAAATAAAGATGGTACTCGAACGGATTACTGGAAAATGAACCATCCGCATGCTCCATATCTTTTTATGATGGCAGTGGGCGATTTTAAGATCGCAAAGGATCGATGGAAAAACATTCCGTTAGAATATTACCTCGAACCCAAATACGCACCTTACGCACAGGCTATTTTTGGGGATACGCCTAAAATGATGGAGTTTTTCTCTCAGAAACTAGGCATTGATTATCCCTGGGAAAAATATGCACAAATAGTGGTTCGCGATTATGTAAGTGGAGCTATGGAAAATACAACTGCAACGTTACATGGCGATTTTGTACAACAAACGGACCGGGAAATTATAGATGAGCATGCGGGAGAAGAGGTCATTGCCCACGAACTTTTCCACCATTGGTTTGGCAACTATGTAACGGCAGAAAGTTGGGGCAACTTAGCTATAAACGAATCTTTTGCCAATTTTTCTGAAATGCTTTGGATTGAGCATAAACATGGAAAAGATGAAGGTGATGCCAAAAATTATGAAGACATGCAAAGTTACCTGAATGATTTATCTGCTATTAACAAATCTCTCATCAGGTTTTACTATAAGGATAAAGAGGACATGTTTGATGTGGTAAGCTACCAAAAAGGGGGACGAATTTTGAATATGCTGAGAAACATCATAGGAGAAGATGCCTTTTTTAAATCACTCCATATTTTCCTTAAGCAGCATGCATTTAAAACAGGTGAAGCCCATCAATTCCGTTTAGCAGTTGAAGAGGCCACTGGCAAAGACATGAACTGGTTCTTTAATCAATGGTTTTTTGGTGCAGGCCATCCCAAACTGGAAATCAGATACCAATGGAATGAAACTGCAAAAAAACAATATGTTTACCTAAAACAAACTCAGGAGAATAATACGTTTACTTTACCTTTTAAAATTGATATTTACAGAGGTAAAGACAAAGAAACACTGACTTATACGCTACAAAAGAAATCAGATACTTTAACTTTTTCCCTAAACGCTAAGCCTGATCTGATTAATATAGATGCTGACAAAGTGTTACTTGTAGAAAAAGATGACGAAAAGTCTATGGAACAGTACCTGTTTCAACAAAAAAATGCACCTCTTTATTTAGACAGATTGGAAGCTTTGGAAACAGCCATAGCTAAACCTCATGAAAAATATGCTAATGAAATTATTTTGAATGCTTTAAACGATCCTTCGTACAGGATCAGGATTAAAGCCATAGATGCATTAAATTTCCAAAAAAAGGCGCATTCTGCAGCTATTCCTTTACTTAGAAAAATAGTAGAAAACGACCCAAAAACTATTGTACAGGCTACTGCTATAGATGCTTTGGCAAAAAAAAGAGATAAAAATGATCTCCCTTTATTTATGAAGGCATTGCATAGCAACTCCTACAGTGTACAGGCTGCTGCCCTCGCCGCTATTACTTCTTCTGATTTTAATGTTGCATTGGATAAAGCCAAAGAATTAAAAAACCAGGCCGAAGGTTCGCTGTCAAATGCTATCGTGTCTATACTGGCCAGCAATGGAGATATTAATGATTTCGACTTTATTGTTCAGGCTTTTAGAGAAGCCTCTCCGCAAAGTAAAATTCAGATGTCACAAGATCTGATTCTGATGCTTGGAAAAATAAATGACACCCATCTTGTAAAGAGTAATATTGATGAGCTCTATAATTGGGGATTACAGTACAAAAATTACGGATTGGATAAATATGCTGTAGGATTAATGGATACGCTCATATCTTTCAAACAAGATTTATTAAAAACATCTATTCCACAAACAGATAAAAAAGCGATTCAGGAACAAATAGATTATACCGAAAAAACAATAGACAAACTCTTGAAATAATCACTTTATTACTCAACCCGGAAAAGGAATAAATACACATTCTGTAGATATTATCTACAACAACTTTAGCAATTAAATTTTATAAACGATTTAATGTCGCTATTTCCACCAGATAATTTCAGTCTTTCTTATGACCATAAAACAGGATAATAGCATAAAGGAAGCGGATAAACACCTATTACTAAAACGGTAACAAACATATTATTCTATAAAAAATAAAGATATAGAAAACAGGTATATTCCTTGTAAAGTCAGAATAATATTAATAACTCAATTCAATATTTTTTATGACAAAATCAAATTTCTATCGGTTTGTATTCCTTTCCAGTTTCGTATTTGGAGCTTTATTTCTATTGGGAAGTTGTAGCAAAAGTGACAACAACACATCAGGTTCTGTAAAGGTTACTTACAAAATCATCGGTTCTTCCGACACTAACATTACAACGGTTGTATATTACAGTGGTAACAGCGCTGTAACGGCTACAGGCGATTTTGGTTCTTCATGGGAAAAAGAAGCCACCGTTGATAGCAAACTATTAACTATAGCAACTGCAAATGCCTTAGGTGGTTCAGATAACTCAACGCTACAAGGACAAATCTTAATTAACGGAGAGGTTGTTAAAGAAAATACCCCTTCTACAGGAAAATACCTTTCTACCACTATTTCTCTGGGTAATTAATTTAAAAATAACTCCTACAAGAGAGGTATAAAAAATAAGCAGCAGATTTTAAAATCTGCTGCTTATTTTTTACACCTCAAACATCAATTATTTACTTCTTATTGTTTTTCCTGATCATTTGCTCTAACTGATCCCACATATCATCCGGAACCATTTCTAAAGCACTTAACTGTCCTGCTCCCTGCAACCACTCTCCACCATCTATAGTAATCACTTCTCCATTAATATAATTAGAATAATCTGACAATAAATAAGCGGCAAGATTAGCCAATTCCTGATGATCGCCAACTCTTTTCAATGGAACACGATTTTTAAAATCAAACTTCTGTGCCATATCTCCCGGCAACAATCTATCCCAGGCTCCCTTTGTAGGGAAAGGTCCCGGAGCAATCGCATTTGTTCTTATCTGATGCCTGCCCCATTCTACCGCTAAAGAACGTGTTAAAGCTAACACACCTCCCTTTGCACAAGCAGACGGAACAACATAAGCCGATCCTGTAAAAGCATACGTAGTAACAATATTTAATACAGAAGCAGGCTGTTTTTCAGCAATCCAATGTTTCCCAAAAGCTAGTGTACAATTTACCGTTCCTTTTAGTACAATATCTATGATGGTACTAAATGCATTGGATGAAAGTCTTTCTGTCGGAGAAATAAAATTCCCCGCAGCATTATTCAGTAAACCATCCACTTTTGTAAATGTTTCCAGCGTTTTTTCCAGCATCTGCTGTACCTGTTCGTCTTCCCTTACATCACAAGCAACGGGCAAAACCTGACCTCCTGTTTGCTCTTCCAGCTCAGCAGCCGTTTTTTCAAGAACATCCATTTTTCTGGATGTAATCACCACATTTGCACCTAACTGCAATAAATAGGTCGACATCGAACGCCCTAAACCCGTCCCACCACCGGTAACCACAAAAGTTTTCCCCTTTAGTGCGTTATCTCTTAACATAGGTTGATTGTAAGCCATAAATATCTTTATTTTACAAATGCAACAGCTAAATTAATCTTATTGTTTAGATTTTAGATTATCTATAATGGTTTTCACGATTAAACGAGTGCGTGGTGCCCACCATTGCTCTAAAACCTTATTTAAAGTTACCGATTGATCTGCTGTAACTTTCTCTATCAGTTCTCTTCTCAGATTAAGCTTCGTTTGCTGCCAGGTAGTGTAATCGTATTGCAGGTAACTTTGTATCTTTTTCTCTGCAACAGTCATCAGGTAAGAAATATCTGCAACCTCGTCCACCAAACCTGATTCTTTTGCTTCTTCTACCGTTAACAATTTACCCTCTAAGATATATTGATATGCTTTACGCTTTCCTATCCAAAATGCATAAAGCTCAAAAATACTATCCGGAACTATAATACCTACAGGCACTTCGTTAAGGCCGATAATATATTTACCTTCCGCCATTACCCTGTAATCGCTACACAAGGCCATAACACATCCTCCCGCAGGACTGTGCCCGCTGATTACAGATATCAAAGGTTTTTTAAAGCAGGTCAAGGTAGAAACCAATTTTAGAAAATCCTCCCAAAACGCTCTAATCTCCACTTCGTTGTAATCATACAATTCAATCAAATCCAATCCCGCTGTAAAAAAACCACTTTTACCGGTTAGTATTACACCTGCAATATTCTGATCTTGCTCTATGTTTATTATCAGATTTTGCAGTTCGTTTACCAATTCCCTATTCATTGCATTAGACGAACCTCTGTCCATAGCAACAATGGCTACTTTTTCTCTTATAGTAACTTTCAGTGTATTCATTCTTTATCCTCTCAACTGTTAATTCACATTATAGCGAACAACTTTCCTACCAATATGTCCATTTAAGTCCGTTCCTTCTATAACAATTCTGTACGTACCTTTTCCGTCCGAATTGACGATATTAAATTTAGCTGTTCCGTCCTTTTCTGTAATCACTCTAGGGTTCCAGTAAATGGTACTTCTGTAATCCATCATCGTACTGTTGCTGTGTTCTGGTTTATCATAAACCGGCGAGTAAAACTCTTTACCCCTAAACAACCCCAGAGGCATATAAGATATGATTCCCGGCGAATAGCTATTGGAAAAACCACCACCACCGCCACGCTTGGTATTGATAACAATAACACCACCTCCTCCTCTGGAACCATAAATTGCCGTATAACTAATACTTTTCAATATCTCTACACTCTCCACATCATTTGGATTAATCGAGTTGAGCATTTCTGACTCTACATACATTCCATCCAAAATAATCTGTACCGGGGCATCTCCTCCATTACGCATAAAATATGGTTCGCCATCCCTAAACATCAACCCAGCTACTTTTCCCATTAATGCAAATTCCATGGTAGGGGCATTTTCCAGTTCACTAGCTGTTATAATACGATCCGCATTTCCCGGACCATTCAGATTTGAAGAATTATCTAAAGCCTGAGTGGCTTTATCTACCACCCTTACCTCGTCAAGCATAATTGTTCTGTCTGCTAAACCAAATTTCAACAGTTCCTCGTAATGTGTTTTGCTGTTTTTCAGATAAGCCATCATAGAACTGCTTATGTTTACAGACAGTTCACTTCTATCTATTTTAGGAATTTCCTGAGTAGCTATATCATCATCCATCTCTATCTCAACAAATTTCTTCCCTTTTTCTGACCTTGCCTGTATTACAAATTTGGTACTATCCGGGAATAAAAGACTATCTATCACAAACTCTCCCATTTCATTGGCCTTGGCTTGCAATATGGTGGATAGTTTTGTACCGAAAACTATAATACTTGCATTTGGAACAACTTTTTTGTTGTTTTTAACCTGACCACGTAAAGCTAACGTAAGTTCTGGTTTGTATTTTAATGGAGCAGGAGTAGCTCCACCTATATCTACCCAATTAAATCTTCTCCATCCTTGTGTTAACATTAACACATCTAACTGATCTCTTTTATCTCTATCGTAATTAACAAAGTAATAATTTGGCGTTTCTATATTACCTCTCAAATCTGAATTGAGCAGAATTTCTGAAAAAATAGTCACTTCTTCTTCCTCTTTTACAGGCACTTTTATTTCATCTGTTACTGCTACCGAGAACGACCCTATAAATGGATTACCTGCTTTATTCTTCACTTTTAACTCAAGTCCTACCTTCTCTCTTGTTTTATAAGTCTTTTTCAAGCTTTCGCTGACATCTAAATTCAGAAAATCATCTTTATAGATAAATGCCAAACGCTCTGCCAACGGCTGCTGCTGATCATTAAAAAGCGTAAACTGCGCTATTCCTAACGGAAACTGCGAAACCGGAAACCTAACTACAAACCCTCCTACTTTTGAAAGTGTGGAAGCAGCCGAATAAATCAGGTTACCGGATGACTGAGCGACCAATGACAAATTTCTTCCGATATTTTTTTCGGAAAATGACTGATTGGACAATACTCTGATAATGATACTGTCAGCATTTTCATTAAAATTAGCAGAAAGGGTTATTCCTTCTGGTTTTATTGATGGCAGATTATATTTTTTCTCGCTGCCATCTGCAAATTTTAATACAGCATAATAGTTTTTTCCAACCTCAGGGACAAGAGAGAAAAAGCCCATCCCTTTATACTTCGGGTTAATGACTGCAATGGCATTTCCTCCTTCTTCCTCTACAAACCCTTTAACATCTAATCCCAATCCGTCTGATTTCACAATTTTAAATCCTACTCTGGAACGTACACCGCTTATTAAATCACCACCTTCCGGAAAAAACTGCATATCTACTTCTCCGGAAATCTGATTAATAGGAATCCATTTATTTACCGTTGTCCTATCCGATATTTTAATAGATGTGGCAATTAAACCTGTACCAACTTTCTCCGATTTAGGCCTGCTAAACTTGACTATAATATTTCCATTGCTATCGGTTACCCCTTTTCCTTTAGCTATTTCTTTTCCCTCCAGATCTACTTTATATACAACCTCTTTATTACCGTAAGCATTGCCTTCTATATTTTTATAATTTATTTTAGCAGTAACCTCTTCTGTATTACCTGCCGGTGCATAGGTATATTGGGTTTCTACAATAGTCTGATTGGTTCTTACATCGCCAACTTTATAAACATGATCAAAAAAGTAACGGGTATCAAAATTCCTCATCCAATTAGTATAGGCTCTGATACGATAATTCCCTTCTTTCAGGGTATCTGGCAAAGTAAAATTTCCCCAGCCGGTACCTGCGGCTAAAGAAATCTTTATACGATTTCTCACTTTATCTTTCTGATCCAGAAACTCTACATACAACAAGTTACTTTTAGGTGTAGGGCCTAATGTTTTCGCATCAAATACGTAGGCTTTAAACCAAATATCATCTCCTGCGGCATAATAAGGTTTGTCTGTATGTAAATAAACCTTTTCTTGCACCCGTTCATCATTGTACTTTTCAAAGGCGCTAATCAGATTTTCTAGTGAAGTGATATTGCTGCCCGCAAATCCTAAACATATTGCAGCAAACAAGCCGGCTACAATATATTTTGCTTTTGTTTTCATTGGCCTATAATTAAAATATTTATTGAGTTGATTAAATACAAAGAAGTTTTTACTGAACGGGCACTTAAATTCTAATGATTATAAATAACAAAAAAACAGCTCCTTCATATCTCTTATATTTTTAAAATTTATTCTTCCACATCATGCTTTCAACAGGCTTTGTAGTTTTATTGTTGTACTTTGCGTTTCCTTTAGAATTGTACATTGTTTCTATATCTCCCTCAACCACAAAATAAATCAACTGACCTATAGGCATTCCTGTATAAACCCTAACAGGCTGTGCTACCGATATCTCCAACGTCCAGGTATTACAAAAACCCACATCTCCTTTCCCGGCAGTGGCATGTATATCTATCCCTAACCTTCCCGTACTGGACTTTCCTTCTAAAAATGGCACATGCCTATGTGTTTCGGTATATTCTAACGTAACTCCCAGATAAAGCGTATTGGGTTGTAACACAAATCCATCCTTAGGAATCTCAAAATGCTCTATTTCATTATGCTTCTTTGCATCCAACACCCTGTCTTTATATACTGCCAGGTATTTCCCCAGATGAACATCATATGAATTTGTGCCTAAACATTCTCTTTTGAAAGGTTCTATAATAATGCTGCCTTTTTCTATTTCTTCTAAAATCCTTTTATCGGAAAGAATCATCTTATATGCATATTTAATTCTCTAAATTATGATTTATTTAAAATAGTTTTGTGCAAAATATTTAAATTTAACAAATGCCCCTGATACACCTTGAGGAAGTAGCCAAAGAAACTTTTTTTGGACTTTGGAAGATAGAAGAAACTCCCGGAGAGCTTGAAAAGCAGCTTCAACTGAAAGAACATGAATTGCTTGTTTTACGGTCTTTACAAGGCGAAAAACGTAACTTGCATTGGTTAGCTACAAGAGTACTTTTAAGGAAAATGTTATCTACTGATGATTATATAGATTGCCAGGCTGACGAAAACGGAAAACCTGTATTAATTAATCTTCCTCACCAGATTTCTTTAAGTCATTCTTATGACTATGCTGCGGTAATGATAAGCCGAGACAAAAAAGTAGGCATAGACATAGAAGTAATCAAAGATAAAATTGATCGGGTAAAACATAAATTCCTTAATAACTACGAGCTTAACTTTATCAATCAGGAGCATAAACTCGAACATTTATACGCCTGCTGGTGTGCAAAAGAAGCACTATATAAGCTGAATGGGAAAAAAGAAACTTCCTTTAAAGACAATATCCGGCTGGATGCTTTTGACTATACTGAAACGGGAAAAATATCATCCCGTATAGAGAAAGATGGCGCTAAAATGAAGCATTACACTGTATATTATCGTAAATTTGAAAACTATATGTTAGGCTACGTTAATGAAGATTAATGAGGCATTTATTCACATGCAGACATATTATTAGCTAAAAACATATTGGGTGAGATTATTTTGTAGATATGCAGAAAAATAAGCGTGTTATTTTTGAAGATTGGGGTCTGACTTCTTATGAAGAAGCCTGGCAAAAACAGGAAGATATTTTTTCTAACACCATTGCTATTAAAACAGCAAATAGAAATAATCCGGATAATGAAGAACCAACCGACAACTATCTGATATTTACGGAACACCCACACGTCTACACTTTAGGAAAAAGTGGAAAACCCGAGAACCTGCTATTAGACGAAAAAGAGCTGGAAGAAAAAAATGCCACTTACCATAAAATAAACAGAGGTGGCGATATTACTTACCACGGTCCCGGGCAAATTGTTGGTTACCCCATTTTAGATCTGGATAATTTTTTCACCGATATACATCTGTACCTAAGAACATTAGAAGAGGCTATAATTCTTACGCTTAAGGATTATGGTATTAATGCTGGTCGCTACGAAGGATATACAGGTGTGTGGATTGATGGCGACAATGACAAAGCCAGAAAAATCTGTGCCATGGGTGTACGTTGTAGCCGTTGGGTTACCATGCATGGTTTTGCTTTTAATGTAAATGCCGACTTAAGTTATTTTAAAAATATTGTGCCTTGTGGTATAGATGATAAGGATGTAACCTCTATGGAGAGGGAGTTAGGCTCTAAGGTTAACATTGATAAAGTAAAAGAGGTGCTACAAGGACATATTTTTGCGCTATTTGGAATGCAAACTCCCTAATAAAATCTTTAATAAAAAAGAGATCGTTTCAAAAAAGTAAACCTATCATCCCACATCCTGAAAGAAGTCAAAGGATTTCTCTTTGCTAAACAGGAATAGTCACTCCTAAATCTTGTGCTAAGCTATCGGGATAACTAAGTTTTTATTATTTCTGAAACGACCCCTTTAATTTTTAAAACATTGTGTAACTATTAATGAGAATTAGGACTTTTAAAGTTATGTACATCACCCATTGTCATTCCTAAAGCTTTTGCTACCCCTTCCCCATATGCAGGATCTGCTTTATAGCAATTCAAAATATGTCTTACCTGAATAAACTTTTCTGCCTGACCTACTTCTGCAGCTGTATTTTTAAACAGTAATGCTTTTTTCTCATCTGTAAGCAACCTGAAAAGATTACCTGGCTGAGAATAGTAATCATCATCGTCCTCTCTAAAATTCCAGGCATCTGCATCACCATAAAGTGGCAAAGGTGGCTCTCTAAACTCCGGTTGCTCCTGCCATTCTCCGTAACTATTAGGTTCGTAATGCTTAGTTCCTCCAAAATTACCATCTACACGCATAGCTCCATCTCTATGAAAGCTATGATAAGGGCATTTCGGCGAGTTTACAGGTATCTGATAATTATTTACCCCTAATCTATAACGTTGTGCGTCTCCGTAAGAAAACAAGCGTCCCTGCAACATCTTATCCGGAGAAAAACCTATACCGGGTACTATATTTGTAGGATTAAAAGCAGCCTGCTCTACATCCGAAAAATAATTTTCAGGATTTCGGTTTAGCTCAAATTCACCAACAGGTATCAGTGGATAATCTCCTTTTGGCCAAACCTTAGTTAAATCAAACGGATGGTAACGATAGGTTCTGGCTTCATCTTCAGTCATAATTTGCACATACATCTTCCACTTAGGAAAATCGCCACGCTCAATAGCATCAAATAAATCCCTCTGATTACTTTCTCTATCCGTACCTATTGTCTTTATAGCTTCTTCATTACTCAGGTTTTCTATACCTTGTTGAGTCACAAAATGAAACTTAACCCAAAAACGCTGATTTTGTGCATTATAAAAACTAAATGTATGACTACCAAAACCATGCATATGACGGTAGGATTTGGGTATTCCTCTATCACTCATTACAATAGTTACCTGATGTAAGGCCTCCGGTAATGAGGTCCAAAAATCCCAATTATTATTGGCACTTCTGAGGTTTGTTTTAGGGTCACGTTTTACAGCATGATTCAGGTCCGGAAACTTCATAGGATCTCTAAAGAAAAATACAGGCGTATTGTTGCCTACCAAATCCCAATTTCCCTGATCTGTATAAAACTTCATGGCAAAGCCACGAATATCCCTTTCAGCATCAGCAGCTCCTCTTTCTCCTGCTACAGTAGAAAATCTGACAAACATTTCCGTCTGCTTTCCTATCTGCGAAAAAATGCTTGCTTTCGTATATTTTGTAATATCATGGGTAACAGTAAAAGTTCCAAATGCGCCCGATCCTTTTGCATGCATTCTACGCTCAGGGATAACCTCTCTATCGAAGTGAGCCATTTTTTCAAGGAACCAATAATCCTGAATTAACATAGGACCTCGTGGTCCTGCGGTTTGTACGTTTTGGTTATCAGGTACCGGCGCGCCAGTAGTCCTGGTCAACTTTTTTTTATTCTCCATAAATGTAAGACTTTTTGCCCTACTCAATTTACGTTTAAATATCTTATTATCAAAGCACAGCGATTTATTTTAATTCAATCTTAATATCACAAAAGGGTTGTATCAGAAGTAAAAATATTGTCATTTAGATGAGCACAGCGAAGAGAAATCTTATTTCCTGGTACTCCTGATACAGATCTCTCGATTACGCTTGGGGTGACAAAGTCCTTTTGATACAGTCCCTTTATTAAAAATCAAATTCAAGAATATTCTTATCCTGTAACATGGTTTCCACAAAAAAACTGTGCTGCTCTGGGCTACCTGTTGCTTCCCAGGTTCCTGAAATTACGCCATTTGCCAATCGTTGGCTTCCTCTTTTTATTTTTAGTTTAAAGGTTTTTAAAGACTCTTCATATTTTTCAAGACTTTCCCCTTCATACCGTTGCACTATTCTATAAACACGTTTGGTATATCTTTTTTCAAAGAAATTTTCGACATAAGGAAAAATAATCAATGAGATTATTACAATAAATGTTACTCCAACAGCCTGTTCAAAAAAACCTCCGCCTACCGCCATTCCAATAGCAGCAACAATCCAGATTACACAGGCGGTTGTAAGGCCCGACACTCTGTTATCCTCTTTAAAGATAACACCCGCACCTAAAAAACCTATTCCTGTAACTATGTTCGCTGCAATTCTATCATGACTGTTAACGCCTATTTCTATGGAAAGTATAGTAATAAGTGTTGCGCCTAAACCAATCATAATCATTGTTTTCAGACCAGCTTGCTTATTTCTAAACTCTCTCTCTGCCCCAATAACACCACACAGCAGGGTTGTCAATAAGAACTTATTGATTTCGGGTTGCGTTAAAATATGCCTTCCCCCTAATAAATCTTCGATCATGGTCATGTCTATAAACATATCTTAATGAATATAACTATTTTGAGAAATAAAAACAATTACCCTATAAATGTTTTAGTATCTCCTAAAAACCTCATGTATAACTTGTCTGTAAATCATTCAGGGTGCATCTTTATCATGTTTTAAACAGCTAATAGCAATTCCTCATTAGCTGACATTAAAACACAAAAAAGCCAGACGAAAATCGTCTGGCTCAATATATACTTTAGCGAATGTTATATTACATCATTCCGCCCATGCCACCACCCATAGGAGGCATTGCAGGAGCTGCTCCACCTTCTTCCGGTTCGTCAGCAAGAACACATTCTGTAGTCAATAACATTGATGCAATGGAAGCTGCATTTTCTAATGCTACACGAGAAACTTTAGTTGGATCGATAACTCCAGCCGTAATTAAGTTTTCGTAAACATCTCTACGAGCATTATAACCGTAATCTGCAGTTCCTTGTTTTACATTATGAACAACAATAGATCCTTCGATACCTGCATTTGCACAGATTTGACGTAAAGGTTCTTCGATTGCTCTCTTAATGATATTAACACCTGTTGTTTCGTCTTCGTTTTCTCCTTTTAAATCCTCTAAAGAAGCAACTGCTCTAATGAAAGCAACACCACCACCAGCAACAATACCTTCTTCTACAGCAGCTCTTGTTGCATGTAAAGCATCATCCACACGGTCTTTCTTTTCTTTCATCTCAACTTCTGTAGCTGCACCAACATAAAGTACGGCAACACCACCAGATAGTTTAGCTAAACGCTCTTGTAATTTCTCTCTGTCGTAATCAGAAGTGGTTGTATCTATTTGAGCTTTGATTTGGTTAACACGAGCTTTGATATCGTCTGCATTACCAGCTCCATTAACTACAATAGTATTGTCTTTATCTACTACAACTTTCTCTGCCTGACCCAAGAAAGAAAGATCTGCGTTTTCTAATTTAAAACCTCTTTCTTCTGAAATTACAGTACCACCAGTTAAAATAGCGATGTCTTCTAACATAGCTTTTCTTCTGTCACCAAAACCCGGTGCTTTAACTGCCGCTACTTTCAGAGAACCACGGATTTTATTAACTACCAATGTAGCCAATGCTTCGCCGTCTAAATCTTCAGCAATAATTAAAAGGGGTTTTCCTGTTTGAACTTGTTTTTCTAATACAGGCAACAATTCTTTCATGTTGCTGATTTTTTTGTCGTAGATTAAAATATAAGGATTTTCTAATTCTACTTCCATTTTATCAGCGTTGGTTACGAAGTAAGGAGAAAGGTAACCTCTGTCAAACTGCATACCTTCTACAGTTTTAACCTCTGTTTCTGTACCTTTTGCTTCTTCAACAGTAATTACACCGTCTTTACCAACTTTACCCATTGCTTCTGCAATTAAAGAACCGATTACATCATCGTTATTTGCAGAAATAGTAGCTACTTGTTTAATTTTGTTATTGTCTTCGCCAACCGCCTGAGATTGAGATTGCAAATTTCCAACAACTACAGATACCGCTTTATCTATTCCACGTTTTAAATCCATTGGATTTGCACCAGCAGCAACGTTTTTAATACCTGCTGTAATAATAGCTTGCGCCAATACTGTTGCTGTTGTTGTTCCGTCACCAGCAATATCAGCAGTTTTTGATGCCACCTCTTTAACCATTTGTGCACCCATATTCTCTAAAGCATCTTTTAATTCGATTTCTTTAGCGACAGAAACACCATCTTTAGTTACTACAGGAGACCCGAATTTTTTATCGATAATTACGTTTCTTCCTTTTGGGCCTAATGTTACTTTTACTGCATTAGCTAATTTATCAACACCATTTTTTAGAGCGTCTCTAGCCTCTACGTTATATTTAATTTGTTTTGCCATTTGTTTTTTAATGTTTAGTACTTAGGTGTAAGTGCTTAAAATCACTTACGATCTGGATACTCTATTTAAATTTTATAAAACTTTAATATTGAACCTAAAATCTTACTACTACAGAATAGCGTAGATATCAGCTTCACGCATAATCAAATACTCTTTACCTTCATAAGTAATTTCAGTACCAGAGTATTTTCCGTACAACACTTTGTCGCCAACCTTAACAGTTAAAGGCTCATCTACTTTACCGTTACCTACTGCTACAACTGTACCGCTTTGAGGTTTCTCTTTTGCCGTATCAGGAATGTAAATACCTGAAGCTGTTTTCTCTTCTGCAGGAGCAGCTTCTACAACTACTCTGTCTGCGATAGGTTTAATGTTTAACGCCATAATATATTTTATTTTTTATTTTTTTTGATTTATACACTCTCTACCTATCATACAATATGCCAAAGCTATTTTATGACATATTTTCACAAAAAAACCAACTCTTTACACAAAGTTACAGGAACTCCGGTGTCAGCTTGACAGCCATCCATAACTAAAAAACTGACAGGTACTGTAACTGAACGGGCGGAAGATAGATATTTATTTTATAGATATTGTTATGATACCTATTAAAAAAGTAAGTCAGAAGTAAATTCTTAGCAAAAGACCGGATAATAAAAAAGCCACTATTTCAGTGGCTTTTCTTCTATTTCTTTAAAGGAATATGTATTATTTCTTTGTTGTATCTGAATTATTTCCTTGTGGCATTGCAGGTAATGATGAAGGCACAGTTGTTTTGTCTATCTGCTCCTGAATTTTCGAATCCATTTTAGCACCTGATTTTCCTGAACCACCAGTAAGACTGACATTGATAAGTACCGAAAGAACAAAAAGAGCAATAGCTAAACCCCAACTTCCTTTTTCTAAAAAGTCGCCCGTTCTTTGCACTCCCATAATATTGTTAGACGATGAAAAACCTGAGGTTAAACCTCCTCCTTTTGGGTTTTGAACCAATACAATCAGTACCAATAAGATTGAAACAAGAATTGCTATTATTACTAAAAACGTTATCATATATATCTTTAATTAACCTTTAATTCTAAATATTTTATTTGGCTCGCAAAATAAGCGTTTTTTTCCGGATATTTCAAACTTAATTTTCTGTAAATATCTAAGGCTTTGTGATAAAGCATTTGTTCTACATAAACTTTAGCCAAAGTCTCGGAAACAAGTTCATTATCATCTTCCGAACTTCTCTTAGCTTTATTCTCCGTATCTATCTTATTTGCAGGGGGTGGCGCAGTAATATGTGGTTCTTCTTTTATAAACCTTTCTATAATCTGGTGTTCCTTTCTCATAAAGTCGAACGGAACTGTTGATCTGTTTCCGCCATCCTTATCTAATTCGTCCGTAGAAGTCAGATGAAATATATTCTCTGCTATCTGATGGTCCAGCACATTACTTTTCTTTTCTATAGGCAGAGTGGTATCCAGATAAAAATCTGCATAGGGTCTGATATTTTCATACTGCTTTCTGGTTTTATTAAGCCACCACAAAAACGTATAAGGTAATCTTTCTTCGTGATACCTGAATATATTAGGCTGACTTACTACCGGCAGGTTAGTTTGTCCCGAATCAGTAAAACCAGTTGTATTTACATCCAGCTCGTCTTCCTGAAGGTACTCATCTCCCAGCGTCTCTATATAAGGAGCTTCTGTTATAGTTTGTTCCTCCAATTCCTCAACAACCTCCTCTACCAAGACTTCTTCATCGTCAATTTCAGGTAAAGCTTCTTCCTCTACTAAATCAGCAATTGGTTGAGTTAATATTTCTATAGAAGTATCTTCTTGCTCTATCTCCTCTAAAATAACTTCATCTTCTGGCGCTACTGCTTCCTCAGTATCTTCGGGTTCTGCTACAGGGATTTGTTCTGTAACAGTTAGCTTTTCAGGATGATGAATTACATCATACAGAATATTTCTGGACGGAGCTATAGCTGCAGCTTCTGCCAAGTATTTATCATACGAAGACGTTCCTACAGCACTTTTGGCAGCTAATAAATAAAAGGTATGACAATAAGGATATTCCTGAATCAGCATTTTCAACTGTTCCAAATTTGTTTCTCCTAATTGTTCTAACTGAAATATTGCGTTCAACTTTTCTTTACTTGTATTTATTTCTTCTTGCTGCACTACTTATCTTTATCTTATGTGAAAGTAAGAAAACCCTTACCAATTAGCAAAAGCCCTATTATAAATATCTTCCGTTAATTGTTGGCTTATGTCTTTAATCAGGTTTTGTTCTATACTTGCAAAAGGCGTTGTAGCCGAAAAATCCTGATATCTGGTAAAACTCTGATCAAAACTTTTATCAGCCTCTATGCTATTAACATACTTCACCTGTACGGTAATCGAAAGCCTGTTCTGTGCTGCCGTAGGCATATTCCCACCCTGTATAGACACGGGTTGTACTGAATATCCTGTTATTTTACCTTCAAAATGTGCGTCGCCATCTGTACGTAAAAAACTTAAGGAAGTTTGCGTTCTGATACGCTCTTTTAATGCTTCTGTAAAGTTCTGACTTAAAGACGGCACCACTAATGGTGATACATTTTCAAAAAGGGAGACAGAAACGGTTTTCATCCCGGCTGAAATGGAACCTCCGGTAAAAGAATAGATACCACAACTGTTTATTAAAAATACAATTGGCAGAATTACCAGCAATAAAACTTTACTTTTCATTTAGTTGAGGTTTAATTCTTTGATTTTGCGGTACAATGTTCTTTCGGAAATACCCAATTCTTCTGCTGCTGATTTACGCTTACCTTTATGCTTTTTCAAAGCCTTCTTTATCATATCAGCTTCTTTATCTACCAGAGACAAAGACTCTTCTATTTCTTCAGCGTCTTGTGTTTCTGCAATTCTAAAATCATCGTTACGGGTAACCAAAGGTGGCTGAATGGTCAGCTGCTGCTGATCGGGAAGGTGCGTTATATCATTTTCGTTATCATACAGAGTATTAAGAATATGTTGATGGTTTTCTGCAAAGGTTGCAACGTTACCACCATTTCTTATAATTTCTGCCACTAATTTTTTCAACTCCACCATATCCTTTTTCATATCGAACAGGACTTTGTAAAGAATATCTCGTTCCGAAAAATCGTCTTTCTTTGCCCCCCCTACCATCATAGGTAATGAGGTCGTAGGTTGTTCCATCGGAATATAATTCAGCAAGGTAGCTCCCGTAATATGACGTTCTTTTTCTAAAACACAAACTTGCTCTGCAATATTTTTTAATTGCCTTACGTTACCCGGCCACGAATAGTTTGTTAATATTTCTACAGCATCGGGTGCTAATGTAATGTTAGGTGAACGGTATTTGTCTGTAAAATCGGCTACAAATTTCCTAAACAATAAATAAACATCTTCTTTTCTTTCTCTTAACGGCGGAATTTTAAGCGGAACAGTATTCAACCTATAATAAAGATCTTCTCTGAATTTACCTGCTTTTACAGCTTCGAACATGTCCACATTAGTTGCAGCCACAACCCTTACATCTGTTTTTTGCACTTTTGAAGAACCTACTCTAATATACTCTCCGGTTTCTAAAACACGTAGTAAACGGGCCTGCGTACCTAAAGGTAACTCGCCTACTTCGTCCAGAAATATAGTCCCTCCGTTTACGACTTCAAAATAACCTTTTCTGGCCTCATGTGCTCCCGTAAAAGATCCTTTTTCGTGTCCAAAAAGTTCTGAATCTATTGTTCCTTCTGGTATAGCCCCACAGTTAACAGCTATAAACGGTCCGTGTTTACGGGCGCTTAGCTGATGAATAATATGAGAAAAAACCTCCTTCCCAGATCCACTTTCGCCGGTTATAAGCACAGTAATATCTGTAGGGGCCACTTGTCTGGCTATATCAATTGCCCGGTTAAGCAAGGTAGAATTGCCTATTATCCCGAAACGTTGCTTTATTTCCTGTATATCCATCTATTTTTTTCGATGTTTATATCCTGATTCCCGATCGATAGGTTATGCTATTGCGCAATTTTACCAATCAGGGTAGCAGAAGTAGCTCTTTCTATTAAGACATTTACATACTGACCTGGTTTGTACTCATCAGAAACAGGGAATACAACCATAAAGTTTTGGTCGCTTCTGCCACAATAATCTGCTTTAGATTTTTTTGAAAAACCTTCTATCAAAACTTTTTCAACCTTACCTACCCTTTGCTGGGTTCTATAATTACCATGTATTTGTTGCAAGGCAATTACCTCTTCCAGTCTTCGTTTTTTAACATCTTCCGGCACATCATCCTTAAATTTCTTTGCAGCTGGTGTACCTGGTCTTTCAGAATAAGAGAACATGTAAGCAAACTCGTATTTAACAAATTCCTGCATGCTTAATGTATCCTGGTGTTCTTCTTCTGTTTCTGAACAAAAACCTGTTATAATATCTGTAGAGATTGCACATTCAGGAATGATTCTGCGAATAGAGTTTATTTTCTCCATATACCACTCCCTGTCATAAGTTCTGTTCATCACTTCCAGTATCCTGGTGTTTCCGGATTGTACTGGTAAGTGAATATATTTACAGATATTTTCGTACTTAGCCATAGCATACAGTACTTCGTCTGTTATATCTTTTGGATGCGATGTAGAAAACCTTACTCTTAAATCGGGACTTACCAAAGCCACTTTTTCTAATAGTTGAGCAAAGTTTACACTTATTTCTTCGCTATCCGCTGATTTCCATTTATAAGAATCTACATTTTGCCCCAATAAGGTAACTTCTCTATATCCCGCATCAAAAAGGTCTTGTGCTTCTTTTACTATAGAGAATGGATCGCGACTACGCTCTCTTCCACGGGTAAACGGTACCACGCAAAAAGAACACATATTATCACAACCTCTCATGATTGAGATAAAAGCAGTAATTCCGTTAGAATTTAATCTTACCGGACTAATATCTGCGTAAGTTTCCTCTCTGGACAATAATACGTTTACCGCTTTACTTCCATCATCAACTTTATTGATAAGATTTGGTAAATCTCTGTACGCATCCGGACCTACAACCAAATCAACCAACTTTTCTTCTTCCAAAAACTTGGACTTTAAGCGCTCTGCCATACATCCCAGCACACCAACAATCATATCCGGTCTTTTTGCTTTGGATGCACTAAACTCTTTCAGTCTGTTTCTTACTCGGGTTTCGGCATTTTCCCTGATAGAACATGTGTTAATAAACACAACATCTGCTTCGTTAAAATCTGGTGTAGTAATAAAACCTTCTTCTGAAAGAATGGATGCAACAATCTCACTATCAGAAAAATTCATAGCACAACCATAGCTCTCAACGTACAGCTTTCTTCCGTCATTATTTTTCGAGGAATCTAGCACTAACGCTTCTCCCTGTCTGCTCTCATCGTGTTCTTTAGAAGGAATATTCAATTCTAACATCTCTATTAATTTGGGATTACAAAAGTAATCTTTTTTTTGAAACAAAATGACAGTTTGTCAGTTTTGTTAAACCTTTTAAATCTATTTAATAGGAGTTAGGTTGAAGCAGCAGGGAATAATGATTTCCTCTGGCACTCTTCAACCTATATCTTTTAAAAATCTAAATTTCAGGAAAAGTCCCCATTCTGTACCGACACAAGTAGCAAACATCTTATCTATCTTTCTATTATAAATCAATATTTAGTCTATAGTGAGTCCATGTTTTCAGTTAAAAACATGGACTTGGAATGGATACTTATCATTATTACCTTAAACTAAGGTAAAATCTGTTCACCTTCATTCCTTAATCTGTATTCTTTTAGCAATAAAGTATCTTTAATTCAAAACAGCTGATGTAGTATTTACTTTTTTAGCTATAGAAAAAGAACCTCCTAAAACCGTAAAAACACATAAGCAACTATGAATTAACACATTGAAAATACAGGCTACCCTGTCTTCCAAAAAATTCACGCTGTGGTATATACTTGAAAGGAAAAGATTTATGAAGGTTAAAAACACCTTGACTAATATTTTTTAGTATGCAAAGTAAGACAACCTCCGTAAAAGATTTATTATCTCTTGCTATTAAGCCTAATCTACTTTATAGGCATAATTAAAAGAGTCCCATTTTAAATGTATATTATCTTCACCTGTTAAAGTGCCTCGTCCATGGCATTTAGGACAAGAGTTTCTGGTTTCGGTAACACTATCTGGAGTTTTTTCATATCTGGTTACCGGGGTAGATTTCTCTACTTTATAACCGTCATAACTATTGGTTGAAGGATTCCATTTCCTTTCATAAGAAGTAGTAGTCTTATATTCGGTAACCGCTCTTGTGCCACCGCTTTTAGAATTAGAAGTCAGAGAGTATCCTTCTCCTCCACATTCTGTACATCTTAATTTTTCCTTTTCATTTATTTCTATGTAAACAGGACTAGGTTTAGCCAATGTAGAAACAATAACTTCTCTGTTTTCTCCAAATCTAATTATGCCATTGTTATAAGTAATAGATTCATAATAAGGAAAAATCAAAACCTTATTTCCTTGTCTAAGTCCAACCCCATTAAATGCATCCTTATAAACTGATTTATACACCTCTAACTTGCCAACAGGCGTATCAAAAGACTTCACTAAATCGCCTTTAGAAAGATCTACACTTTTACCCGATTTATCTATATACCCCCAGGTTTCTACATCCTGAGTACGCAATACTTCGGCTAATCCTTTATTAAAAGGGCGTACTTTATAAAAAGAGACAGCTATTTCATTTCCCTTCAAGTCCACATACCCCATTTTATTATCTCTTTCTACTACAAAATATCCTTCCTGTAACAAAGTTTTCTGTTCATCGGAACCATAAAATATCTTATCATATTTGAGAGGCACTATTTCTTGTCCTTCATTATCCACAACACCTAATTTAGTTCCTTTTCTTACTGACGAATAACCATCTTCGGCCCGGGTTGCTTCATCGTATACAGGCAAAACAAGTTGTTTATTGCGTCGCATAAGCCCAAACTTCCCGTTATTACCTTTCACCCATTCACCGGGATAAATACTTTTATTTGTTCCTTTTATATTAAAAACGGTATCTACTTCCCATTTATTCCCTAATTTATCCATTATGGTTGCCACTCCATTCACAAAAGGACTGGCTATCTGTAAAACAGGAGGAAAAGCAATTGCTCCATTGCTATCGAGATAACCTCGTTTCTTTTCATGCTTTATATAGTCTTCTATGGTATAAAATGGGATATAACCTCCGGACAATGGACCATCTACATAAATACCTGGTTTCTCGTAAAACATAACTTTACCTGATTTATTGATAAATGCTTTTTTGTCGCCAAGCTCTACAAGTGCCAATCCTTCTGAAAATGGCTGGGCTGCTTGATATTTTAGTGCAATAACTTCTTGTCCTTCTTTATTAATATACCCAAACAAAATATTTTTATGTCCGTACTTATTTTTAATTTCTTTGGAAACAACAGCTAAACCATCAGAAAATGGCATAGCACTTTCATACTCTATAGGAATTACTTTTTTTCCTGATTTATTTATATACCCCCATTTACCTCCACTTGCAAAATAATTTAAAGGAGAAACAATAACCCTTTCCCCTCCTATATTCACTATAGACATTCCATCAAAAAAATGACTTGCTACCTGATATTTTGGTGCTATTATCTCCTTTCCTTCTATATCTACAAAACCATATTTATTACTGAGTTTTACTCTTGCCATTCCTTCGTAAAAAACACTGATTTCATCATATTTTGCAGGACATATTATATTGCCTGTCTTATTAACAAGTCCCCATTTTCCATTTGTATCTTTAAAAAATTCCTGGGCGTGTGTATTCATTATTACAATACACAAAAAGATAGTTAGCAGGGACGCTTTCATGTTTATATGGCTTAAACTCAAAAGTAGAAATTCATATTCATAAAACACTCATATTATTAAAGTTAACAACACTTTTTCATTGATTTAATGTGGGTTAGTTTTTCAACAACATGTTCTTAAATATTATAGTGATTTTCTTATGTAAAACACACCAAATTACTATTCACACACAATACTACTTTTGTAGTATTGTGCAACAAATACTGCGCATTTATTTATGGCCAAATAATTGGAGGTAATTTTATTTATATATTTATGCTGATGATAAAAAAAATTGCCCCGTTTAAGAAGAAACCTATCAGGGTAGTCTTTATTGTGATTACTTCCCTGTTTATTACGCTATCAGCCATAATCATCTTTATTGGGGTAAAATGGAAGCCAATCCTTAAAGAAACTATCAAAAACACGGTTATTGATGTTTCTGATAGCTTGTATCATGTCGATTTTTCAGACATTAAAATGAACTTATTTACGGGAAGTGTTTCATTCAAGAATATAGAAATCAAAACCGATTCTATCACCTATCAAAAAATGGTGGCTACCGGACAAGCACCAGAACATATCTTTCACCTAAAAATAAAACAACTCCATATCAAAAATATTAAACCTTTTAAAGTTTACCTTCACAGACGACTGGACATAAACAGTATAAAAATAATTGAACCTGAACTAACTCTTACCTACAACCGACTAAAAAACAAAACAGACAAAAGTATTGACACCAGAACAACATACGAAAAGATCAAGAATACTTTGCAATCTGCTAAACTGGAGAATTTATTCCTGAATGAAATTGCATTTGTTTATATAGACAATTCTTTAAAACAACCCGAAATCACTAAAATAAATAGGGTAAGCATACATGCAAATGATATATTGATAGATTCTATTTCTCAGTTTGATACTACACGTATTTTCCATTCTAAAGACATTAATGTACAGCTCAATGATTTTGAGTATACGACGGTAGATTCTTTATATGACATACAAATTAAACATTTAACAGGATCTACCAGACAGAAAAAACTGATAGTAAACGGGGTCCAGCTTACTCCCAGATATAAAGAAATGGCCTTTTCTAATCTTTTTGAAAGGCAACATGAAAGGTATAGCCTTAAAATGGACACCATTAAGCTTGAAGAAATTGATATCTCTCAGTTAATAGATTATAGAAATGTAAATGCAAGAAAACTGCAATTGATTGATGGTAACCTATCTGTATTTTTAAATCGGTCAAAACCAAAAAAAACAATTGATAAGGGGATAAATTTCCCTCATTTGGCTTTGAAACGAATAAACTGGACTATAAACACGGACACTATTGATATTAAAAAAATAAATGTTGCTTACACAGAATACAACCCTAAAACCAATAGTAATGGTACTGTTTTCTTTAATAATTTACAGGGAAAAATTTTAAACGTCACCAATGATTCGGCCTTACTACAAAAAACAAAATTCATTGATGCTAATTTGCATAGTTTGTTTTTAGGAAAGGGCTTATTAAATGTAAATATAAGATTTGACATGCTAGCCTCAGACGGAGGATTTAGTTATAGCGGTAGTTTAAAAAATATGGAACTGCAAGCGGTTAATTCGTTATCTAAACCATTGGCTAAAGTAACATTTGGTTCGGGAAAACTAAATGAACTGGATTTTTCAGTTAAGGGAAATCTTAAGGGTGCCGGCGGAACCGTTAAAATTCTCTACGAAGATATGCGCATTGGCCTGATGAAAAAAGATTCTGAAAACGAAAACTTCAAAAGAATGGCTTTATTATCCTTTTTAGCAAATAATTTGGTATTAAAAGACTCCAATCCTTTAAAAGGTGAAGCAGTGAGAGTAACTCATCCGTATTATGAAAGACCAAGAGAAGGCTCTTTCTTTAACCTCATGTGGAAAGTGTTATTTTTGGGATTTAAAGAAACCATTGGTATCACAAAACAAAAAGAAGCCCAAATAAAAGAGGCCTCTCAAGCATTCAAGGAATTAATGAAGCAAAGAGAAGAACGAAGACTTAAAAGACAATTAAGAAAAGAACAAGAAGATAAAAATTAGTTTTATGACAAAAATAAACTTAAAATATGCCCTTTACATCTCCTTATCAGTTTTTGCATTAGGTGCATGCAGCCCAAAGCCTACTCATAAACTAGAAGCGGCCACCAATCTCAAAAAACTAGGTATCAATGAAGATAATCTTTATAGCATTGATAGCTTATTGGGATCTGCCCTAATAAACAATTGGATTGCCGGGACTACAGCATTAATAGCAAAGAACGAACAGGTTGTTTATTATAAAGGTTTAGGATTCAGAGATAGGGACAACAAATTATTAATACGTCCTACAGATCTTTTCAGAATCGCTTCTATGACAAAACCCATTGTTTCTGTTGCTGCTATGCAACTTATTGAAGAAGGAAAGCTCAAACTTGATGACCCGGTTTCTAAGTATATCCCACAATTTCAGAATATGCAAGTATTGGAAACATTCAATAAAGCCGACACAACTTATACTACGGTTCCTGCAAATAAAGAAATTACAATAAAGAACTTATTAACACATACCTCTGGAATTGGCTACGGTTTCAGCAATAAAAAACTAGGTGCTATTTACAAAAAAAACGGCATTCCCGACATTACGGTCACCTATAAACTAAAACTAGACTCAGTTATACAAAAATTAGGAACTTTGCCTTTAGCTGTACAGCCTGATTCTGAGTTTTTCTATGGTTTAAACACCGATGTTTTAGGAAGAGTGATAGAAGTTGTTGAAAATAAACCTCTGGACTCCATTTTACAGAAAAAGATATTTGATCCGCTTGAGATGAAAAGTACTTTTTTCTTTCTCCCTGCACAACAAAAATCTAGATTATCCACATTATATAGCGAAACTAAAGAAGGGAGATTGATCAGAACACCAGCTATACAAAACGGTTATGCTATAGATTATGCTACCAGTGGCGCCCAAACCTATCTGTCTGGCGGTTCCGGATTGATTTCTAATATAGATGATTATGCTAAATTTCTTCAGATGATTTTAAACAAAGGAAGCTACGGTGGTAAAACTATCCTGAAACCTGAAACAGTGGATTTAATGAGCAGTAATCATACCGGAGAGCTTAAAGTGGAGAATAAGCCAAACCATTTTGGTTTAGGTTTAGAAATAACAACTGAGGAAGGAGCTAAAAACGGGGCTAAAGTGGGCAAGTTAAGTTGGAGCGGAATGTTTGGCACCACATTCTGGATAGACCCGGAAAGAAAAGCTATCGCTATTTTAATGACACAGGTTTACCCTTCTGTTCATAAAAAAGAATTATATAACAAATTTGAGGCTCTGGTAAACAAAGCATTGGACGAGGCTCCTAAAAAGAAATAGAAAATGATATAAAAAAGGAAAGCCGGATTTAAAAAATCCGGCTTTCCTTTTTTAACTCTTTATTTATACTATAAAGTTCCAGCCAAACTCGTCGGCTATTCTTCCGTATCTTAAATCATTCAGGTATTTTAGCACTTTATCCGAAAACGATCTACCTTCAGCTCCCGGCAATTCATAAAGCTTACCTTCGTAACCAATGGTAGAAATTGGAGTAATTGTAGCGGCTGTACCTGCAGCAAAAGCTTCTAATACTATTCCTTTTTCTATACCTTCAATTAACTCCTGTACAGAAACCTTTCTTTGTTCTGCTTTATAGCCAAAATGCTCTGCCAACTCAATAATGGTTCTTCTGGTAACGCCATGCAAAATAGTATCACCGTGTGGAGTTATAATAGTATCACCAATTCTAAAAACCAGATTTGCAGTTCCTGCTTCTTCAATATACTTATGCTCTTTAGCATCCGTCCACATTAACTGGTCAAAACCTTCATCATTAGCAATTTTGGTTGGATATAAAGATAATGCGTAGTTTCCTGCATTTTTAGAAAAACCTACACCACCATCCGCAGCTCTGGTATAATGTGTTTCTACCTTTAATTTCAACGGTTTGCTGTAATATGCTCCAACAGGACCAGTAATAACCACAAATTTATATGATATTGATGGATGTACCCCCAGGGCCACTTCTGTTGCAAACATAAACGGTCTGATATAAAGCGATGTTCCATCTGCAGACGGCACCCAATCTCTGTCTAAATCCAATAGCTGCTTTAGCCCATCCATAAATATCTCCTGAGGAACTTCTGGCATTTCTAACCTTGAAGCAGATTTATTAAATCTTTCCCAGTTTTTATCTGGTCTGAAGATGCTGACCGTTCCATCTGCAAATTTATAAGCTTTAATCCCTTCAAAAATCGCCTGTCCGTAATGAAGAACAGATGTAGCAGGATCTAAACTGAAATTGCCATAAGGGACAATTTCACAGCTTTGCCATTTACCATCGGCATAATCAGCGACCAGCATGTGGTCAGAAAAATATTTTCCGAATGATAAATTTTCAAAATCCACAGAGGATAAACGAGAGTTCTGTGTTCTCGTAGTCTTAATTTCAAGCATCTCTAACATGGGCCTATTATCCAAGAATATAGCTACAAAAATACAATATTTAACAGATTAAAAAATGCACAAACAAGCATTTTTTCACATTAAATCAATTCCAAATAAGCTAATTCTCCTAATTTGTCCGTACGTTAAAAAATTCATGCAATTAAATCTCCTTCAATATCCGAAATATTTGCAGTTTGAAATTCATTGTATTGCCTATCTGCCTGTTAATTCATCTCTATGGAAAAATCTATTTTCGAATTGAAACTGTATGTACTTTCTGTCGTTTTCCTTCCTTTTACAGGTAATTCTCCTTTGCTGGTAAAGCGCAATTTTCCACTGTGTTTTGAAACGTACAATTTCCCACTTGTAGCATGATAAACAGTATTATACGGAGTATACCCATTTATTCCTACATAAACAGAATCAGGAGTGCTAGTCGTAACACCGGCTCGGGTAGAAGGATTAACAGTTATCGGATATTCTTTATATCCTCCTTCCGGAATGCCCTCCAAAGGACTTGATGGAATTCCATTATCTTTTGTACCAAACAGCGCAACTGACAATTGACATATTCCGTTATTAAAAGGATTATCAAACCCCGAAGCCATGGCATAAAAACCATCTCCATTTAGTGACACGGCCCCCATTTGTGCAGGTTTCCCATCATCTATACGCCAATAATTTTCTGTCGGTGGCGTAAATATCCCAGTATCTTCGTTCTTTTCGTTATTGCTATCTTTTTTACATGATGTCAGTAAGATTGTACAGACAAACATGCAGTATAGTATCTTTTTCATAATTGCTCTAATTTTAGTTCATCGGATCTTATAATGTTCTCTTCCCTTTAACTGTAACAGTAGTATTACTTGCATCTTTAAAAGAACCGGAAAATTCATCACCATCTATCGGAGCTATAGTGGCTCCTGATGCATCTATTAATACATTATTCACATAGGTTCCTGATATATTTGTTGCTGTTTGCGAGCCGTTCTCTCTTGCTTTTCCAGTCCATCCTTTTAACAAAGTCGAAACGATGATATTAAAAGTTCCTTTTTTATTATCAGAAGTTTCATAAGTTCCTTCAAAACATCTAACCAAAGCTGTTGAAGTTTCTTTTGCTATACTGAATATGGCATTGGCATGTCCAGGAATAGTTGCCGACGTAATGGTAGCTCCCGAACCACTTGCTCCAACAGAAAAGGTAATAGTTACCTCCTGTCCGTTTAAAGTACCTTTAAATGGTGCTACATACAGTTGTCCCGCATTCCACGCTGTCGTTGTCGTCAATGTTACCGTAGTACCATCTATAACCATAGTAGCGGTAATTGAATTACTGCTGGTATTTGCAATATCAAATTTTATGGTACCACTAGAGCCTATAATCACACCTTTATAAATACCTTTACTACTATTGTCGTTAGCTGCTTTTCCTTCCGGAGTTTGCGTACATGTAGTACAGGTATAAGGTTCTTCTTTATGATTACTGCCTTTTTTGCATGATGTTAGTAACATGGTTCCAACTAAAATGCCATATAATATCTTTTTCATAATTTTATTTTTTAGTGTTAGAATTAAAATCCGGTCAATCCGGCAACAACTGCATATTCTTTATTAAATGGGTATTTGGTAAATCTGCCACCTAAAAACAGATTTTTGCCAAAGAAATATTTTACTCCAACAGAATTCGCATATATATCTTTGCTTTTGGGACTAGCCCAACCAATGAAAACACCTTCTCCTTCTCTGCTATAAGTAACCTGAAAATCGGTAATGCGTACTGCAGCCTGTACACTGCTTCCAAAGAAAGCCATATCCTGATAGCAGTATATCCCTAAAAAAGAGTATTGCGCTCCTACTTCGATATCCTTTTTGATAAGTTTACTCGACCAAAGGCCTATATCCAGATCATATCTTCCCGCTCGGGATTTGGTCAGATTCCAGCCGCCGGCAAAATTTGCATTCCATCCCAGCACAAAATCTTTATCTTCAAAACTTTCATAAGGCACATTCCAATAAGCTATCAACCCAACAGTATGACCGGACGAAGACGAACTTCCGTTATTATATTGAGTAGAGCCATTACTATAAAATGCTGCCCATTCTCCAAATGTCAGTCTGCGCTCGTGTTTTTCATCCTGAGCCTTTACGTAAGATGTTATAGCTACAAAATTACAGAGCATCATAATCAGTATTATTTTCCTCATATTTATGGATGATAATAGATAAAAAGCACTTAGTTAATAAGGTTTCACTTCAACATAAGTAAAGTTCCAACCGCAGGTGGTACAATCTTCCTTATCTCTTATCTTACATTTCAAGTCTGCGTAAAGAATATTAAAAGTTTGCGTGGCTCCTGGTTTAAGTTTTACCTTGTGATAAACATATTTATTGTCTACAGTGGTGTAATCGTTACGTGCTTCGAAAGCAATACCTTGTTTATCCGACAGATTTTTTACCTCTACCGTGAAATGGCAGGCTAGCAATAGCTTTTTCTTTACGATTATCCTAAACTGTAATGGCACAGGCTCCAGTCCTTTATCTTTAAACTTTTTTGAACTAAGCGTAAAAGATACAGGATCTGACCATTCGTTTGCTCCATTAGGAAACTGAAATGGTTCGGCCTGACTGCTTGCATAAATTTGTGCTTTTGCAAATTGCATACATACTGCAAAAACAATAAGCATTGCACTAATACGGATTAATAGTTTAGTTTTCATGTTGTTCTACATTTAATGTTTGTTTTTTGGCTTATATGATATGTAAAGATTCTCGTTCAAAAATAGAGTTACACGGCTTCTTAAAAGTCCCACTTTACAAAGTGAGACTTAATTTTCATACTCCTTTCACTATTTCCATATACAGAACTTTGATAACAACCGGAAACAGTGGCAAGAATTCTAACGGGGTGTAATTTTATAATGACACCCCATGAATGTTATTATGGTATTTTATCCTGTTCCTGATGTTTTCCTACGTTACATAAAGGAATAACAAATATTAAAAACACGACAACCAGAGTTTTCACCTTTTTACTTGTTAATATTTCTTAGAACCACCAGGAGCACTAAGTTTGCAAAGAATTAATTTCTCTGCCTACTTTATGCGCTTTGTAGTCAACACAACAAATAAAAAGAGACACTTCTTCTTTTTCAATTACACTTAAGTAGTATTTTATTTGGATTTATTGCGATATTCTTTTGGTGACATACCTGTATGCCTTTTGAACATGCGCTGAAAAGACGCTTTTGAATTGAAGCCGCTCATATAGGCGAGACCTTCTATTGTAATATGGTATTGTGCCGGATCTACCAGCTTTTGCTTCAACGTTTCTACACGATATAGATTTACATAATTCGGGAAGTTTTTACCAAATCGCTGATTAATAACCTGCGAAATATAATGCATAGGAATATTACTTTTTTCTGAAAGTACTTTGAGACTTAACTCAGCATCTAAAAACCACTGTTCCTCTTTAAATCCATTCTCTATTCGGGTACTGTATTCATCTATTTTAGCTTGCGATAATGACGATGTTCCGTATTTTTTCCATTCTTTGTTTTTTAGATGTTTCGCCTTCTTACGGGGAAAAAGATATTGATCATCCAGATAAGGATGTTTAACATCTACTTCCATATAAGACGGTTCCTTATCCATTCCTATATAAGAAATACTTGGGCTACCATATTTTTTAATATGTGATATATCAGTTAAAACCACCAAAGTCCTGATAATTCCACCATCATTATCTACGTGGACCACAACAGACTGAAGCATTAACTTTGCATATTTCCCATTTCTTTTCCTTAACCTTAAATCGTACTGCACTTTGTACTTCATCTTTTTATCCAAAGGCAAAGTAGTCGAAAATTGTGTTGCATGATCCTGGCAGGCTAAAAACCATCCTCTATCTTCAGCATGTATATTTTCCAACAAAAATGTAGAGGTTACTTCGTCCGTCCTGTATCCAAGTAAAGTTTCCACATCTTCACTTACATAGTCAAAACACAAATTCTGAAAATTAAAAATAAAATAACAGCTTTCCCCTATCTGAAAATAGATAAGCAGCTTCTTATACAGTTCAATTTCCAACTGCAACAGATCGTTTGGTGCATTTCCCGAAATACTTTTCCAGACTTTTTCCGTCTCAGTATTAAATAGGTCAAGCTTCATAAGAACTTAATTTACACAATAAAGCACTTTTCTTAAGTACAATAACAAAGAAAATGGTCTAAAATCGATTAATACGTGTAACTATATAAAATCTAAAGTCAAAATTAAAAACTAAAAATACAAACTGTTCTATCCCAAAGATGCCTAACCTATCGGCAAGTAAGTAATTATTAAACAGGATCTATATTACCTATAAAAATAGTATGAGTAGTTTAAAAAAAGGACTCATTTTATAAAATGAATCCTTTTTTTTAAAACAGTTCAATTAATTATCCATACAGGTTTTACGATATTCTCTAGGTGACATACCTATGTTCTTTTTAAATACTCTTTGAAACGCTGCTTTGGAATTAAAACCACTCATATAAGCCAAACCTTCTATTGTAAATTTGTTTTGTGACAGGTCTGCTAATTTTAATTTCAGCTCTTCCACCCGATAAGAGTTTACATAATCGAAAAAGTTCTTCTCAAATTTCTGGTTAATAATCTGTGAAATATAATGAATAGGGATTTCTGCTTTCACAGATACCGTTTTCAAATTAAGTTCGGGATCTAGATACCATTTCTCCTCGTTAAAACCTTTTTGTAAGATTACAGCATACATTGCTATTTTTTCTTGAGATAATCCTGAAGATGCATATTTATCTTTTTTTTCAGCTCTAACAAAATCGTTTAATGGCTGGTACAGCTGTTGATATTTCCTGTAATCCTCTTCAGAAAATATTAAGGCGTAATTATAGGCTTTATAAATTATATAGAAATAATAAATATTATTAAGAATAGGCAACCAAATCATTTCCACATCTTCTATCGGAAAAACAATATAACAAACAAACAGAGTAAATAATTCTGCAAGCATGAGCCCTACAAACTGTTTTATATAGTTTATTTTAAGCTTTTCTACATTGGTATACACCTCTTTTACCGATGCAACATACTTAAAAACGATTTGGCTGGTATATATAAAATACGGTAATGCAAATAATGGAGGTGTAACAGAAGCTACCAGCATCCTCCAATTCAGGAAATCCGGATCTAGATAATGAATTACAAAGCTGTGCTTTTCAGGTTCTGAAAGAAGTAAAAAGTCTATCCAAAAAATAACTGGAAAAACTGCAGGTATTAAATGTAATAACTTGTTTTTGTTAAAAACAAAAGGCCTGCCTATCATTTCCATACAATAGAAATAAAAAACAGGTCCTACCATATTTCCAAATATCTGATAGATAAAAATCAGATGAGGAAAGTTTTTCACACCTCCTGTATAAATAATATAATTACTTAAAACAGGAATTGCAGAAAACAGAATAAGTACAGAAAGAAACCTATTGGAAGCAGAATTATTCTTCTTAAACCAAAATAATGAAAATAAAACAAGTTTATTTACAATGGTAAAAGCGTTCAAGAACAGGATCCAGTCCATGGTTAAATTTTATCCCATCAATTCTTTCATCAGCTTATTAAAAGCTTCTTTTAGCTCTGCCAATTCTTGTTCTACAGTAGCTAATCGTTGTTCTAGCTCTCCTACATTTTTTCTGGCAGGTTCTTCCGGCAAAAAGTCGCTTTCATCAAATTCTATATCCCCTCCTAACAGGTGAGCATATCTGGCTTCTTTTTGTCCTGGTCTTTTGGGTAGCTGTTTAACATACGTTATTTCTCCTTCGGCCAGTTTTTCCAGATTTTGAATCACATCTTCTATAGATTCAAATTCATACAATCTGCCAGAATTGGTATTAATTTCCCCTGGGGTTTGTGGACCTCTTAATAAAAGTAAACAAACTATTGCCAGATCTGACGGAACCAAAGGAAACTGTATTGCTAAATTGTGTTTGTATTTTACTACTCTGCTTCCTCCACCGGTTACTGTAGAAACCAAACGCTTTTTCTTTAACGAATCCAGTGTTATTATAACCGTTTCTTCATCATAACTTACAATAGGCTTTCTGGATGATTTTTGATTACAAGCCAGCGTTAATGAATTTAATGTCATTGGATAGTAATCAGGTGTTGTTCTGCTTTTTTCAATCAGACACCCTAGTACTCTTTGCTCTTCGGCAGACAATAAGGGTAATGTTTCTTGCTGTTCCTGGTTCATGTAGTAGGTTTATTAAAAATAAAAAGGCATTATGTAGATACATAATGCCTTTTCTAAGTTATTTAAATTAATAGAGAATCCTAAATTTTATGGTATTTTCTATTTTCTTTAATTCTTTGATTACCGCTTTATCATATTGGGTATTAATATCTGTAATTACGTAGCCTATATGTGGCGTGGTCATCAAAAACTGACTCACTATGTTAATTTTGTGCTTAGCCAGTACTTTTGTAATTTCTGACATTACACCCGGCACATTTTTATGGATATGAATTAACCTATGCGACCCGTCTATTTTTGGCAACTGCAAATTAGGAAAGTTTGCACTTTTATAGGTGGTTCCTGTATTTATAAAATCTGCAACCCTTTTTGCAATTATTTTCTTGTTTGATGTTGCTGATTTTGCACTTTCAAAAACCACAATTCCCATTTCGTCACAGATATCGAAATTAACCCTTCCGTCTACTTTCCCAAAATAACCTATGGTTTTTAGTTTTACCGCTTTACGTAATGTCTCGTCAGACAAGCTTTCGCCATCTGCCAAAAGCAACATTCCTACATCTTTGATATACTTTTCTTCAAAAGTATCTTTATGACGAATAGAAAATCCGTCTGCTTTTAGATAATCTACACTTTTTTGAGGAACATCCCCCACCAATAAGCATAATATCCTGTTTTTGGGATATGATATTGCTCTTGGCAATTGATTTACATAAAGAAATTCATCAAAACTTGGTGTAACATAATCTGCTTTTTCAGCTACGGTTTTCCTTTCTATATTTTCTGTATAGGCAAAAAACTTCTTAATCAAACCTGATTCTTTCAGCTGAAAATCTGAGTATCCGTCTCCTATACCAAATATATCTCCTTCCAGTTTAAGATGGTTTTGTAAAAGCTTCACCTTTCCACCTTCTTCAGAGAGCGGATTGTTTTTATCGTAACCGACAATATTACCCTTTTCGTCAAAAACGAAAGTATTGGCATAAATATTTTCTTTTTTTATTCCGTAGGGAGTAACTACCGGTGTAATAAATTCTTTAAAACCGCCCGAAACAATTAACACTTCTTCAGAATGATCTTTAAAGAATTTTTTGTTTCTGGAAAACGATGAAGAAACTTTTGTTTTCAAATGTTTCACCAACTCTTTCAAATGCGATTTATTTGCCTGAAGAAGTTTTACACGCCCTTCTAAACTTTCAGAGAAAGACAATTTCCCTTCCATTGCCAAATTGGTAAGGTCTTCTATCTCTTTGTAAATTGCTTCTCTCCTGGGATGATCTTTTAAAGAAATCCTTGCTAATTCATCTAACGCCTCTACCTGTGTAAAGGTGCTATCAAAATCTATAATAAAGTACTGATTCAAAACCTAAAAAAATTTTTAAGCCCAAAGTTGCATAAAATGATTTAATAAATTGGAAGAATTTAGAATTAAATGATTTTGAAATATATAAACCATTAAAAACACAAAAGGCCGTCCTTTAAACCGAACGACCTTTTGTTATAATCTAAAATGCTAGCTCACCTTATATTCCCAAAAACTGGAATGGTGCAGTTACTTTAAAATGCTGATTGGTTTTACCACTAAAGGTTGCATTATTTGACAAATCCAACTTCATTACTTTCCCTTTTGCACTTAAATCGAATCCTTTAAGGTCTACCCAAAATGTATTAGGAGTTAATGCTGTCTCGAAGTAATAAACAAGGTTTTTTTGATCTGAAACAGATCTCCAACGAGTTGATGAAATATTAGGTTCTGTTGGAGATGAAATTCCAAAAGGAACAGAACAATTTCTAATTACACTAAATACACTTGCTACAGCCACACGCTCGTCTGTTGTTTTAGGAATAGCCTGGATATAGTAAGAAGCTCTCACAAATCTGTCCGCAGCTCTGTTAGTACCGGGCAACATAATTGTTCCTGGAATTCCTTCCCAATATTTATTCAAAGCCAATTGTTGCTCAAATACGGGAGAATTGGTCATTATTGCATAAGATGGATCGTGGTGGATAACCAATTTACCATTGATGTATTCGAAAATAGCGTTATCACCTGTAGCATCAGACAAAGAAAGGTGTAAAGTAGTGAACTTTTGAGTTCCCGGAACGTAATCACTCACTACTGCAAATGATTCATTTTTCAATTCATTTACGGCCTCTTTTACCGTAGCAAAATTATCCAGAGCATATTGTGCCCATGCTGCTATGGTAATACCTTTTTTAGAACCTTTTGGATCAAATTTAGGATATTCTGACTCTACTAACCAAAGTACATTGGCTACCATGCCTTTCTCGTTAATACCGTCTACTGTAGCAATATCCCAGGCTGTACTAACTACACTACCGTATTTAGAAGTCCAGGTTTGCGATTGAGGGCCAACTTCTCCGTTTCTTTTCATTCCTTTAGGAAAAACCCAAATATTAGCGGCTATTTCATCTTTCCAATCCATAGAACGGGCAGTAATATAATGTCCTTGCGGACCTTTATATACTACTCTGGTACAAGCATCGGAGTTCAAAGATGAGCTTAAGCAAATTGCTACTGCAGTAACTAACGTTGTAAATAATTTCATATTTTTAATTTTATATTTTCAAATAAGTATTGGAGGTATAACAAGAAAACCTGTTTTTGGTTTTTACGAAACCCAAATAAATAGGTTTCCTATTATGATGCATTAAATAGATTACCTCATCAATTAAAAGAATCCAGCACAAAAAACTTTCAATCTAGAAAATTTCTTGTACTGTACACTTAATGCTTTCAGATACTGGTATAAACTGTACTTGTAATGCTGTTTTAATTTTATCATTAGTATACCTGGTTTGATTAAAAGCGGCAGAAACAACCTCTTTAGTCAAACCGTTTATATTACCTACCAGCATATTAGCAAAAACACTGGCTTTAACCGCCAGCTTTAATTTCCACTTCGCAATAGACTTAAAACTATCTGTAATACCATACGCGGCAGCTATTTCTTTAAAGAATTTCTCATAGGTGTAATTCTCGGCATTCAGTATAAATCGTTCACCGCTAATATTACTTGCCATCAATTCGATCATATTTGCAGCCACATCTTTCACATCAACCAAACCTATATTACCTGCTGTATAATATCTCAAACCTTTGGCTATCAAACTAAATATCTGTCCACTTCCATTGGTTCCCACATTCTCTCCTATGATAACCGATGGATTAACAATAACAGCATTCAACCCTTCTTCAATTCCCCGCCAAACTTCCATTTCGCTTCTATATTTAGAGATAGCGTACCTGCCATTTTTATCATAAGCATCCCAAAAGTTTTTTTCCGTAACAGGTTCATTTGCTTTCGGATTACCTATTGCTGCGATGGAACTTACATGAACCAACTTTGCTCCAAAATCCAAACATAAATTCACAATATTAGCTGTTCCTTCAACATTGACAGCATTCATTAGCTTTTCATCTTTTTTATCAAAAGACACTTTTGCAGCACAATGATAAACCTTTTTAACCTCAGAAAAAGCACTCTCAAGATCCGAAAGATCCAGTACATCTGCATTTACCCATTCTATTTTATCTTCAAGTGGAAGCAGGATGGATGGAATTTCAGAATTTATTCTTTTGGTACACCTCACCCTTTCCCCCTTTTTGATAAGCTGAAAAGTTAACTCCGCACCTAAAAAACCTGTAGCACCGGTAATTAAAATCATAACTATTGTTAATTTAATGGCAAAGTAACGTAAATACTTAAAATTTCATAGCAACACTTTCAGGTATTCGTTCCTTAAGTTTAGATAAAAATCAGATATTTGGTAAAATTCTAAACATTACTATGTCTTTAGCAGATTTCTTTTCTCCTGTAAATAAAGAAAAAATCACTCCCAAAAACGGCTATTTTAACAGCCAATTAGGGTCAAAAATAGAGGTGTACGAGCAACGATTCCCCGATCTCTCATCCGGTGATTTCAACGTGGTTATTTTTGGGGTTACCGATGATAGAGGAAGTTGCAACAACAATGGTTGTGCTCTGGGACCTGATTATATCAGGGAACAATTATACCTTTTACACGAAGGAAGTTTCAAATCAAAAATTGCAGATTTAGGGAATATTCTTCCCGGACATCAGCTTTCTGATACTTATGCTGCTATAAAACATATTGTTGCGGAACTGATTAAAATAAATATCCTCCCTATAATTATTGGGGGAAGTCAGGATTTAACCTACGGCCAATACATGGCGTATGAACAGCTTGAACAAAAAGTTGATCTTTTAGTTATTGACTCGCATTTTGATATGAACGAGATACATGACGAACAATCTAATGAAACCGATTCTGAATCCTACCTTAACAAGATATTTTTACATCAACCCAATTACCTGTTTAACTTTAGTAATCTGGGTTATCAGACATATTATGTTAGCCAGGACAGCTTACGGGTTATGGAAAAGCTTTTTTTTGACACACAACGACTCGGAGAAATAAGCGGAGCTGTATATCTGGCAGAGCCAAGTATACGAAATGCATCTATGATTAGTTTTGATATGGGAAGCATTAGAGCGTCCGATGCTATGGCGCACATGCAAACACGGCCCAACGGATTTTATGGAGAGGAAGCCTGTCAAATTTGTCGTTATGCAGGTTATTCGGATAAACTAAACTCTATTGGTTTCTACGAATTTAATCCTGCCTGTGACAAAAATGGACAAACGGCTATGTTATTGGCCCAAATGATATGGTGTTTTCTGGATGGCTTTTATAACCGTAAAAGCGATTTCCCTATGCAACCCAAAACAGATTACGTAATATATAAAACTACATTACAAGAAAACGAGCATGAACTCGTTTTTATAAAAAGCAAGAAAACAGACAGATGGTGGATGCAGGTTCCTTACCCCTCTGCAGGTTCCAAAAATGAACGTTTTCATTTTATACCTTGCTTATACGAAGATTATCAAATTGCAGTAAGCGGCGAAATGCCCGATTTATGGTGGAGAACTTATCAGAAACTACATTAATTTATTAAGATGAAAAAACTATTTTATATACTATCCTTACTTCCGTTTTCTACTTTTGCCCAGCAGAACCTCACTATTACGGGGCAAATATCTAACAAAAACGAAAACAAGAAAATCTACTTTGTTCATTTGGCAGACAGGGCTGAGAAATTAGATTCGGCAACTGTAACAAATGGCAAATTCACATTCAGCACACAATTAGAATCTCCTACAATTGCCGTCCTTATTCTTAGCCATAACGGAAAGTCTTTAAATCAGGAAACGCCAAAAGATGTATTTAAATTCTTTGTAGAACCTGGCCAGATAAATATCACTGCAAAAGATTCTATCAATACTTCTGTAGCTTCTGGTGTAAAAGTTTTAGAAGACAACCTTAAATTTGACGAGTTATTAAAATTTTCCAACAATAAATTAGAGCAGCTTAATATAGATTTTTCTAAATTATCCGACAATAAAAAATCGGACCAAAATGTATTAATGGACTTTCAGGACAGGTACCAAAACTTAATCGAAGAAAGACAAAAGACCATTAAGGAGTTTATTGCCCAGAATCCTAAATCCTTCATAAGCCTATATTATTTAAATAACGAGCTTACAAGCGATGACATGAATGTAAAAGAAATTGAGTCGCTTTACAATGCACTGGACGCAAACCTTAAAAAGTCTTTATTTGCCAAAATGGTGGAAGAGAAAATTTCCTTAGGAAGAGTAACCGGAATTGGCGTAAACGCTACTGATTTTGAAGAAAAAACTCCCGAAGGGATATCGGTAAAACTATCTTCCTACAAAGGACAGTATGTTCTGCTAGATTTTTGGGCTTCTTGGTGCAATCCTTGCCGACAGGAAAACCCTCATTTAGTAAACGCATACGAAAAATATAAAGATAAAGGTTTCACCATTCTAGGAGTTTCTATCGATCAGGATGCCTCTGCGTGGAAAAATGCGATAAAAACCGACGGATTACTATGGGCACAACTTATGGATACATCTAAACAAATAGCCTCTACTTATGGTATTGATGCTATCCCCAAAAACTTCCTTTTGGATAAAGATGGTGTCATCATTGCTAAAAATCTGAGAGGTCTCGCTTTAGAAGAAAAGCTAAAAGAAATTTTTGACAGTAACACAAAAGGAGGTAAATAACCTCCTTTTGTGTTTTTATGAATTGGGTAATTTCTTATTCATTTTCCTATTGATAAGCAAGAATCCACCTAGAATTAATACAAATAAGGCGAATCCTATCAGAAAAAACTCACGGTTGCTCTCGTACAACAAGAAATGGTTGTCATCGTCCTGCCCCTGTTTCTTTTTTAGTTTTTGATTATCTATAACCTCCGACCTTTTGGGCTGTAACCTGATAAGCCCTCTGTTCAACTGGTTTTCCTCTATATCCTCATCATTATATATATAATCGCTCTTTTTATAAGCTTTCTTTGTATTATTATTCCTGCTTGTGGTGTTTAAATTATTATTAATTTTCACCTGATGAGCTTCAAAAAAATCATCACTCGCAGCATAATACAAAATCCCCGTGTTTTTTTCTTTTAACTGTACCAGAATATCTACTGTGTTGGGTCCCTTACCACTTTGCTGACCTGTCTTTACCTTAGCACTATCATAAGCCTTCAGTTTTATCCATTCAAACTGCCTTCCCCCGGCACACCCTATCAGGAGAAATAATAAACTCAAAAACGGTATAAACTTAATTCTGTCCATCTGTGGCAAAAGTTACCTTACAACATCTGCATAATCAACAAGACCCCGGTTTAATACCGAGGTCCCGCAATTTAATATTCATTTTTCCAATTTATAAAAAAAACCTCATGATTTCACAAAAAAGTTTCTTTATTAAATTAAATCAAAACCGATATCTTTTCTGAAAGTAGCTCCATCAAAATAAATTCTTCCTGCATCTGCAGTCGCTTGTTGCAAAGCCTTAAAAATATCATCCTGCAACGTACTAACAGTTAACACACGGCCTCCATTTGTTTTAACCACATCTCCGTCTGCTTCTGTACCTGCATGAAAGACCATAGACTGTTCTACATTTTCCAGTCCTGCTATTTCTTTTCCTTTGATATAATCGCCCGGATATCCTGCCGAAACTACCACAACCGTAGCAGCTGTTTTTGGAGATACTTCTAGTTTATAATCTGCAATATTTTGCTTTGCTACCGACTGAAACATTTCTACCACATCACTTTCTATTCTTAAGAATACACTTTCCGTCTCCGGATCTCCCATTCTACAGTTATATTCTATTACATAAGGATTTCCATTATCATTCATTAATCCAATAAAGATAAAACCTCTGTAATCAATTCCGTCCTTCTTTAATCCATCTACTGTAGGTATAACTACCTGTTCTTTTACTTTTTGTAAAAAAGCATCATCTGCAAACGGAACTGGAGAAACAGAGCCCATTCCTCCGGTATTTAAACCTGTATCTCCTTCGCCAATTCTTTTATAATCTTTGGCCTCCGGTAAAACAATAAAATCTTTACCATCCGTTAAAACAAAAACGGAAAGCTCTATTCCTTTCAAAAACTGCTCTATCACAACTTTAGAACTTGCCTCACCAAATTTCGCATCAGCAAGCATCAGTATCAGTTCTTCCTTTGCTTCTTCTAAAGTAGAGCAAATTAAAACACCTTTTCCTGCCGCCAAACCATCAGCTTTCAATACAATTGGTAATGACTGAGTCTCCAGATAAGCTAAACCTTCTTCCAAAGTATCTTTGGTAAATGTTTGTGAAGCTGCCGTAGGCACTCCGTGTCTTTGCATAAACTGCTTAGAAAAATCTTTACTTCCCTCTAATTGTGCTCCGTCTTGTTTAGGACCAATTACCGGAATATTTTTTAGTACAGCATCTGCTAAAAAGAAATCGTGGATACCTTTCACCAAAGGTTCTTCGGGACCAACAATAACCAGTTCTATATTTTTATCGATAACCAGATTTTTAATAGCTGCAAAATCTGTTACTTTAATATCTACATTTTCTCCGTATTGTCTTGTTCCTGCGTTACCAGGGGCAATAAACAATTTTGTACACAATGGGCTTTGAGCAATTTTCCAGGAAAAAGTACTTTCTCTTCCTCCTGAACCAAGGATAAGGATATTCATTCGCCAAAAATAATATATACTTCTTATATAAAACGAAATTATTTTTGCCAAAGAGCCAGACTTACTGTTTTGTACACCAGATATAATTTGGATTCCACAGAAAAGTCCCTCTTTTCTGATCTACTGAGAAAGCACACTTTGGCCAAACCTTGTACAAATCATTTTATTACTTTCTCGTAACTTTTCTGTAAACCTCCAGTCTTAATATGGAACAATTATTGACATGATGGGATAAATGAAAAGAATAACAAATTTTTTCTGGTTTTGCTCAGGAGCACAAATAGAGCTACTAAAAAAATATCCTACAGAACATAACAAGTTTGTAGGTATTGGTGCAACAATTTTCTTTACAGCACTTTTTGCTAGCTTATCTGGCGGCTACGCTATGTATTTTGTTTTTTCAGGAAGTCAGGCTGCTATATTTTTTGCGGTTATTTTTGGACTATTATGGGGCTTGGCTATATTTAATATGGATAGATATATTGTATCCAGCATTAAAAAAACGGGGTCTTCTGGCCACCAAATTCTACAAGCATTACCCCGAATTTTACTGGCAATTATGATTGGTATTGTTATCTCCAGACCTCTGGAATTAAAAATATTCGATAAGGAGATCAGACAGAAACTTAAAACCAGTTATCTGAACGGACAAAGAGATAAAATTGACACTTTAAACAAAGCTTTTTCTAATAAATATCTACTGGAGCTAAAAAAAGTTGAGGAGCTAAAAACAGAAAAAGATTCGCTGGAAAAAGACATTAACAAATCCAGATATGTACTCAATCAGGAAGTATTTGGTGATAAAACCAACCAGACCAGTGGCGTAATCGGATTTGGCACTTATGCTAAACAAAAACAATCTGTAATTGACCAAAAAGAACAACGACTTAACATTGTTCGTAATAATCTGGATCAGATTGAGAACATTATTGATAGAAGGAAAGAACTTGAAGGACTCAACAGCACCAAACTTTTTAATGAAAGGGAACTGGATAGCCTGGCCTATGTAGCGGGCTTTGCAGACAGAAACTACGCTTTGGGACAACTGTCGTTTAATCCGGACGGAACCCGGGATGTGGATACTTATCTGGCAATCTCTTTTATTTCCTTTTTATTTATCCTTTTAGAATGTTTACCTGTATTTGTAAAGTTAATGTCTGACAAGGGTCCTTATGACATTGCTCTTGAACACGAGGAATCGACAGCAGTTTACAAAAGCGAAAGAAATAAAGACCACGAAATTACAGTTACGGACAACATTCAGGACACTTTAAACGATACCGAAACCTCAAAAAGGAAAACGTTTATTCAAAGAAAGGCAAAAAGGGATTTGGACGATTTTGAGTATTAAAAAGGCTGAAAGGTATAATTAAACCTCTAAAACAATTTTTCCAAACTGACTAAAACTGTCCATTAAATGAATGGCTGTTTCGGCATCTTGTAAAGCATATTCACTATCTATTTCGGGATGTATTTTATGATGGTTAATAAAATCCAGCATTGCTGCAAAATCTTTGGGCGAGCCCATCATCGTTCCCAGAATCTGAATCTGTTTCATAAATATAATTCTGCCGTTCAATTGAGGTAAATTTCCTGCTGTTGCTCCAAAAAACACAATTCTAGCTCCGGGATTTGCATAGTTTAAATGTTTGGCAAAACTATCTCCTAGCACACTATCAATAATGAGATCAAACCCCGAAACTTTGACCATAAGCTCCTGATCCCAATTTTCATTTTTATAATTAAATCCTTCTATTGCTCCTAGAGCTTTTGCTTTCTGAATTTTCTCTTCACTACCTGAAGTCACATAAACATTAGCTCCTGCTTTTACTGCCCAATGCAAAGCAAAGGTAGCTGCCCCACCTCCGGCTCCAACAATCAACACATTTTCTCCTTTTTTGAGTTTACCTTTCTGAAATACGGCCCTATAAGCCGTTAAACCTGCCAACGGAAATGCTGCTGCCTCTCTAAAACTTAAGTGTTCTGGTTTTTCGTAAATATTTGTAGCATCTACTTTTACAAATTCAGCAAATGTACCATTAGTGGGTAATCCTAAAATATTAAATTCCTTTCCCTGATAATCTTCCTCTCCACCCCATTTTAATGCAGGGTTAATAACGACCTCTTTTCCTAACAGGTGTCTATATTTATCGTCATAAACTTCCTCAACAACACCCGCCCCATCAGACCCCAATACTATAGGGAATTTTAAACCGGCATATTGTCCCTTTTTTATCCAATAGTCCCTTCTGTTTAATGCTGCTGCTTTTATTTTTACCAACACTTCTCCAGATTCCAATATTGGTTTTTCTATATCTTCAAATACAAATGGCTCATCTATCGCTTTTAACACCAGTGCTTTCATCTCTTAACTTCTTATTTTCGACACTATAAATAAAACAATCACCAATATAGCTATAACTACAAAAATACCGACATAATACCCTGCTTTAAAAACTCCTTCAAATACAGAGCAACTACCTAAAAACAGGATACACGACCAGGTCAAAATTAATAACGTTCTATTCTTCATTGCTAGTCAAAAAAAAAGCGGAAGAGTTAAGTTCTCATCCGCTTTTTTGGTATCAAAATGATGCCAAATTATTTTGCTTTAGCGAAACGCTCCGCTACCGCATCCCAGTTTACGACATTCCAGAAAGCAGAGATATAATCAGGACGTCTGTTTTGATATTTCAAGTAATAAGCATGCTCCCAAACATCCATACCTAAAATTGGGGTCCCCTGTACTTCAGCGACATCCATTAATGGATTATCTTGATTAGGGGTAGAAGTTACTGCTAATTTACCGTCTTTTCCGACAATTAACCACGCCCATCCAGAACCAAAACGTGTAGCACCTGCATCAGCAAATTTTGCTTTGAAATCTTCGAAAGATCCAAATGCAGCATTAATTGCTTCTGCTAATTCACCTTTAGGAGCTCCTCCTGCATTTGCTCCAAGTACTGTCCAAAACAAAGAGTGATTATAATGACCACCGCCATTGTTTCTTACCGCCATTGGATATTTAGATATGTTTTTGTTGATTTCTTCTAAAGATAAATCTGCCCCTTCTTTGCCCTCTAATGCCTTATTTAAATTAGCAACATAAGCCGCATGGTGTTTTCCATGATGGATCTCCATTGTTTGTTTGTCGATATGCGGTTCTAATGCATCTGATGCGTATGGTAACGCAGGTAATTCAAAAGCCATAATTTTATATTTTAAAGGTTATACAATAATATTTGTTTTCTTACAAAGATAAAGTCCCCTGATTAAAAATTGTTGTAGAAGTGTTAAGTTTTACTAATTCTTTTATTCAGAAAAAAATTTCGCATCAGTTCTGCACATTCTTTCTCCATTACACCACTAACAATTTCAGTTTTGGGATGAACAATATTTCCATTAAGGCTGTGATAGCCTCTTTTCTCGTCAAACGCCCCAAAAACTATCTTACTGATTTGAGTCCAATACGCAGCTCCTGCGCACATAACACAGGGTTCTATCGTTACATATAAAGTACAATTATGCAGATACTTTGCTCCAATATAGTTACTGGCTGCAGTAAAAGCCTGCATTTCTGCATGAGCCGTTACATCATTCAGTCGCTCGGTAAGATTATGTCCTCTACCTATTATCTTTCCATTAGCCACAATAACCGCACCAATAGGAACCTCATCCGCTTCGTAAGCCAAAAGAGCTTCCTTATACGCTTCTTTCATAAAAACCGTATCTAAAGGAACGGAGGGTTCTTCCCCAAATGAATAAACTTTCATTTTAACACAATTTAGTACCGTTGGGTACTTTCTTATCAACAGTAGTAATTAAAACCTCTCCATTTTCGTCATGAAAACCTGTCAATAAAAACTCAGACATAAATTTCCCTATCTGTTTTTTAGGAAAGTTGACTACCCCTACAATCTGTCTTCCTATAAGTTCCTCTTTAGTGTAGTGTTTGGTAATCTGAGCACTCGTCATCCTGATTCCGAATTCTCCGAAATCTACCTTAATTTTATAAGCAGGTCTTCTCGCCTCCGGAAAGTCAAAAACTTCCAGTACGGTCCCTGCTCTAAGTTCCACCCGCTCAAAATCTTTCCACTCTATTAATTCCATTATTTATTTCTTTTGTTGATCTGCATACGCAAATACTTTTTGCATAGTCGCTGTAGATCTTGCATTTACATTTTGTCTGATTTTTAATTCCTCGGTCGCAATCTCTACAAAAAGTCCTGCAATAGCTTTATCTGTAACATAAGAGGTGAGATCTGTAGTTACAGGTTTTACTGTAGGCACTTTATTATATGCTGATGCTAAATCTGACCAATATTTTGTTGCGCCTACCTTACTGATGCTTGAATTGACAATAGGTCTGAATTTTTCTGCCAATGCTGCTGAGGTTGTCCTTTTAAAATACTGAGTTGCCGCATCACTATTCCCCAACAATATATTGGTTACATCCTGAAACGTCATTTGTTTAATAGCACTCACAAAAATTGGTTTAGCTTCCTTTACTGCATCTTCTGCCGCTCGGTTCAAACTCGTAATTACATTATCACATAAAGAGTTCAGACCCAAAGAACGCAAGGTAGACTCTACTTTTTGAGCTTCAGGAGGCATCAGAATCTTAACAGCAGCATTTCCCAAAAAACCATTGGTTGATGACAATTTCGCTGTACTTATGCCTGTCCCCTCCTCCAGAGCTTGCCTTAAAGCCGTTCCTATTTCTATGTTTGTTGGAGTAGTAGTTAGCACAGTGCCTAAAGAACCTCCATATTGATTAGCCACCTGATTTAAGCTTTCGCAACCAGATAACCCCAACACACTAATCAAAAGAAATGCGATTCCCGTTTTCTTCATTTTTCTTTAATTTTTCACAAAATTAATAAAACTTATGTCGTATAATAAATGTAAATGATTGCAAAACATACATTCTTATTTTCCGATGCAATAAAGAGGTAATAAAAATCCAAGAAACCAAGTCGTTTCTGTTGGTTTTCTATACTTTATTTTCTACCTTACAAACAACATTGTAACAGTTTACCTCTTTTTTACGTTTAATTAGGTAAAATGAACATGGTAGATTTTTTACGCTTTATTTTAGGTCCATCTTTCTAATCCGTATTTTTATTTAGTGAAATAATTTTAAATGAGCTTAACAAACTCTAATAAACCAAACGTATTAGACAATGAATGGATCTCGGAATACAAAAATTCCGGAGATATTGAAGCTCTTGGTCAGCTTTACGACCCTTATATGCCTTTAGTTTACGGTATTGCATTAAAATATTTCAAAGACGAAGAAAAGAGTAAAGATGCCGTAATGAATATTTTTGAAGAGCTGATTATCAAAGTCAAAACGTATGAAATAACCAATTTTCGAAGCTGGTTATATACGCTGTCTAAAAATCACTGTCTGATGGAGCTACGAAAAGAAAAAAAACATCAGTTTTTTTCAATTGATGAATATGAGTTTATGGAATTTGGTGATACAATGCATCTATTTGAAAAAAGAGAGAAAGACGACAGAATTAATGAGGTGGAAGCTTGTATGGAGTCTTTAAGTAAAGAGCAACGATGGTCTGTATCTTTATTTTATCTGGAGAACAAATGCTATGCAGATGTTGCAGAAGCAACAGGATATGACCTTAATAAAGTAAAAAGCTATATACAAAACGGAAAAAGGAACTTAAAAATCTGTTTGGAGAAAAAAGGTGAATAAAGATATTCAAGATATCGAACTTATAAAAAAGTACGTCAATGGTGAGTTGGATACCAAGACTATGCATGAACTTGAAAAAAAGGCTCTGGACGATCCTTTTTTATTAGAAGCATTGGAAGGCTATGAACATTTTCCTGACAGTACCAACAATATCACCGAGCTTAAAGTGCGTTTACAGAACCGCTTACAAACAAAAACTCAAAAACCAACTGTTGAAACAAAAAAATTCCATTATTGGTCAATAGCGGCCAGCGTAGTCATATTAATAGGTTTGGCAACCATGTATCTCAACCAACCCAAAGAAATTAATTTTGCTGAAACAGACAAACTACCTACTGTCCCCACTCCTTCTTTAACACAAAAAAAAGGGGCTGATTCATCTTTTATTTCTCAGGATGTTCCACGCGAAACAAAGCTAAATGATATTATTTCCGAAGCAGAACTTGCCGCTTCAAAAAAACGGAATCCCGTAAAAGAAACAAACGAAGATCCTGATTTATTATCAAGTGAGATTGTGGTAGAACCAGTTTCCAGAACATCTAATAAAAAGCTTATAGCCAGTTCTAATGAGAAGAAGAACATTAACTACAACAGTAAAGAAAATTCATCTAAAGACCTGGCACCTATCTCTTTATCTGCAGCTTCACCTCCTGCTGCCGCAACTGCAAAATTATCCCGGGAAATTATTATTATAGACTCCACGATTACAAAAGGTATAATTACGGACGTTAACACCTCAAAACCAATATATGGAGCCATTTTAAAGGATATAAAAACCAATATTAAGGTATTAACTAATGAAAATGGAGAATACACTTTTCCTTTTAAAGCAGGAAAGATAACTATTACAGCCGCAGGTTATGAGTCTAAAGATGTTGACTTAAAAAGTTTTTTAGAAAGCACCAATATAAACCTGAAACCTAAAACCGCAGAAACGGCCGATCCTTTAACTGTTTATGTAGGTAATTTAAGAAAAAGCACCAGCGCCAAACCTTCAGAAGGATGGTCTGCATTTAAAAAATACCTAAACGACAATAACGAACTGGAAAGTGGCGAAACTGGTCAGGTTATTGTAGAATTTATTATTAAACCTAACGGAGAACTGGCTGATTTTAAAATCCTGAAAAGTTTGAGCAAATTAGCTGATGCCAGAGCCATAGACCTTATAAAAAACTACCACTCGTGGACAGGTGCCGCCGATGGGTATGCCAACAGGGTTAAAGTGTCTGTTAGATTTAAATAATATGATAAGAAAAATCAATATCTTACTATTCTGTTTATTAATTTTTTCCTGTAAACCCAAGCAGCAGAAAACAGAATCCGGTACAGATCCGCATAGTTATGCAGAGCCCGAAAATGTGATAGTTAAACATCTTGACCTAAAACTGGATGTCAATTTCACCCTCAAAACAATAACCGGCATAGCTACCTGGAGCATTGAAAATAAAAACGGATACGATGAAATTGTATTTGACACCAAAGATTTAAATATCTCTAAAATATATCTGGATAATAATGTTAATGAGGAGGCTTTTTTTGCATTGGGCGATAAAGACAATATTTTAGGGGAAGCTTTAAGTGTACAAATAAAACCCGGGACCAAAACAGTTACTATTGAATATACAACCTCTGCCAATGCTGAGTCTCTACAATGGGTTGCACCGCAACAAACAGCCGGTAAACATCATCCTTTTCTGTATACACAATCTCAGGCAATTCTTGCGCGCAGCTGGATCCCTTGTCAAGATAGTCCCTCTATTAGGTTTACCTATAATGCGGAGGTTAAAGTTCCGGCAGAATTTTTAGCTTTAATGAGCGCTAAAAATCCTCAACAACTGAATAAGAACGGAATTTACCATTTCGAACAACGACATCCTATTCCTTCCTACCTGATGGCTTTGGCCGTAGGTAATATTGCTTTTCAGAAAATAAGTGAGAGCTCTGGTGTTTATGCAGAACCCGAATTATTAGAGAAAGCTGCCTATGAATTTGCAGACATCAATAAAATGATAAAAGCTGCTGAAGATCTTTACGGAAAATACTTATGGGAAAGATATGATATTCTGGTGCTTCCTCCCAGCTTTCCTTTTGGCGGAATGGAAAACCCAATGCTAACCTTTGTTACGCCTACTGTTATTGCCGGCGACCGCTCTTTGGTAAATTTGCTTGCCCATGAATTAGCCCACTCCTGGAGTGGAAACTTGGCTACCAATGCATCATGGAACGATTTCTGGTTAAATGAAGGTTTCACTGTATATTTTGAAAGAAGAATAATCGAGAAAATTTACGGAAAAGATGAAGCTGAAATGCAGGAAGTTTTAGGCTTTAAGGATTTGACAAATGGCATTGCCGAATTTGGAAAAACACATCCTGATACCAGGTTGAAACTAGATCTCGCAGATAGAAGTCCGGATGATGCGGTTACTGATATTGCCTATGAAAAAGGATATCTTTTTCTAAAAAATATAGAGCTGACTGTAGGAAGAGATAAATTTGATGCTTTTCTAAAAAAGTATTTTGAAAAATATGCCTTTAAGAGTGTTACACTAAAAGATTTTGAACGCGACCTGAATGCTGATTTGATAAGAGATGACGAGAGCTTAAAATCATCAATTAATGCTTACGGATGGATTTATCAACCAGGTATACCCAAAACTGCACAATTACCGTACAGTTCAAGGTTTGATGCTATAGATAAGCTAAAAGACAAATTTATAGGTACTGAGGATATCAGTCATTTAGAAAAAAACTTACAAAGCACTAACGAAAAATTATATTTTATTCGTTCGCTACCAGATAGTATCAGCAATAATAAACTCGAAAAAATAGACAGCATTTTTCATTTCACTCACTCACATAACAGCGAAATCCAGTATGCCTGGTATCTTCTGGGATTAAAAAGAGATTATTCCCCTGTGTATCCTCAGATAGATACTTTTTTAAATGTTGTGGGCCGTCGGAAATTTATGGAACCACTTTATGCGCAACTGCTAAAAACGCCTAAAGGAACTGAAATAGCGAAAGAATCTTACGCCAGAAACCGGAGAAACTATCATTCCGTTTCAACAAGAACCATAGACAAACTATTCAATGGAAAATAAGCCGGCAGAAGCTATAGATGTATTCAAACAGTATATTCTGAAATCATCAGATATAACTGAAGAAAAATTTAGTGTACTCACCCCTCTCTTAAAATCAAGAAGAGTAGCAAAAGGTCAATTTTTATTACAAGCGGGCGATATTTGTAAATCATCTTTTTTTACAGCCAAAGGAATCTTACGGTCCTACACTATAGACTCTTCCGGTAAAGAACATATTATTCAGTTTGCTCCCGAAAACTGGTTAAGCTCTGATCGAAGCAGCGCATTTTTCAATGAACCTTCTTTACTTTATATAGATGCTGTGGAAGATTCAGAAGTTGTATTTATAGAACATGCATTTTTTGAGGAGCTTAGTAAAAGCAGTTCTAATTTCTCTACCTTCAACACCATATCTTTACATCATCATATCAAACAAATACAAAACCGGGTTAATTTATTATTAGGTGCTACTGCCGAGGAACGCTACCTTGACTTTATAAAGCTGTACCCTCAGCTTACTATGCGTGTGCCTCAATGGATGATTGCTTCTTATTTAGGAATTACACCAGAATCGTTAAGCCGTATCAGAAAAGAGCTGTACAGGAAGTGATTCTGTTGATAGTTCCAGGTAGATAAAAGATAAACTAGTCACTATAGACAATGAGCTATGAACTCTATAAGCTATAGGCAATTGAACCATCATCCATGCTCTCTTTCTTAACATACATCAATGCACAGCCTATTTATCCTGATTAACTTTGTATAACATAAGAAAGGAAGATATCATGAAAACAAAAAAAATAGAAGCTGTTGTAGCTCCAAGAGATCCTCACATGGTAGGTGATGGCTTTAGGGTACATAATTTTATTCCAAGTACATATCCGTTAACCCGGGATAGAATGAGTCCGTTTATCATGCTTGATTATAACTCAAAATTCTATTTTCCCCCAACCACAGAACCCAGAGGTGTTGATGTTCATCCGCACAGAGGTTTTGAAACAGTAACTATTGCTTATAAAGGTAGTGTAGCACATCATGACAGTGCCGGGAATAGTGGAATTATTAAAGAAGGTGACGTACAATGGATGACAGCTGCTTCTGGTATTTTGCATAAGGAATACCATGAAAAAGAGTTTAGTGCTAAAGGAGGTTTCTTTCAAATGGTACAGCTTTGGGTAAACTTGCCTGCTAAAGATAAAATGTCTGCACCAAAATATCAGGAAATAACTCATGAAAACATAAGAAAAGTAGAGTTGGAACAAGGTAATATTGAAGTTATAGCCGGAAACTATAAAGATGTTAACGGTGCCGCAAGCACCTTTACTCCTGTCAATTTATTAAATGTAAATTTAAAAAAAGATGGAAAAGCAGACTTTAACTTCCCTGCAAAACACAATACTGCTTTGTTAGTTATTGAAGGAACAATTATCGTTAATAACTCAAGAAAAGTAGCTGCAGACCATTTCGTATTATTCGAAAATGAGGGTGAGGATTTTCAGATAGAAGCGGTAGAAGATGCCAAAGTTCTGATTTTAAGTGGTGAACCTATCAATGAACCTGTAGTATCACACGGTCCCTTTGTAATGAACACCAAAGAAGAAATCAATCAGGCTTTTGAAGACTTTTATACTGGAAAGTTTGGAACTTTAGTCTAAAAAATTAAAATTCAAGCAAATGACACAGGAGGTTAATCTTCTGTGTCATTTATATTTATGCAGATTGTAAAAAGAATTACAACTTTGTCCTATTTATTCTAAAATTTATTTTGCCTCTTTCCCTTATTTTCCCAACTTCGCTTCCACTTAAAAAGAAAAACAAATGTCAGACAAGCATATTTTCGTTGTTGCGCAGGAATTAAGCGTAGGAAGCAAACAGGTAAGCGCCACACTTAACTTATTAGATGAAGGAGCAACAATACCTTTTATTTCCCGATATAGAAAAGAGTTGACGGGAAGTCTGGATGAGGTTCAGGTAACTGCAATCCGTGATAGAATTCAGCAATTAAGAGATCTTGACAAAAGACGTGAAGCAGTTCTAAAGTCAATAGAAGAGCAAGGAAAACTTACTGACGAACTGAAAGCACAAATAGATGCCGCCGAAACGATGTCTGCACTAGAAGACATTTACCTTCCGTACAAACCAAAACGCAAAACCAAAGCTTCGGTAGCTCGGGAAAAGGGCTTGGAACCTTTGGCTTTATCGATTTTGGAACAGGATAAAAACTCACCAGAAGATGAAGCAGAAGCATTCATCAATGAAGAGAAAGGTGTTGCTTCTGTCTCAGAAGCTTTACAGGGAGCCAGAGACATTGTTGCTGAGAATATTGCCGAAAATGCAGAAGCAAGAGCTAAAATGAGAGAGCTATTCCTAAAAAAAGGCACTTTCAAATCTGAGGTTTTCAAAGGTAAAGAAGAGGAAGGCATTAAATATAAAGATTACTTCGAATGGGAAGAGCCTATTAGTACAGCACCTTCTCACCGGATCTTAGCTATGCGCCGCGGAGAAAAAGAGCTCATATTAAAACTGGATGTTCTGCCCCAGGAAGAAGATGCTATTGATCTTTTAGAAAAGCAATTTATTACTGCCAACAATGCTAAATCGGCACAGGTACAACAAGCTTTGGAAGATGGTTATAAAAGATTACTTCGCCCGGGAATGGAAACCGAAGTACGTTTGTTAACCAAACAAAAAGCAGACGAAGAAGCGATTTTAGTTTTTGCAGAAAATGCCAGACAGTTGCTTCTGGCTGCTCCTATGGGTCAAAAAAATGTGCTGGCTTTAGATCCCGGATTCCGAACAGGCTGCAAATTAGTTTGCCTGGATAAACAAGGAAAACTATTGGAAAACACAACCATTTACCCACATACCGGAGCCGGACAATTAAAAGAAGCTGAGCAAACGTTAAATTATCTGGTAAAAAAACATGAAATAGAGGCTATTGCAATAGGTAACGGCACCGCCAGTCGAGAAACAGAAGAATTTGTAAGAAAACAACAGTTAAACAACGTTCAGATAGTCATGGTTAACGAAAGTGGCGCCTCTATCTATTCTGCATCGGAAGTTGCCAGAGAAGAGTTTCCTGATTATGACGTAACTGTAAGAGGGGCTGTTTCCATTGGCAGAAGGTTAATGGATCCATTGGCAGAATTAGTAAAAATAGATCCAAAATCTATAGGGGTAGGACAATATCAGCATGATGTAGACCAAAACAAACTTCAAACATCATTGGACGATACCGTAATAAGTTGTGTAAATGCTGTAGGTGTAGAATTGAATACTGCCTCTAAACAGATTTTAGCTTATATATCCGGACTGGGCCCCCAACTGGCACAAAATATTGTTGAATATAGAAATACAAACGGGGCTTTCAAGAACAGGGCATCTTTAAAAAAAGTACCACGCTTAGGAGAAAAAGCATTTGAACAAGCTGCTGGTTTCTTAAGAATCAGAAATGCGGAAAATCCACTGGACACCAGTGCTGTACACCCTGAGCGCTATGCTTTGGTTGAACAAATGGCTAAAGATTTGGGTTGTAATATTGAGGACTTGATGAAAAATGAGTCTTTAAGAAAGCAAATCGATTTAAAAAAATATATTACCGATGAAGTTGGACTTCCTACTCTACAAGATATTGTTTCTGAATTAGCAAAACCAGGCAGAGATCCACGCGAACAATTCGAAGCTTTCTCTTTTGCTGATGGAGTGAATAACATCAATGATTTACGTGTTGGCATGAAACTTCCTGGTATAGTTACCAATATCACCAACTTTGGTGCTTTCGTGGATATTGGTGTTCATCAGGACGGATTAGTCCACTTAAGTCAAATGGCCGATAGATTTATTGCCAATCCTAACGAGGTAGTAAAAGTACAACAACGGGTAGAGGTTACTGTTACTGAAATAGATACGACCAGAAATAGAATTGGTTTATCTATGAAGGGCAGTAGTCCTGTTAAAAAAACAGAAAAAGTTCAGGATAAAAAAGAAGGTTACAGAAATAATAACGACAGGAACAATCGTAAAAAACAGGAACCTGAAACAGATATGCAGAGCAAATTAGCTGCATTGATGGGGAAATTCAAATAAATAATCTAAAGAGGCTGTCTCCTGTGTTTGTCTAAGAGTAAACGGAGACAGTCTCTTTATTTATATTCCTCAGAAAGATCTCTCAGCACTATTTAACACATCGTCCTTTCAGAAATGATGTTAAAAAGATAACAGACTAAAACCAGAATTTAAATAACAAAGAGACAGCCCAACTCAGGAAATCTATATCTCATCACCTTTTCTATGCGTCCTCTTCCCAGTATTACCATCAGTTAAGATAAGTTTTGCTTTTTATCTTTCAAAAAGTTAAATTAGGGTAACCAATTGAAAATAAAATGAAAAGCATCCGACACATCCTTTCCGGGAAACCTATCGACAAACTTTTTACCATTTCCAGGCATGCCACTGTTTATGAGGCCTTGACCTTAATGATGGAACAAAACGTAAGTGCAGTATTAATTACCGATGGCGCTAAATTAGAAGGGATATTTACCGAACGTGATTATGCAAGAAAAATAGCTTTAAAAGGAAAAACTTCAAAAGAAGTAATCATTAGCGAAGTTATGTCAACAGAATTGCTCACCATAACTCCGCAATTTAGCATAGAACATTGTATGCAAATAATGACAGACAAACATATAAGACATCTTCCTGTCTTAGAAAACAATCAACTCATTGGTATTATCTCCATTGGAGATTTAGTTAAGTTTGTTATAGCAGACCAAAAACATACGATTACCGAGCTGGAAAGTTATATTCACGGTTAATCCTTATTTTCAGAAAAATCCAGTTTAAGTCTTTCAACAACTTTATTATTCATAATATGTTGCTGAACTATTTCATCTACATCAGATAATTGGACTTTTCCGTAGAATACACCTTCAGGATATACAACCACACTTGGGCCCTGTTCGCAGGTTTCAAAACAACCCGCCCGTTGTGCTCTTACTGTTGCCAAAAGTCCATTGTCCTTAACCGCTTTCTTAAATGCAGCTGTTAAAGCCATTCCGTGTTGTTCTCCGCAACAAACCCTTGCCCCTTCAGGTCTTTGATTAGTACAAACAAATATATGTTTCTTGTATTTCATATTCTGATTTTAGCACAAAACTAAGATAATTCAAATGTAATAACTCATAGATTACAATATTCAGCCCCTAACCACTAAACGAATAATATATTTATACCTTTATGTTAATTAGATTTAGGCTTAAAATATTCAAACCTAATCGTTCGTTTTAAGTTTTAAAGGATATGAAAGATACAATTCTTGTGACAGGAGGAACTGGTTTCATAGGCAGTCACCTGATAAACACCCTGATTGACGAGGGTTATAAAGTACATATTATTGGGAGAACAGACAAACAGATAAAAGATACTAAACATTTCAAATGGGATATTAAACATAAAAAAATAGACCCAAAGTGTATCAAAGGTGTAAGTACGATTATACATTTAGCCGGTGCAGGTATTGCAGATAAAAGATGGACAAAAACAAGAAAGCAAGAAATTACAGCCAGCAGAACCGAACCTATAAACTTAATCTACGAATTACTAAAACAGGAAAAACATCAGGTGAAACGTGTAATAGCTGCGTCAGCAGCTGGTTATTATAGTGACAGAGGGGATGAGATTTTAGACGAATCTGCATTTCCTAATAACGATTTTTTGGGAAAATGTTGTTCATTATGGGAAAATGCCGTAGATGCCGGCAAAGCTATAGGCCTGCAAACAGTTAAATTAAGAACCGGAATTGTACTGGACAAAAACAAAGGTGCTCTTGCTAAAATGGCTGTTCCATTTAAATTTGGAATGGGTTCTGTCTTAGGAAATGGAAAACAATGGATGTCATGGATACATATTAAAGACCTGGTAAACATGTATCTTTTCTTTATAAAAAACGAATTGCTGGAAGGTGTATACAATGCTTCTGCTCCTTACCCGGTTACCAATAAATATTTTTCCAAAGTTTTAGCAAAACAATTATGTAAACCTCTTTGGCTCCCTTCAATCCCTCCTTATATACTAAAATTAGCATTAGGAGAGATGAGTATTATATTATTAAGTAGCACCAGAATGAATGCTGAAAAAATAATGGAAATTGGTTTTAATTTTGAGTTTCCTCACTTGGATACGGCCTTAAGAGACATCTACAAATAGAAAAAAAAGAGCTCTAAGAAAATAAGCTTCTTATAAATACAAAAAGCTGTATCAAAAAAAGTTATCATTTCGATGAATACAACGAAGAGAAATCTTCTTCCTGAGCACTTATGAAACAAATCCCTCAACCCCGCTCACGATGACGAAAAAGAGAGGATATTGGAATAACAAAGCTCTTTTGATACTGCCTCTATTTCTTAAAATGCTTTTACCGCTTGTTTACAATATTTCTATTTCAAATTGTATAGGTGTATTAGGAGGAATTGCCCCAGAACCATTAGTACCATAAGCTAGATATGAAGGAAATACAACTTTCATTTTACCTCCTACGTTCATTTTCTGTAAAGCTAATACCCAACCTTTTATTACATAGCCATTTGTTACTACAACATCAAACGGAGAGTCTTTGCTTGCAGAATCAAATACCTGCCCATTTAAAAAACTCCCAGTATAGGCAACTTTCACAGATGAACCATATTCCACTTTATTTCCGGTGCCCTGCTCCACTATATGGTAATAAAAACCTTCGCTATCTTTTATATACTCTTCAGACTGTTTATCAAGATGGCTTTGTAAAATAGCATCTTCCGCCTCTGTCTGGTTTTTACCTTTAATAACATCAATTGTTAAATCTAATATAGTATTTCCTGTAACGGTGGTGTTATACCCATCCTTACCAAACATTAGATAAGAAGGCATAATTACCCTTAACTTCTCTCCATACTTAGATTTCAACAGCACTTCTTTTAACCCTTTGGGTGTGATATAGTATACTTTACCAAGTTCTACCATATTTAGATTAGGCATAAATGTATTCACATCACTATTAACTAACATCCCAGAGGTTGCTTTTATACTTTCTCCGGTCAAAGTTTTCATTCCCAGAAAAAAGAAAGCCGCATCGTGTTTTTTCAAAGTATCTCCTTCACCTTCTTCCAATACCTGGTAATAATATCCTAAACTATCTTTCGTAAACTTAGAAGTCAACCCATTATTCATTAAAAAAGCCTGAATAGCTTCATCTTCTATCTGAACTAAATCTCTATCTTCTCTTTTACATGAACTAAAAGCAATCGCACAAATTGTTAACAGTACCCAAAATTTCTTTATCATCTTCTATTTTATATTGACTAATTCTATATCGTAATCTAAAATTGTATTTGAAGGAACTATCCCTCCTCCATCACTTCCGTAAGCTAATCCTGATGGAATAATTAACCTAATCTTTCCTCCTTTATTTATATATTTCAGGCCTATCTGCCAGCCTAAAATTTCTTTCCCTAACATTTCTTCTTTTTCTTTAGAGTCCGCAAACACTCTTCCATCTAAAAAACGTCCTGTATAAATAACCGTTATTTTAGGATTCTTCCACTTTTCTAAAATTTCCCCTTCTCCCTCTTGAAGTATTTGATAGTAGACCCCGGACTCTGTACGGATAGCCGGTATCTCCTGAATAGACAAAAAATTTCTGATGGTAATATCATCACTACTCAATTGGCTATTGTACTGACGAAGTGTATCATCTTCTACTTTTTTACAACTTCCAACCAATAAACTAAACAATAAAAAAAAGCAAAAAAGGTGTCCCCTCATAATTTCAATATCACAAATTTATTTATCTTTTTAGATAATTCCAGAATTTAACATTTTTTTAGAATTTCTTCTTCCAATACGGATAAATTATTGTGTTATGCTACATTCCGAAGATAATCTTTTTGTGACAAATAACTCGTATATAAACAAAGAAAGGGTGCTTTCATTTGAAAACACCCTTTCTTTTTGCAAGTGATTATTTAATAACAATATTTATTAGCTTCTATTAATTGTTTGGCCACACGCTGCCTTGCATCTTTAATATTAAAAGGGGCTGTTTTAGTAAACCTTCTCAATCCCATCAACATCATATTCAACTCATCGCCTTCTGCAAAGGAATTTAGAGCCTCTTTTCCTGCCAAATGGACTTTATCTACCGTTTCTTGCAAATAAATACGCATTATGTCTATTTGACCTGAAACTGCATTTTCTCCTTTTTGCGCTATAAGCTTCTCTACTCGTAGCAAAGTTGATTCGGCCACATACACATACCCAATAATATCGGCAATGTTCATTAATATCTCTTGCTCTTTCGCCAGAGTCATCATCAACTTTTGTACTGCTGCACCCGCAATCATTAACCCTGCTTTTTTCAGGTTTTTGATAATTTTCTTTTCCGCAGCAAAAGTTCCTTCATCTTCGGCGGCATTAAAATCGGGAATAGACATGAGTTCACTAGCAACTGCCTGCGCCGGAGTCATTAAGTCCAGCTCTCCTTTCATGCCTCTTTTCAGAAGCATATCAACAATTAAGAGCCTATTTATTTCATTTGTACCTTCAAAAATCCGGTTAATCCTGCTATCTCTATAAGCCCTATCCATTGGAGCTTCTGCTGAAAATCCCATTCCTCCATAGATCTGAACACCTTCATCTACTATATAATCCAACATTTCCGATCCCCAAACTTTAATAATGGCGCATTCTACAGCAAACTCCTCAGTTGATTTCAATTTCGCTTTTGCAGAATCCATTCCAGAGGCCACTAATCTCTCATAAGCATCGTCCACATTCTGTCCGGCCCGATAAGTTGCACTCTCTACTGCAAAGTTTCTGGTTGCCATTTCGGCCAATTTATACCTTATAGCTCCAAATTTTGAAATCTGTAGTCCAAATTGTGCTCTTTCATTCGCATAATTGATAGCCGTATTAATTACTTTCCTTGAAGAACCTATAGCTGCAGCCCCTAATTTTATACGACCTATATTTAAAATATTAACAGCTATCTTAAAGCCATTTTCTCTCTCTGAAAGCATATTTTCTACCGGTACCGGGCAATCATTGAAAAAAATCTGACGGGTGGATGATCCTTTAATACCCATTTTATGCTCTTCTGGATTCATTGTTATTCCTCCAAAATCCTTCTCAACTATAAAAGCAGTTAGGTTTTTATCATCATCTATTTTAGCAAATACAATAAACACATCTGCAAAGCCACCATTGGTAATCCACATTTTTTGTCCACTGATCAGATAATGCGTTCCTTCTGCGTTAAGCACTGCTTTTGTTTTACCACTATTGGCATCAGATCCTGAATTCGGTTCGGTTAAACAATAAGCTGCTTTCCATTCGCCAGAAGCCAATTTGGGTATATATTTATCTTTTTGCGCTGTATTACCATAATATAATATAGGCAATGTACCAATACCTGTATGCGCAGAAAGCGCTACCGCAAACGAATGACCTGCTCCAATAACATCTGTCACCAGCATAGAAGTATTAAAGTTTTTACCAAACCCACCATACTCCTCTGGAATAGAAACTGCCAGTAAACCTAATTCTCCGGCTTTATCCATCAAAGATGGCATTAACCCCTCTTCCAGTTTATCTATTCTATCCAGATTAGGAAATACTTCGGCCTCTAGAAAATCTTCACAAGTCTTTTTTATCATCAATTGCTCTTCGTCAAACTCCTCTGGAATAAAGACGTCTTTTGCTTCGGTTTCTTTGATGATAAACTCTCCACCTTTTAATGATTGTTTTTCGTTTTGCATAGTTATTTCTTTTTAGCTGATAAAAGAGAAGGAGTATACAGCACAGCTCCTCATCCCTTAATAGTTTGTTAGTGTTATTCTTTTAAAGCATTTCAAAAATACCGGCAGCTCCCTGTCCTGTTCCCACGCACATGGTAACCATTCCGTATTTTTTTTGCGTCCTTTTAAGCTCATTTAAAACCTGAACAGTTAATTTAGCGCCGGTACATCCCAAAGGATGACCCAATGCAATAGCACCTCCATTTACATTAAGCTTGCTTATATCTATATTTAAATTTCTGATAACGGCTAAAGATTGCGAAGCAAAAGCCTCATTAAGTTCAATCAGATCAATATCATCCAATTTCATATCTGCCATTTTGAGTGCTTTCGGAATAGCTTCTATAGGACCTATCCCCATAATACGTGGAGGTACACCTGCTACCCCATAACTTACCAGTCTCGCTATTGGTTCTGCATTTAATTCTTTCATCATCGTTTCGGAAACCACCAAAACAAATGCTGCTCCGTCCGAAGTTTGAGACGAGTTCCCTGCAGTTACACTACCATTTAAAGCAAATACAGGTTTCAATTTAGCCAACGCTTCCAGATTGGTATCTTTTCTGGGCCCTTCATCCGTATCTACAACATATTCCCGCGTTTTCTTCTTTTGATTTTCGTCTAAATAAGTTTCTGTTATTTTTATAGGGAGCACACCATCTTTTAGATGTCCGTTTTCTATAGCAGCCACAGCCTTTGTATGTGAATTTAGTGCAAATTCGTCCTGATCTTCTCTACTGACATTAAACTCTTTGGCTACCGCTTCTGCGGTTAATCCCATTCCCCAATACCAATCGGGGTGATTCTTAGCTATTTTAGCATTGGGGACAATTTTATTCCCTCCGAATGGCATGCCAGACATAACCTCTACCCCTCCCGCCACAATACAATGGGCCATTCCACTTTTTATTTTAGCTACTGCCGTGGCTATAGTTTCTAAACCTGACGCACAATACCTATTGACTGTAACACCAGGAACTTTATCGGTATTTAAGCCCATTAAGGATACCATACGACCTATATTTAAACCTTGCTCGGCTTCTGGCGTTGCATTACCAACGATAACATCATCTATCCTGTTCACATCCAAATTGGGTACAGACGCTATTAATCCCTGTATTACTTCTGCTGCCAAATCATCTGCCCGGGTAAAACGAAAAACACCTCTTGGGGCTTTCCCTACTGCTGTTCTATATCCTGCTATAATATATGCTTCCATGTCTGATTAAATGTTTGTGTTAAGTAGTGTATTTAAAATCAATTCCTCAACGGTTTGCCTGTTGTCAGAATACTTTGAATTCTTTCCAGAGTTTTCTTCTCTGCACATAAAGACAGGAATGCTTCTCTTTCCAAATCCAGTAAATATTGCTCTGTTACCTGCGTTGGTGCCGATAAATCTCCTCCACACATTACATAACCTAGTTTTTGTGATATTTTCTGATCATATTCGGAGATATAGTTTCCTGAACGCATACTATTGGCGCCAGCGTAAACCATTCCCAAACCACTATCTCCTAACACTTTGATATCTTTTCTTGGAGATAGCTGTACATAACCTGCATTAAACAACTCGAGTGCTTTTTGCTTAGCATCAGCAATCAACCTGCTCCTGTTCATGGTTATACTAAATTTACCTTCTTTTAGATAACCCAACTCAAAAGCTTCCTGCGCTGAGGTAGAAACCTTAGCCATTGCTATCGTAAGAAATTTATCTTTCAGAACATTCTGATCTATCTGACCTTCTTTATATTCATCGGAAGCTCTTAAAGCAAACTCTTTACTACCACCGCCTCCTGGTATTAATCCTACTCCAAATTCTACAAGTCCCATATAAGTTTCGGCGTGTAACTGTACATGATCTGCGTGTAAACAAAACTCACATCCACCTCCTAAAGTAAGATTATACGGAGCCAGGACCACCGGTATAGACGAATACCTGATTCGCATTGATGTATTCTGGAACATCTTTATAGCCATGTTTACTTCATCCCATTCTTGCTCCACCGCCATCATAAAAATCATCCCCACATTAGCTCCTGCAGAAAAATTTGCTCCGTCATTACCAATAACTAATCCTTTATAATCCTTCTCGGCTATATCTATTGCTTTGTTAATTCCCTCAAGAACTTCACCTCCAATAGTATTCATTTTAGTATGAAACTCCAGATTTAATATTCCATCTCCCAGATCGGTTAATGTTGTACCTGCATTTTTCCAAATGGTTTTACCTGGTCTTATATTGTCCAGAATAATATACTCTTCTGTTCCCGGAATATTCTTATAGTTTTTTGAAGGAATATCGTAATAGTTTTTTATTCCATTATCAACTTTATAGAAGGAAGTATTTCCAGATTCCAGCATATCTACCACCCATTGAGCTGGTTTCTTGCCTTGATCTTTCATTATTTCTATACCTTCCTTTACACCCAAAGCATCCCAAACTTCAAATGGTCCTAATTCCCATCCAAATCCGGCTCGCATGGCATCATCTATTTTGTATAGCTCATCGGATATTTCCGGGATCCTGTTAGATACATATTCAAATAATCCTGCAAAGGATACTCTAAAAAACTCTCCGGCTTTATCCTTTCCTCTTGCATAAACCCGCATTCTTTCTTGCAGATTATCTATCTTTTTAGTTGCCTCTAACGTTTCTGATTTAACTTTTTGTTGGGGTCTGTATTCCAGCGTTTTCAGATCAAGGGCTAAAATTTCTGACTTGCCGTTTTCTCCTTTTATTTTTTTGTAAAACCCTTGCTTTGTTTTATCTCCCAACCATTTATTTTCTTGCATTTTGCGCACATAATCCGGAAGTTCAAAAGCTGCTTTTGCTTCATCATCAGGAGCGTTTTGAGACAGCCCATTGGCTACATTTATCATGGTATCCAATCCTACCACATCTGATGTTCTAAAAGTTGCAGATTTGGGCCTGCCCAATGCCGGACCACTAAATTTATCTACTTCTTCCACTGTTAAATCCATTTTTTGAACCAGATGCAACAGCGACATAATAGAAAAAACGCCTACTCTGTTGGCTATAAATGCCGGAGTATCTTTACAAAGCACTGTAGTTTTCCCTAAATAAAGATCACCATAATGCATCAGAAAATCTACAATAGATTGCTCTGTATATGGAGTGGGTATAATTTCCAACAAGCGCAGGTACCTGGGCGGATTAAAAAAATGTGTTCCGCAGAAATGTTTTTTAAAATCTTCACTTCTTCCTTCAGTCATTAAATGTATAGGTATACCAGAAGTATTAGAGGTAATTAATGTTCCTGGTTTCCTAAACTGTTCTACCTGTACATAAACTTGTTTTTTTATATCCAGGTTTTCCACAACTACTTCAATCACCCAATCACAAGTAGCAATATCTTTCATGTTATCCTCAAAATTGCCCGTTGTTATCCTGGAAATTACTGACTTGGAGTAAACCGGTGATGGATTGGATTTCAGCGTGTTTTGCAATGAAGCATCCACTATTCTGTTTTTCACTTTTTTATTTTCCAGAGTAAGCCCTTTTACCTGTTCATCTGCATTCAATTCTTTGGGAGCAATATCTAAAAGCAATACTTCTACACCTATATTAGCAAAATGACAAGCAATACGTGAGCCCATTATACCCGAACCTAATACTGCTACTTTTGTGATAATCCTTTTCATAGAATAAATAGATTAGTTTGATTGATAATCTATGGTTAAATCGTTTATTTTTTTTAATAACTGAATCAGCTGTTCTCTTTCTTGCTCGCTAAAATGGTCATTTAAATAATCATTAAATTTTCTAACAACCACTCTTGCCAAATGTCTTTTTTCTTTTCCCAAATCGGTAAGAAAAACTTTCACCGATCTTTTATCCATCTGATTTCCTTGCCTGTATATTAACCCATCTCTTTCCAAATTGTTTAACATCCGGCTTAAACTTGTAGACTTTAACCCCAACAATGAAGCCACTTCTGAGACAGTAGTCCCTTCTTCTTCGTGGATATTAATTAATAAATACCCAACAGATTGGGTTATACCAAATTCCGAAGCTATATTATTATATTTATTGGCTATATTCTGCCAGACAATCTTCAGAAAATAATCAATAGTTTCTTGATGTTTCATTTAATCACATGCTACTTATTATATCAAATATAGCAAACGACACTTTATTATGCAAGCATAACAAAGACTTATTTTTGGATTACTTTTTGTCAGGATTCATTTAGTTTTTTATTTATCCGTGATAATTATTAATTTCCACATCTACAGTGAGGAAAACACTTTTTTATGATTTTAATTGTTGACGACAAGGCTGAAAATATTTATTCTTTAAAAAGGCTTCTAGAATCTAAGAACTTTGTAGTAGACACGGCAATGTCTGGAGAAGAAGCTTTAAAAAAGGTTTTAAAGACAAGTTACGCACTGATAATATTAGATGTTCAAATGCTGGGAATGGATGGTTTTGAGGTTGCTGAAACACTATCTGGATTTAGCAAATCTAAAAACATCCCTATTATTTTTTTATCAGCTGTAAACATTGATAAAAAATTCATAACCAAAGGCTATGCTTCGGGTGGAATAGATTATGTGACCAAACCTGTAGATCCGGATATACTGCTACTTAAGGTTAAAACTTTCTATCGACTTTACGAACAAACACTGATCTTAAATGAGACTCAGAAAACATTAAGATCTGAGATCGAAACCAGAAAACAGGTGCAAGAGGAGCTCAAAAAAAGAGTAGACCATTTACATTTCACTCTTGAGTCACTCCCCCAACTTGCTTTTACTGCAGATTGTAAGGGAAATATAGATTTTATCAATAAAAAATGGCTGTTCTATTCCAATGAAGCTACTTTTCCGGAGACACATCCTGAGGACGGATCTATTACTGAAGCATGGAAAAATTCCAGAATAAATGATACACCTCTCGAAATGGAGGTTCGAATAAAAAGATTAGATTCCACAAATTTTAAATTTCATCTTTTAAGAATCGTACCTATACAGGAAAATGGAAGCGTAGTAAAATGGGTGGGTACGTTCACTGACATAGATGACCAAAAGCAGATTGAAAAGAAAAAGGATGAATTTTTAAGCATCACCAGCCACGAATTAAAAACTCCTTTAACGAGTATCAAAGCATACATACAACTTATTGAGCGGAATTTAGACCATAAAACCGAAAAACCTATTCATAATTATATAGGGAGAGTACAGGCTCAGCTTTTTAAATTAAGTAATTTGATTTCGGATTTATTGGATATATCAAAAATTGAGAACGGAAAACTTAAATTAAATAAAAAACCTTTCAACATTCATAGATTAATAGATAGTGTTATCGATATTATCATCCATACACATGACAACTTAAAAATCAAAATATTAACCCGAGGTGAGGTATATGACAAAAACATTATAGCCGATGAAATCAGAATTGAACAGGTACTAATTAATTACCTTACCAATGCCATAAAATATGCACCAGACTCAGAGACAATTATTGTAAGTACTGAAATTAAAAACAACACACTACTAGTTAGCGTTACTGATTTTGGAATAGGTATCTGTGATGATGACCAAAAGAGTATTTTCGACAAATTTTACCGGGTCGAAGAATCTTCATTAAGATTCCAGGGATTGGGCATCGGACTTTATATATGTGCAGATATCATCAGACAACACGAAGGAACTATTGGGGTACATAGCAAATATGGAAAAGGTTCTACTTTTTTCTTTACGTTACCTTTATCAAACTAACTCAAATTTATGGTTAAGACATTTTTAAAAAATCTGCAACTAGGATTCGGTATATCATTACTTATTTTATTTATTAGCTCAACAGCTTCTTTTATTAGTATTAAAAAACTAGAAGAGAATAAAGACAGATTAATGAGTACCAGCAAAAGCATTAAGTTACTTGATGCTGTCCTCAAAGATCTCCAAGACGCTGAAGTTGCTCACCAAAACTATTTATTAACAGGTAACAAAGTTTTTTTAACTCCATACCACAGGGCTTTACAAGACCTGCCTAAATCTCTAAATGACCTTAATGATATTAAATATGAAAATACCAGTCATATTACAAACATCAATAAATTAAAAATCAGTACAGACGAAAGGGTTAAAGCCTTTGAAAGGTTATTAAAAATAAAAAAGGATGGGGGCACCATTACTCTTGAGCAGTTAAACGAAAGTAAGGAGCTGATGGACGATTGCAGTACTATTATCAACAAAATCGTTTCTAACGAAGAACTTGTTCTCTATAACACTTCTGTGTCTTTAGACATCTATTCAAAATACACTTTATTATTTATTATTACCGCAACACTAATTTCCTTATCCATTACTATTTTTCTTTATCGACGGGTAAAAAGAGATTATTCGAAAAGAGAAGAATTACAAGGTGCATTGCGTACCAAAGAGGCTGAAATAGGAAAACGCATACAAATCATTGAAAAAATAGCCAAAAAAATATCTAATGGCAATTACAATATTTCTATTGATAATAAAGACGAAGATGACCTTGGTTCCGTAGCAGGATCATTAAATACCATGGCTATTTCATTAAAAGAATCTTTTGAAAAGATAAACAATAAGGAATGGGTTCAATATGGATTAGCCTCTTTAAACAAAGGTTTATTGGGAGACAAAACAGCGGAAGAAATATCAGACGAAGCCCTTTCACAACTCGTCCATCATTCTGAAAGCCTAAACGGTGCTTTATATTTATTGCAAGATAGCGGAGAATTAAAGTTGCAAAGCAGCTATGGTTTAGAGAAACACATGCTTAAAAACTATGAAATTGGCGAAGGAATGATAGGCCAAACATTTATAAGCAAAAAAATAAAACATATCGACAACCTTGATTCCAATTCTTTCAATGTAAGTTTCGCTAACGGGAAACTTAAAATTTCAAACCTGATTCTTTTACCATTATTAATGAACAAACAATGTATTGGTGTTATAGAACTAGGTTTTGACGAACCAATTAATGAATACAAACTTGAATATTTAACAGAATCTTGCAGGGGAATATCTTTAGCTATTGAAGATTCCAAAAACAGATCACATATACAAAAGCTGCTGGAAGAAACACAAGCACAAACAGAAGAACTACAATCTCAACATTCTGAGTTAGAAGGCTTAAACACTGAACTTGAAGCCCAGACCCAAAAACTCCAAGCCTCTGAAGAAGAACTTAAAGTACAACAAGAAGAATTACTACAAAGCAACCAAGAACTTGAAGAACGCTCCAGATCGCTGGAAGAGAAAAACCAACTTATTGCAGAAAGAAATTTAGAAATTCAACATAAAGCAGAACAATTAGCCTTAAGTACGAAGTATAAATCCGAATTTCTGGCTAATATGTCTCATGAACTTCGTACTCCTCTCAATTCAATATTACTATTATCAAGACTACTCGCAGAAAATGAGGAAAGTAATTTAAATACCGATCAGGTAGAGTCTGCAAAAGTTATACAAAGCTCAGGAAGCAGTTTATTACATCTAATAGATGAGATTCTTGATCTATCAAAGATCGAAGCGGGAAAAATGGTTTTAGATATTCAAAAAGAAAACCTTTCGGATATTGTACAAACTATTAAATCGCTATTCAATCCTCTGGCACAAGAGAAAAAACTGGATTTATTATTTCACATAGAAGAAGGCCTAAATCCAATTATAGAAACAGACAGATTAAGACTTGAACAAATACTAAAAAATTTAATTTCGAATGCCCTTAAATTCACCTCGGAAGGAAACGTATCACTTTCTATTAAACAAACCGGTGATGAACTTATATTTATAGTCAGAGACACTGGAATAGGCATTAGTACTGAACAACAGAAAATAATTTTTGAAGCCTTTAGACAAGCCGACGGATCTACCAGGAGAAGGTTCGGCGGAACAGGTCTTGGATTATCCATTAGCAAAGAGATAGCCAAATTATTTGGAGGGCAGATTAGCCTGAAAAGCGAAACAGGTAAAGGCAGCACATTCACGTTAACTATCCCAAAAAATCATCAATATGAACCTCAACACCAAAATATTGACGAACTATTAGATGACATAGCACATGAAGTTTTAGAGTCCAATAATTTAGTAGAAACACCTAAAAATATTGAGACAATTTCTATTCCTGACGGAATTGATGATGACAGACATAATTTAAAACTAGGAGATAAAATTATTCTCATTGTTGAAGATGATATAAACTTTGCAAAAGCACTATTAAATTTCACACGTAAACAAAACTACAAGGGCATTATAGCTGTACGTGGTGATATAGCAGCCGGATTAGCAGAGAAACACCTTCCATTAGCAATTCTCCTGGACATACAATTACCTGTTAAAGACGGTTGGCAGGTTATGGATGAAATAAAAAACAATCCAATCACCAAACATATTCCGGTACACATTATGTCATCACTTCAGGTAAAAAAAGAAAGTCTGAAAAAAGGTGCCATAGATTTTATTAACAAACCAGTTGCTCTTGAACAGATTCACCAAATGTTCAAAAAAATTGAGGATGCACTAAACCGCTATCCTAAAAAAGTGCTTATTATTGAGGAAAACAGAAAACATGCAAGTGCGCTCTCTTATTTCCTAAGCAGTTTCGAAATTGCTACAGAAATTAAAAGCAATATATCTGATAGCATTCATGCTTTAATGAGGAATGAAGCTGATTGTGTAATTCTCGACATGGGATTACCAGACAGAGCAGGATATGATGCACTAGAAGCCATGAAAAAAAATCCTGGATTAGAAAATCTACCTATCATCGTATTTACAGGTAAGAATCTGTCTCAACAAGAAGAAGCTAAAATAAGACAGTATGCAGATTCCATTGTTCTTAAGACCGCACACTCTTATAAAAGAATATTGGATGAAGTTGGTCTTTTCCTTCATCTGGTAGAAGAAAACAGCACATCAACCGACAGAAAGAAAGGCAACAAACTGGGATCATTACAGGAAACGCTGAAGGATAAAAAAATCTTAATTGCCGACGATGATGTGAGAAATATCTTCTCCCTTTCCAAAGCTTTGGAAAAATACCAGGTAAGAGTTATTTCTGCTATAGACGGAAAAGATGCACTGGAACAACTGGAAAACAATCCGGACACTACTATTGTTCTCATGGACATGATGATGCCCGAAATGGATGGCTACGAAACCATTAAACGGATAAGACAGATTCCAGAGCATAAGAACCTACCTATAATTGCTGTCACAGCAAAAGCAATGGTAGGTGATAGAGAAAAGTGCATAAAAGCAGGAGCTTCTGATTATATTTCGAAACCTGTTGATACAGATCAATTACTTTCGTTATTGAGAGTTTGGCTATATGAATAAATAGAGATTGCAAAAAATGAATACAGAGAAGCTTATTTTAATTATTGACGACGATAGCCGAAACATATTTGCTTTGAGCCTGGCATTAAAAATTAAAGGTTTTAAATCCATTTCGTGCCTAAGTGCCAGTGAAGGAATTGATCTTTTACAAAAAGAGAATAATATTAGTGTTGTACTCATGGATATGATGATGCCCGAAATGGACGGTTATCAAGCAATAAAAACAATCAGGTCTTATCCACTTTTACAGAATATACCAATCATAGCTGTGACGGCACAAGCAATGCAGGGCGACAGAGAAAAATGCTTAAATGCAGGAGCACAGGATTATATTTCAAAGCCAATAGATATTGAGAAACTCATTATTGCTATAAAAAAAGTTATCTGATGTTCAAAGAACAACATATCATTAACGATCAGGACCTTGAAAAACTTCTTGAAGAAGTCTCTATTCAATATGATTATGACTTCACACAATACAGCAAGGCCTCTATCAAACGCAGGCTGAACAGGCTTTGCTATCTGGATAAGTTTTCAAGTTTTGCCGAGTTACGTTACAGAGTACTTAATGACGAGAACTACTTACAGCATTTTGTGGAAGAAATTACGGTAAACGTTACTGAAATGTTTAGAGATCCCAGCTTTTACCAATCTTTGAGAGAGGATATAATGCCACATTTGGGTACTTATCCATTTATTCGCATTTGGGTAGCCGGATGTTCTACCGGAGAAGAAGCCTACTCTCTGGCTATACTGCTTAAAGAAACAAATCTTTATGACAGATCTCTAATTTATGCAACAGATATTAATCCGGGTGTATTAGAAAAAGCCAGAAAAGGTATTTTCCCTCTCAGCCAGATGAAACAATATTCTGAGAACTACATCAACTCGGGAGGAAGAGCAGATTTTTCTCAATATTATACAGCCAATTATGAGGTAGCAAAATTTAGCACAGATTTAAGATCTAAGATGATTTTTTCTACACATAACCTTGTTTCTGATAGTTCTTTTAACGAGTTTCAACTTATCATTTGCAGAAATGTACTGATTTATTTCGAACGGGAACTCCAAAACAGAGTTTTTAATCTGTTTGATGCCAGTCTGGATCATTTAGGTTTTTTAGCTTTAGGGTCTAAAGAAACCATAAAATTTTCTTCGCTGGAACAGAGCTACAAACAAATAGGAACTGAAAGGATTTGGAGAAAAATTAAATCTGTTTAGTATGCAAAAAATCCACAGGATAGATTTGCTTTTAATTGGAGGGTCTGCCGGTAGTCTAAAAGTAATTTTAGACGTTTTACCGGAATTAAAGCCCCTTTCGTTTCCTATCATCATCATTCTTCATAGAAAACCTTTGCAACATTCTGTCCTTCAGGATTTACTTTCAGCACACACGCCTATCCCTGTTATTGAAGTCGAGGACAAAACTATGCTTGAGCCCGGAACAATATATATAGCTCCGTCCGATTACCATTTACTTATCGAAAAAAATAAAATGGTCACGTTAGATTACTCTGAAAAAATCAACCATTCCCGGCCATCAATAGATATCTGCTTTATGTCTGCTGCAGACATTTATAAAAATAAGACCTGTGCTATTTTACTTTCAGGTGCAAATTCAGATGGGGTGGACGGACTTAAGTTGATAAAGCTAAACAACGGCATTGCTATTGCACAATCTCCTGAAACGGCAGAAGTATCTTTTATGCCAAAGCAAGCTATTGAAAAGGTTGCCATTGATTATATATTAAGACCTGAAGAAATTGCAGACTTTATCAACAGCTTAAATGACTATTAAAAGATACATTTTTGAAACCTTAGTACTTTTAAACATACGTTAATTTTTACCTGAGACAATAATGAATAAGAAGACGATTTTGATATTTGATGATGACGTAAATATATTAGAGCTTTGCTCCATAGTTCTTTCTGAATCCGGATACCATGTAGAAATATCTGAGACTTCGCATGACATTATAGAAAAAGTGGCTAAAACAAGTCCTGATGTTATATTAATGGACAACTGGATTCCTGATATTGGTGGTATAAAAGCCACTCAATTATTAAAAAACGACCCACAGTTTCACCATATACCTGTCATTTATTTTTCTGCTAACAATGATATACATATTTTAGCTGAAACTGCCGGAGCAGACGCCTATTTATCCAAACCTTTTGATCTGAACGATTTAGAAAATATTGTAAGCGAAATCATACTTAAAAGTAAAGATTAGCCTAAATTATACTGTTTATTATAAAATACGAATCAAACTATACAAACAATTTTAGTTTGCAATTGCTAGTTGGTTTTTATAATAAACTACCTCTGGTTGTGTCCGTCCATCATATTTAATAATCAAATATCCCTTTTCGGGGAACACACAACCAGATTCTAACCAAAAATTCCAGTCAAAACTAATTGGCAATATGGTAAATCTATATTTCTGATGGTTTAGTTTCAGTATTTCTATCCAATTATTCCGTTCACTTTTCTCCAACTCCAAACCATATAAGTCTTTAGGTCTCTGCTTACTATACAAATAATAATCAATAGCAAAAAATTCTTTTATATACTCATTATTATCTGCATACGATTGATTAAAGTCGTATATAGCATTAAAAATATCATTTAACGAGTGGCGGTGAAAATCGTAATGCTTCTCAAAATGCCCGCCCAAAGTCATCAGATAATCAAAAATACTGAAGTTTTCTGAGATATATTTCAACAGATGAGCGCATCTCTTTTTATTCCAGTAAATCTCCAGAGCATTCTCCATCAGCGTTATCCTATGAAGATCTTCTTCACTTAAAAAATCACTTTTTATAATCTGATAGGGCGGATTAGGATCAAAAACATAACCATACTGTTCGTATTTTTGTCTTACCGGAGTTCCCTTAAGGAATTTTAAAAATCCCAGTTGCAATTCGGGCGGATAAAGTTTAAAGGTAGATTCAAAACTAAATTTCAAATCATCCATATATTCTAAAGGTAATCCCACAATCAAATCCAGATGCATTTCTATCCGTTCATCCAACTGCTTAATAATACTACTGGTTTTCTCAAAGTTTTGTTTCCTGCTTACCTCCAGATTACTTGCCTGATTAACGGTTTGTATCCCAATTTCAAAACGGAACAATCCCGGAGGTACTTTCTCGTTCACAAATTTGATAATATCAGGATGGACAATATCAGCTGTAATTTCAAACTGAAAAACATTACCTGGTCGGTGATTATCCAATATAAACTGGAAAAGCTCCAGCGTAAATTCTCTTTTGATATTGAATGTCCTATCTAAAAATTTTATGGTACGCCCATGTTCCATCAGATACAGAAGATTTTGCTTAATAGTTTCCATAGGAAGATACCGCATCCGGTTATCTAAACTGGCTAAACAAAATTCACACTTATACGGACATCCTCTACTGGTTTCTATATAACTTACTTTATGACTGAGATCGCTCGCCAGATCGTATTGATATGGGTTTCTATCAGCCAATAATTTTATATCAAATTGCTCTGTCTTTTCGCTATAACACACCTGTCCATTTTCTTTATAAACCAGGTTATGAATATTATTTACATTTGGATAATTAGTCAGAAATTTCTCAAAAGGAATCTCTCCTTCTCCTGTTATAATATAATCTATATGATCCTGATCTATAATCCCCTGCCATTCGTAACTAACCTCCGGTCCTCCCAATAAAATTTTCGTTTCCGGATTGTATTCTTTTATGATACGGGTTACTTCTAAAGTCTCCGTTATATTCCATATATAACAACTAAAACAAACTACATCAAACTCCTTGCAGTAAGCAGCTATTTCATCTGCCGGCATTTTTATAGTAAACTCTTTCCACGACAGGTTCGCTCTGTCTTTATTTAAATCAAACAGAATACGAATGGCCAAATTCATGTGAATGTATTTGGCATTTAAAGTGGTTAAAAGTATTTTAGGCAATTCCATGTACGATAAACTCAAAAGTTGCTTATTATTTATGCAAACAAATTAAAACCTGTCTATATTCTTACAGGTTTATTTCGCAAAAATAACATTTACCATCAGTAATCTAAGCCCACAAACAAAAGTCCTGCCCCTACAGGTATTTTGATGATCTTAAAGGTTTCATCTTTTTCTATCTCGGCAACAAAATCAGCAACTTCATTGGCATGTGACACCACATTATCTACTACCATTAGACATTTTCTGTTGGCAGACAGTAGGTTTTTCAGAAAAGGCCAATAACGAACATATTCTTTTCTTTCAGCATCTAACAATATAAAATCAAAATACCTTTTGTTTGTCTGTAAAAAATCAAATGCATCGGCATGTAAACATTCTACATAATCTGAAAGCTTATATTCTTCAAGATTTTTTTGTGCTTCGGCAACCCGTTCTTTTTCAATCTCAATTGTGGTTAACTGCCCACCCGTACTTCTTAATGCATCAGCAATTTTAATTGTCGAATATCCATTTGAGGTTCCTATTTCAAGAACATTTTGGGCGCATTTCGTTTTTATCAATAAAGTAATCAGCAATGCAGATTCCGGCTCTATATTTCTCCATCTTTTTAATCTATCGGTCTGTTTTGAATCATGTTCTTTTCCCTGGGCGTAAAATTGCTCTAATTGCTCTTTCAAATGTTTCTCCATCAACTAAATACTATTTTCTCGAAAATGTAATAACAAATCACACTAAATATAATGATTAGATAAATATAAAAGGCTAATAACTCAGAATATTCATTATATAATATACTACCGTTAACTCAACACCATATACAATTTTAATAAATTAACAGTCTTTTCAATATCAATTTTCCAACAAAAACTCCTTTCAACACCTGTTTTTTCACATTTTTTATTATTTTTAGGGAGACAACGATTTTATCAAATCTATTGAATGTTAATAAGTATACTATCTGGAATAATTTTATCGGTTTTTATATTCGTTTTAGGACATAAGTTAAATGCAAAATATGCTATTTTATATGCTATTGTACCTATAAGTTTATTCGTTTTTTTTGCGCAGTATATCCCACTGCTTCATTTACAAAAATCTATCCTGAGTGCTTACATCTGGATGCCCGCCATGCAAATCAATTTTGATTTTAATCTGGATGGTGTGGGCTTACTCTTTTGTTTATTAATCTCAGGGATAGGATCGCTAATATTTGTATATGCTGCAAAATATATGATTGACGATAGCGATATACATCGTTTTTACGCTTACCTCTCGCTTTTTATGTCTGCCATGCTGGGAATGGTGCTTTCTGATAATGTAATTACACTATTTCTTTTTTGGGAACTTACCAGCATCAGCTCCTTCTTTTTAATAGGGCATTACCATAAAAATGCCGAATCAAGAAAAAGTGCGCTCATTTCTTTGGGAATTACCGGTGCAGGAGGTCTTGTTTTATTTGCCGGTCTCATATGGATGGCCCAAATAGTTGGTTCATATTCTATCCAGGAAATTATTGCCCAATCTTCTTTGATTAAAAACCACGAGGCATTCTACATCATATTAACCTTATTGTTTATAGGTGCTTTTACCAAATCGGCTCAATTCCCTTTTCATTTCTGGTTACCTGGCGCCATGAAAGCCCCTACCCCCGTTTCTGCCTACCTGCATTCTGCGACCATGGTAAAGGCAGGAATTTATCTCTTATTAAGATTTTCTCCAGCTTTTAACCATACACCTTTTTGGAATATTACTTTATTAAGCATTGGGGGAATTACACTTTTATTGGGCGCCATTATCTCTATAAGTAAATATGATTTAAAAAGTATTCTGGCTTACACTACCATATCTGCATTAGGATTTATGGTATTTCTGATTGGGTTAGGCAGCGATCTGGCATTAAAAGCGCTGGGCATTTTTATTGTTGTCCATGCTCTTTACAAAGCAACGTTATTTTTAATAACAGGTATTATAGACCACACCTATCATACCCGGGAGATTAATGAATTGGCTGGTATCAGAAAACACAAACCGCTTCTTTTTGCTACAGGTATTATTGCTGCATTTTCCGCTGCTGGTATTCCTTTAACCTTTGGTTTTTTAGGAAAAGAAGCCATTTATGAGTCATTATATCAGCAACAGGAAATCTGGTCTTTTGTACTGTTGGGTTTACTGGTTCTGGCTAATATTTTTATGTTATATGCCTCTTTTGTAGCAGGAATAAGACCCTTTACAGGAAAACCAAGTCAAATAGTACAGGAAACCCCTATAAAATCCGATGGCAGTTTACTTATAGCTCCTGTTTTACTGGCAGCACTTACAATAATTTTTGGAGTAGCTCCTGTTTTATTTGAAAAAAGTATTCTAGATAATTTTCTGGCAAGTACCATCACTAATGTAGCAATCATAAACTCTCACCTCGCATTATGGCACGGTTTCAATATTGTTCTAGTACTCAGCCTGATTACTATTATTTTAGGTACAGCTATATACATTTTTGCTCCTAAAAACATAGATAAAAGAGAAACAGAAGCTCGTTATAACACAGGAAATATTTTTATAGGACTAAATATCCTACTTAAAAAATCTGCGCTTGTCATTACACATAAACTTCATAACGGTTATCTTAGAAAATACCTTTTAACCATTACTATTTTCAGTCTGGCTATTCTTGGTTATGCCATTTTCAAACATATTCAAATCCATTTAGATTTTAGCAAGTATAGCTCTTTCAAAATCTATGAAGTTGCCGTTGCTATTATGGTTATCATATCTGTAATAACAACCATTAGCACGACATCCAGATTAACAGCCATTGTTTCTATGAGCGTTGTGGGATACTGTATCTGTTTATTTTTTGTTTTTTATAGTGCTCCGGATTTGGCTATGACCCAATTTACCATAGATACTTTAACCGTTGTACTTTTCTTATTGGTATTATTCAGGTTACCTTCATTTGTAAACCTGGCCAATAGAAAAACAAAAATAAGAGATGCTGTTGTTTCTATTTTATTTGGTGTTTTCATTGGAATTATTGCTTTAGGTATTTTAAATGAACCGCATCCCAATACTATTTCCAAGTTTTATGGAAACGAGTCTTATTTAGCTGCTCATGGGAAAAATGTAGTTAACGTAATATTGGTTGATTTCAGAGGGTTTGATACCCTTTTTGAGATCGTAGTATTAAGCATTGCCGGAATTGGTGTGATCAGTTTGCTGAAACTCCAGGTGGCCGAAACTGAAAAAGAATAATACTTAATATGTATAGTAGAATATTAAAAACAGCAACGTATTATTTAATCCCGGTGCTATTACTTTTCTCCGTTTTTATCCTCTTAAGAGGGCACTACAAACCGGGAGGAGGCTTTGTAGGCGGCTTAATAGCTTCCATAGCTTTTGTAATGCATAGCTTTGCCAATAGTGTCGAAAAAACAATCAGGTTATTAAGGCACCATCCTTTTAAACTAATTCCGGTTGGACTTATTGTTTCTTTTGTTAGTGCTGTTGCGCCTTTGTTTTTAGGGCAACCCGTTATGACAGGACTCTGGTATAACGAACCTGTTCCTATAATCGGGATGATTGGTTCTGCCTTATTCTTCGACCTGGGCGTTTATATACTTGTTATTGGTGTTACTTTAACCATTTTGTTTACCATTTCACAATCAACCAAATAATGGAATTAGTAATCATCCTTTTAATCGCTCTGTTATATTCTTCCGGAGTTTATATGCTACTGCGACGTAGCATGGTAAAACTCTTGATTGGCGTTATGTTACTGGGAAATGGCACCAATCTTCTCATTTTTCTGATGGGTAGAATTACCCGTGGAAATCCTCCAGTAATCCCAGACAATCTCAGCGTACTTACAGAACCTTTTGACGACCCTATACCACAGGCTTTAATACTTACCGCTATTGTTATTAGCTTTGGATTACAGGCTTTTTCTATTGTTTTACTGAAGAGAGTTTACGTCCTGGTTAATTCCGATGACCTGGATGATTTGAATACCCCCGAAGAAATTAACGATATATGATTGAGAACATGATAGTAATGCCCTTACTGGGGCAAATGCTGATAGCTATAATTACTTTACTTTTTTGGGGAAAGAGTAAAATATTGAGATATATTAGTTTATTTGGGAGCCTGTTTGTACTTATAAATGCTATCATACTATTCACTAAAGTAGCGCAAAACGGCATTTTGGTAATGCATGCAGCCAATTGGAAACCTCCTTTCGGGATTACTTTTGTTGCAGATACATTCAGTTCACTCATGGTGTTATTGACTAGTATAGTGGGTTTTTGTATATCTATTTATTGCGTACAAGGCATAGGGACTAATAGAGTTAATTTCGGCTTTTACAGCATTTACCATTTCCTGTTAATGGGCTTAACGGGTGCATTTTTAACCGGAGACCTTTTTAACTTGTATGTTTGGTTTGAGGTCATTATTATCTCATCATTTGTATTAATGACACTTGGCGGCAGAAAAGCACAAATAGAAGGCTCTATTAAATATGTAGCTATTAATCTGTTTTCCTCCATCATTTTCCTGACAGGAATTGGTCTATTATACGGCGTTGCCGGCACCTTAAGTATTGCAGATTTAGCAGTTAAAGTTCCTCAATTACCTAATCAAGGGTTGGTTTCTATCATATCCATTTTCTTCATTATTAGCTTTGGTATAAAGTCAGCCATATTTCCCCTGTATTTTTGGTTGCCCTCTTCTTATCACACACCACCATCGGCCATTGCCGCATTATTTGGCGGACTATTAACTAAAGTGGGGATATATGCTATGATGAGGATGTTTTCACTTGTCTTTACAATGGATGGATGGATTAGTCAGGTGGTAATACTTTTATCCGTATTCACCATGTTCGTAGGAGCTCTTGGAGCCATCAACAAAATGAATCTGAGACGATTATTTTCGTACCTGATTGTATGCCACATTGGGTTTATGGTAGGCGGAATAGGCATGTTTACCCTAACGGCACTAACAGGAACCATATTTTATCTAATACACGATATCATCATAAAAACCAACTTATTTTTAATTACCGGTGTTATCAGATTAATGAACGGATCAGTAAACATGAACCACTTGGGCAATATGTACAAAGATTATCCTAAAATATCTTTTGTATTCGCTATAGTATTTTTCTCATTAGTAGGAATTCCGCCTCTATCAGGCTTTTGGCCAAAAATAAATTTACTCACAGCCGCATTTGAGCAACAACAATACATTTATGCCATAGGATTAATTTTTGCCAGCTTTATTACCTTATATGTTATTATCCGTATTTGGGCAAAAGCGTTCTGGAAAGAAAAAACATCAACACTAGACAGGCTGACCAATAATTTTGAAGGAAAAACTTTAGTAGAAAAGACCTACTTAATAGCTCCAATTGTGATATTAATGCTCATTACCTGTTATTTTGGATTCTTTGCTCAAAACATTTATGAAATCAGCAGCAAAATTGCCAATCAGATGATTGACAAAACAGACTATATAAACGCAGTTTTTGGACATATAAACTAATTTTATGACAAGACAGTTTTTAATGAATTTATTGCTCATGTTTATCTGGGTTGCCCTCACCGGAACTTTTAACTATAGCAACTTTTTCTTCGGTTTTTTACTGGGATACTTTATTTTATGGCTTTTAGTAAAAGGAGAAAGCTATGAAAATAAAAAGTACTTTAACCGGGTCCCCAAAGCAATCAGCTTTTTGCTTTATTTTATTTATGAAATGTTAAAAGCAAACCTGCATGTAGCTTACGACGTAATTACACCTAATTATTTTATGAAACCCGGCATTGTCAAATACCCTTTAGAAGTGGATAATGATTGGCAGATCAATCTTTTGTCGTCATGTATATCGCTAACACCCGGAACCTTAATTATGGATGTAAGCCATGATAAAAAAGCCCTTTACATTCATAATATGTACCTTAAAGACAAAGACGAATTTATAAAGAACATTAAACATGGTTTTGAAAGAAGAATTTTAGAATTGACGAGATGAACTTAACCCTATATTTACAATATGTGATACTACCCATCCTTGCGTTCTCATTAATCTTAACTTTTATAAGATTAATCAAAGGTCCGGATATTGTTGATCGCGTAATTGCTTTAGACCTGATCATCACTTCCGGAATAGGCGTTATTGCTATTTATTGTATAACATTTAACAGTGCCCTGTTTCTGGATGTAGGAATGATACTGGCGCTCATCGCTTTTTTGGGCACCATGGCTTTTTCATATTATATAGAAAAAAGATACAAATGACAGAGATACTAGTAATGATATTTAGTACTATCGGTAGTCTGGCTATATTAATAGCAGCTATTGGTATATTCCGTATGCCCGACTTTTACCTCAGACTATCGGTTACAGTAAAAGCCGCTACCTTAGGAACTGGTTTTATATTACTGGCTACCTGTCTGTTTTTTGGAGAAATATCTGTAAACACCAAATCCCTGGCCATTATATTATTTTTAGTACTTACAGCTCCGGTAGCCGCTCACCTTATTGCCCGTGCTGCTTATTTCTCTGGTACAAAACTATGGGACAAGACCTTAATAGATGAAATGAAAGGGATGTATGATAAAGAAACGGGCATTTTACGAAGCGGAGAAGACGACGATGAACAGGAAAAAGGCGCTTCTCCTAATCCATAATTTCACTATACAATGAATTATTTTTGTTTTAATCCTTCATTTTTATTTTTAAAGCTGAATCGTAAATTTGCACCATGATTATGAACATGGCTGAAACCCAAACGAAAGAAGAAGCTTTTACTCTTGAAGAAATTTTAAGTTCTTTAAAAACAGTCCATCGTTTAATTTTATGGAACGATGAGGTAAACACCTTCGACCATGTAATACACTGCTTAATGCATTATCTGGATTATTCTGAACCCCAAGCCGAAAAAATCGCCTGGACAGTCCATAATGATGGTAAATGCGCCGTACTAGAAGGCTCGTTTACAGAAATGGAAGTCTATAGAAAGATTTTAAAACAAGAAGGCCTAACTGTTTCTGTGGAGTAATTAGCAACAGTTAGGCTTTCTTCTAATATAGTTTTATATTATTACTACTCTACCAACTATCCGTTCTAAACGGTAAAGCCGCTATTCCGTAACTATTATATAAATTACCATATTGATAATTTTTAAATGCATATCTTACAGCAACAGGCTTTTTAACTCTATCTGAAAAAACAATAAGCTTATTATTAACCCTATTAACATTCTTCACAGTTGCAGGGTAAAAAACCTTGTCTTCTCCTGCAATCTCAAAGCCCATAAATCGTTCAGTTTTACTATGTAAGCCATAACCTATATTCTCTAATGTTATAATGGCCTTATCTCCCTCTATCGTATGGGATACATAATAAGGTGTTTCTCCATTAAGACCATTTATTTTATATGTTTTATATAATGCCAAATAGGCTAAACGCTTAGCGACAGTTCTTTTATCAGATGGATGTATTGTACTTTCTGAACCAATATCAATTGTTGATACTATTCCTGAATTAGGTATATCTGTCTTTGCTTTATATTGCGCTTCTCTCAATAAAGCAGCTTCTATTTCATTACTACCCCCATAACGAAACGGCGCTATCTGCACATAATAAAAAGGGAAATTAATTTCAAAATCTTTTCTCCAATTTTTTACCATAGCAGGTAATAACTTTTGATAACGGTCTGGATTATTAACATTAGCTTCTCCTTGATAAAATAAAGCACCGCTAATGGCATATCTGCTTATAGGCTTCAACATTGCATTATACAAAACTGTCGGTGTCATATTAGCAACCCTATGTATATTTGGATTCTTTCTATCCAAACTTTCCTTATTTATAATAACAGGGCCAAATTCTCTCAAACTCTCTTCGCTCATCCAAGCCTCTATTGTAGAACCACCCCAATAACAACCTATTACTCCAACAGGCACATTCAATATTTTATTTATAATTTTGGCGAAATTTAACCCCACTACTGATGCTGTCTCGATTACTTTTGGATTTAACAAATTCCATTTTCCTATAATATCACTTTGCACCTCAATGCTAAAGTTTTTTTGAACCAAAAAAAATCGAATAGAAGGATAATCAAAATCCATCATCTCATCTAGCGCGTTATCAATTGGTTGGTTCGTATACCCCCTAGTACTCATTTCCATATTAGACTGTCCACCACAAAGCCACACCTCTCCCAAAAGAATATTTTTAAGGTTAATTTCATTACCATCGCTAATCATCATTTCATATGCAGTCTGACTACCTCCTATAGTTTTCACCTTTATCTCCCAATTACCTACAGCATCTGAAGAAGTACTATATACATTATTATCCCAACCAACTTTTACGGTAACTTTTGAATTAGCCTTCGCTTTACCCCATATATTTATTGTTGCATTTTGTTGTAAAACCATATTATCTCCTACTAATGCAGGAAGTTTAATATCTGCCTTTACGAAAAAAGCAGATATCAATAAAAAAAATAATATCCTATATCTCATTTTATTAAAACTAGCTAAACTCTAACTCCTCTTAATACTTAAATTGTACTTATAAAATACTATCTTCACAGATGCATCTTACTGGCAGTCCCATAGCTCTTGGTATCTTCACATTGTTATGCGGCTTTCCTTCACTAATGCGCATACCAACCGCTTTTTCATTAAAAGTTGCTGCTGACCACAAATAAATATTATAACCTGTATATTGTATTCTACCATTTGTTTGTCTTCTACTTCCTGAAGCAGGATAAGTAGTTTTCTCTCCATCATACATATATACATAGCTATTTAATTTTCCTTCTGGTATAGCGGCCTCTATCTGAGACCATGCTTTAATGCTATGCCCTGGAACTTTAAAACCTACCGGACAAGGATCATAAATTGTTTTAACATTGTCTTGCTTTCTCTTATCATATCCCCATAAATCATCTTGTAACTTAAACTCAGTATTAAACCAAGTGTCTACTCCGCTTCCATCTACTTCAGAAACATAACCTATAAATATTGTTGGATTTTTAATTGAAAAATCTATCGCATTAGAATTAATCTTATCATTTCCAATAGGTTTAAACCTAGTTACTCTTCGGCCCAATTCTACAGGAGCCGTAGCCGTAGTAAAAGAAACATCCTCTCTTCTATCTCCAGATTTATCGCCTACCTCAAGAGCTCCTATAAACGGGTCTTTTCTTCCCCATTGATAATAAAGACCATAAGAATTTACATCTTCTATATTCGTTGTTGTAGCTCCTAAATTACGATCCATCATTTTAACGCTAGCCTCTCCGGCCGAATGTAATTTTTTAGCGGGGTCTTCTGTTAACCAAATATGCCAACTCCAAATAATTTCTCCTTTATTATCCATTGCAGAAATAACAGCATTTCCTTTTTGTTCTGAGGCAGAAAAACTTATATACTTTCCGTCCCAAGTTATATCACCTATTACTGCCTTAGGTGCTTGCCAAAGTCCTTGCACTTGATTAATAGTAGTGACTTTAGGGCCATTGCCTTTAGCCGGAATAAACTTATATTTTCCGCCTTTACTCACTATATAACTATTTGCTGTTCCTTTCTCGCTTAAATCTATAACTTGAGCGAAAACACTTCTAAATGATACTAGTAATAATATAATTACAACACCTAACTTACTTTTTATATTCATTTTAATTATTTTTTAATCATTATTTTGTTTCACAAGCACATCTAATCGATGCGCCATAAGCTGTACCTACTTTAATATTTGTTCTTATAGTTGCTGTACCTCCTACTGGTGTTTCCATACGCAAAGCTCTACCTTGCATAAAACTAGTGAAATACGAAAAACTTGACCAATAAGACCCCAGCATGCCTACATATGACAATTGCCCCGACTCATGCAACCTTTGCCCTGCTGCTGGATAAAATCCTTTTTGAATACCATCAATACTTGTATAAAGCCTACCTGCGGGTTGTTCAGGAATATTTGTAACAACAGGACTATTCTGTAAACTCATATTCCCCCAAACATCGCCATCGTATGAAGGCACTTTAAAACCTACCGGGCAAGGATCATAAATTGTTTTAACATTATCACCTAAAGCAGAATTATAACCCCATAGGTTTTCATAAATCTTCAATTCTTGAAGATTACTGTTGTTTGCCCATCCATCAGAAGCATTTGTATTACTAATAAAAGTTGTTGGATTGGCAATAAAATAGTTTATCTCGGAGCCATAAGTTAATGTTGTATTAGCTACAGATTTAAAATTCCGGTTATACAACGGATTTATAATAAAACTACTCGTTGCACCTGTAAAACCTGTACTTTCCTCTCTTTTACCTTTAGTCCCAAAAACTTTAGAACTCATAAAAGGATCTTTTCTACCCCACTGATAATAAAGACCATAAGCTTTTACATCATCTTGCGCCGCTGAAGTGGCTCCTAAATTACGATCCATCAACAAGTATTTATCATTATTAACATAATGAAGATTCCTCGAAGGATCATCAGTTCCCCAAATATGCCAACTCCAAACTATTTCATTAGCACTGTTAAAGCCAGCTATTAATGCATTGCCCTTAACACCGGAATATCTAAAAGTAACAACGCCACCTTCAAGCTTTACATTCGACACCATATTTTCTTCTGTTGTCCAAATCCAATCCACTTTTTGCAATCCGTTTGGTTTTTCACTAGAGTTTCCTTTTGTTGGAATAAACTTATACTTGCCTTCTTCCATAACAATATAACTATTTGCTGTTCCTTTCTCACTTAAATCCACCATAGGTTCAAAAAGTACCGCATCTCCAGATGTTAACAATTCTAATAGATTAATTTCATATGTATAAGCAGCCCCTTTTTTGTAAGCCTCATTAATGGCAAAATGAAAACTAGCAACAAAGCCCTCTTTTGTTGTTACTTCTATTTTTATGTTTTCCCCACTATAATCATCAGGCTTTATAGCAATCCAACCACTATTAACCCCGGTAATATTAGGCTTATCAACATAAGTAAGTGTTAAATTTTTTCCAATAGGCTCTTTCACAATTTTATCTTCAACCATATCATAAATCAGCCCTCCAACAAAAGCCTTTTCAGAACTAAATGTTATTTTTTCAAGATGCTTATTCATTAAGATTGTATTGGAGAAATCAATATTAAAATTCAATGCCGACAAAGCATAATCCATTTTCATTTCCACATCTTTTTCTTGGCTTTTAACTTCTGTCTTCCCTAATGCATAACCTTTTGACAATAAGTCTGGACTCTCCCCTTTTTGAACCTGATTAACAGGTATATATAATGCCATATTTCTAAGATCATTCCCCATATTTACATTATAAGGAACAACAGAAAATAACTCAAAATTATTTTCACTCGTTTGGCTTTTTAAGTTTCCTTCAAACCTAGAAACATTACCCTCTAATTGCTCTTTTAATTGAAATTTTGAGTTGAAATTTAAATTAGGATGATTAGAAGATTTGTCCCACACTCCTGCTTCATTCACATTTTCCCAGGCTATAAAATTCTCTACTTCAGAACTTCCATATACGGGCAACACCTCCATTTGTATACTAAAATTTGAATCAATTATTTCATAATTTGATTTAGTATCTTTTCGACAAGAATTTAAGGACATAAAAAGGACTGTTCCTCCTAAAAACATTAAAATTAATCTATTTTTCATATCCATGTATTTAGTTACTTTTTATAAATGTTATTTCTGCAACTTGAGTCCCTCTTCCCCCTTCATTGCATTGCCAAATGAGTTTTATTTCTCCATTTTTTATCAATTCCTTTTTAATAGGAAATCTATATACATAATCATTGGGGTTTAAAAAATCATGAATTAAGATGCCATCATTTGCCATAAGTTTAACCATTCCATTAAACTTATTCATCTCTCCTATATAAACAAGCTCTACTATATAGTCTTGATGTGGTTTAAGTTTTTTAAACTTCATCTCCAAAGGCTGATCATAATAAATCCCTATTTGTGTTAACCATTCTTTTGGCACATGGTTATTCTTATAATCTTTTGAAGAAATCACAAACCGATTCAATTTTGCCCCAAACGATCTATGAGCAGACTTTAAATAATAAGGGTCTTCCTTAAAATTAGCATAGGTGTCTATAATTTCTCTACTTTCAAAAGATCCTAAATTATAATACAACTCCCCCCGCTCTTTTCTGTTAGCTATATCTAGAATTTTAGAAATTTTCTCACTGTTTTTGGTTATTGATTCAATTTTTTTTAACTCTTGTGAAATCCAAGGCTCATTATTTAAAGCAACATCTATCTGATCAATTAGAACACATTTTTGCAATTCCATTGTCCATTTCCCTGTTTCTCCTCTATAAACCACATCGAATAATTGCCTCGACCGCTTTTTTAAATCTAAAGAAACGGGCATTAATTTACTTTTCATTAATTCTGCCTTACATGCTTGAATAGCTTGTTCTGGTCCTAATTCCTCAACCTTTCTTAAAAAACTCAATGCTTGCGTTTCTAAATTATCTTCATAGATGAGCTTTGACTTCACATAGCTATCATAATAAGCTCTTAACAAACACATGGCAAAACGTGTATTAGTAAGAAGTTTTTCATCTGCTCTTAATTCCATAGATTTCCATAACCTAAGAGATGTATCTACATTAGAATTTTCTTTTAAGGGGCCATCCAAATTCTTTTCTAAAGAAAGTACCCCTTCTGTAAATTCTTTTACATAGGCACTCCCTATAAACAACCTAGCATAATCCTGTAAAGTTTCTTCAACGGCCATGCTTGAATCCCAATCTTGAGCTACCCAAACAAACTTATTAACATCATCGTTTGTTCCTTCAGAATAACCTATACTCCCCACTACATCATCAGCATACTTATTATGTATATATTTTTGCATTACAGGAGTAGGATTAATACAAATACGCCCCAATGTTATTGCTAAAGCTACATCTAGATTTGGCACAGGATATTGACTACTATATATATGAGTAATATCTGGGAAATGCCTAATCGGTAAATGCTTACTAATTCTTTTTCGCAATTCAGGCAGGGGCGTTCTAGTCCATGGGCCAAATACAAGGCCATCAACCCAATCAACCTTATTCACCCTATCTATAAAACTATCAAAATAACTTATGGGGGCATCATTAAACCTTTGAGGAGCTAACCACACCTTTGCCTTAGGGTGAATCTTTTTAAGCAGCTCAACCTCTTTTTGTGAAAATTCGAAAAATGTTTCTAAGTCTAAATGTCCAGGATCGCCACTTTTTATTGTCCAATGATCTATTTCTGGAAACTTTCTCATCATATGCTCCCGCATCCTCAACTCCTTTGCAATTCCCTCTTCACTTTTAAAGTCCGGTCCGTTATCAAATGTCACAATAGAGATATCTAAACCATATGATTTACATATATTGGCATACTGTGGAGAGATATTTCTAAGAACCTCAATAGTATTTGCTCCAAATAGAGCTAGTTCCCGAACATATTGATCAAACTGATTAAGGGCAAAAGATTCATCCTCATTATTGAATTTTGGATTACGTTGCATTTCATGACCTCGAATCGACTTTACTGGACTACTGGAAATATTGCCATGCCAATTCAGAAACATCTTATTAGCACTAATATCAATTTTTCTTAATAAGTATCCAATCCCATAAAGAACCCCTCTGTCATTATTTCCAGCAATTATTATTTTCTTATTATCTAAAAAAATCATTTTAAACCCATCTTTTGATGTCGGTTTTAATAATCTTAATGACTCTAAATATTGTCCTTCTAATAGAAATTCTGATTCTAAACCTATTTCCAGAACAAAATCATTTTTTACCGTTTTAGTGATAGTTCTATTTGTTCTTTTATTAATTTCTTCATTAAATACCTCCGCAGCTTTATCGATAACTCTAGAGTGATGTTTAATATTTATAAAATAATCGGTTATTTCTATTTTAGAAGCATTAACACCCTGGCTTATGAATAAAAAAACTATAATTATACTTTTAAATTTCATAGTAAAACATTTATTCATTTATAAAGTTTATTCTTCTTAAATATGAATTTGACAAAGCACTAACACTATAATTATTAGTACTATTATTTAAACTTGTCTCATTAAAAACCACTTCCGTTTCATTGGTAACGACCTTATTAATCACTAATGTAAACCATGCTGAGCGTATATGATTTACTCCCGAATAATCTAGTGGTTTTATATATAGCTTCTCTACCCCCTTAATCGCTTTTGGAAATATGATGCTATAATACATTAACGAGTCATTCTTTATAGGTGTTAAAATTTCCCCCTTTTTATTTAATAAGTTAAAATCAATACCAGGTAATGCAAGGGAATCAGGGGTACTAAAATTAAACCTTGTTGCAGTAATAATTCCTTGCTGCTTTAAAAAATAGTGCGAATTCCTAAAATATAACCTTACCTCAACATCAAAATCTTTAATGTTCTCAGAAAAGAATTTAATAGGCATTTCAAGCAATTCTTCTGATTTTTTATTTACATTAATTGTTACATTAGCTAAAGAAGGCTCGCCTACATCAGAGTATCTATAATCAAATCCGACGATATACTTAGTATCATAACCTTTAGGATAATTATCATAACTATATTTTTCTTTACAGCCTAAAAAACCAATTGAGAAAGAAAATATTAGAATTTTCTGAAATATCTTATTCATGTTATTTTTTTTAGTTCCAGTTAGCATTTTGTTTTATAGTAGACCTGCTCTGTGAAATATCATTTGAAGGAATAGGGTATAAATAATCTTTATTAGGATCAAAAAACCGAGCATTAGACTCCTGAACAATTAATAGGTTTTTTGATGTTAACTTTTCTGAAATTGTACCTAAGCTAGCAGAACCCCATTCTCCGGCTATAAATTTAGCACCCAACATCTGCATTGGCAGTAAGTTCTCTGCTGTTTTCCAACGAATTAAATCATCATAGCGATGCCCTTCAACTGCCAATTCTACAGAACGCTCTCTCCGAATTTCCTCTCTCATATTCAAACCATTCTGATTTATAAATTCATTACTAAGGGCTACATTAAACCTCGCTCTAGTTCTCAATAAATTTATTGTCTTATTCAAATCATCATTAGAAATTGCTTGATTAAATTCATATTTAGCTTCTGCGTAAATAAGCAATACCTCTGCATAACGTATAAGTGGAAAATCTAAGGTGCTTGGTTGATCTCCTTTATCTACAACAACATATTTTCGAATACCAAAACCTGTTCTTGATTGCTGATAGGGTATAAATGGGCCAAAAGTATAGTTTCTCTCTAACCTCTTTAATACTGTTTGTGCTAATCTGGGATCCCTATTATTTAAATAGGAATTATACGTGTTTTCTGAATCCGGATCATCCATAAATGGCATGCCATCAGATTTGAGATAAAGATTCAAAAAATTTCTTGTCAATCCATGATTAACGCAAATCCTGTATGGGAAATTATGTGAAAACTGCTTGTTTTCTTCTGTTCCATAGAGTTTAACGAAAATATTTTCCGTATTACCCTTCCCTTCACCCTCATATTCAAATAAAGTTTTATAAGAATTTTGCCCTACATCAAATAACTTATGCTCTTTAGAATCAATTATTAATCCTGCTGTTTCATAAGCAATTCTCAAATTATCAGAAGGATTTCCCTTATTATGAAATTTAAGGTATGTCCCCTCATACAAAGCAATTCTAGCTTTCAAAGCCATAGCTGCCGATTTGCTTATTCTACCATACTCTGTTGCATCAATACTAGAATAACTAGGCAACTTACTTATAGCATAATCTAAATCACTATAAATATTCTGTATTATAGTTTCTCTTGGCAAACGAGCTTGATACAATATAGGGTCATTAATATTAACAGGTGTTTTATCAATCCAAACCATATCCCCATATTTACGAACTAACATATGATAGTTATAAGCTCTAAAAAAACGAGCCTCAGCAACATACCTATCTATATTCCCTAATGCATTTTTGGGTAAATTCTCGATTATTTTATTAGCTAAGAATATTACTTTAAAAGGATTACTCCAATCACTACTCTCTGCCGGAATCTTTCTTGTTCCAGAAGAAATATCATCAGGATAATTATTTAAAAATAAATCATCAGCTCTTGTATCTAAAAAATTTGGACTAAGTAGTGCATATAACTGATTTGCTGCATATTTAAAATCCACTTCTGTTTTCCAGTATTCCTTATCTGTTCTTGAAGTTTCTGGAAATTCATTCATGTCGCAGCTACTAACTAAGGTTATTATTGCTGAGATAAAAAAACATCTAATAATTCTAGCTTTCATTGTTTTTTATTTAAAAGTGATATTTAAACCTAGACTAAGAGTTCGATTAAATGCATACCAGGCATGACTCCCTGTAATTGCTGGTGCTTCAGGATCAAATTGTTTCCAAGACTTAGTTATTTCCCCCAAATTCTCTCCTGCAATAAATGCATTGACTTTTTTAATCCATTTAATATTAGCTGGTATATCGTAACCTAGAGTAACATTTTTAATTCTTAGATATGCTCCATTTTGTATCCATCTATCTGCAGGTTTATAGTTATAGGATCCACCTTGGTAAAATGGTCGTGGAAAAAACGCATTTAAATTACTTTCTGTCCAATAATCTCTATGAAAGTCCATTGCTTGATAAAGAGATCCTTGAGTTGGATTCAATGTCTCTGCATCCAATAAGAATTTTCTTTGACCTACTCCCTGCAAAAACACAGATAAACTAAATTTTTTCCAGCTTGCTCCTAAATTAAATCCATACGTATAACGCGGATCTGTACTCCCGAAATTAACTAAGTCTCCTGGGTTTTCTGGAGTAAAAGCTCCTCCATTAATATTTGGATCATCATCTAAATTCAAATATTTCAAATCCCCTCTGCTTGTCAACGCTCCCCCTGGTTGGTAAAGAGCTTCTTGCGGAGAGATAGTTTCATTAAATAATCCGTCGGTTCTATATCCCCATATGGTATTTAAAGGATAACCCTCTAACAGTGGAACTATTCCTTCGTTTATTACATTTACCCCATCATATCTTATTAGTTTATTTCTACTATCTGCAATATTAAAACCTAACCAATAATTTCCTTTTTTACCTATTTTATCTCTCCATTTCACCTCAAGCTCCCATCCATCAGTTTTTAACTCACCAACATTAAAATAAGGCAAATTAACACCTATTAGCGAAGGAATTCCGAGCATACTTGCTAACATATTCTTATTTTTTTTACTGTAAATATCTCCAGTAAACATCAGTCGATTATTAAATGCATTGATATCAACCCCTATATTCATAGACTCTATTATCTCCCAAGTTTTTTCCTTGGAGGCTAAAGTTTTTAAATAATGAGTTGAAGCTATTGAACCGCCTATAAGCGTCTGTCCAGATTCTAAAATATCTAAGTAATCATATACACCTAAAGATTCGGCATTACCCAGTTGGCCCCAAGACCCTCTAATTTTAAAGGTATTTATACTTCTAAAAGTATTTTCAAAAAAGCTTTCTTTACTTAGCAACCAACCTAATGAAAGAGATGGGAATGTTGCCCCCCTATTACCCGGAGCCAAACGACTACTGATATCATGCCTTAGATTTGCCTCTAAAAGATATTTTTCTTTATACGCATAATTTAGTCTTCCGAAAAACGAATTTATTAAAGACCTTTCTATCAAATCTGTGTTTTTTGCAGTTTCTGAACTTCCAAAATTAAGTGACCCCAAACCATCTGGCATATCTCCTTTACTTGCAAAAAGCCTATCTCTTGTAAATCGCTCCATTTCAGCCCCGCCCATTAATTTAAGTAAGTGATTAGTTTTAGTACTTAAATCATAATTCACTATAAAGTTTAAATTATCTCTTATCTCCTTATTTCTCTGCCTCTCAATGCTACTAGATTGGGTCTGAGAATAACGATATTCGTTTAAACCTCTACTGTACCAGGTTAATCTTTGCAAATGTTTATCAATATTTGCAAATCGATAATTCCTATATCCCGAAACATTAAAATTAAGCCCTTTAACAAAATCTTTTGCTAATAAGGAGAATTGAATAGATTGATTTTCTGTAACATTATTTAATGTCCCTGCATTCAACATCATATCAATTGGATTTGCTCCGTCTTGACCGGCATAAACATTTGGTGTAGGAATAGGATCTTCATCTACCGGAAATAAAACAGGCATTCTTGTTCTTCCGCGGTACAGCAGATTTAATATCCCTTTAGAAGAATAGGAACTTTGCTTTACTGTGGATGTATTAAAATCGCCTTTTGTAGATAGTACAAAATACTTACTTAATGTAGAATTAACATTTAACCTAAAGTTATACCTATCAAATCCATCTGGTCCATAGCGCAAGAATCCCTCATCTCCATAATATCCTAATGAAGCTCTATAATTAAGGTTTTTATCGCCTCCCCTAACAGAAACATTATGTCTATTATTATAGGTTGTTTTGTACAAACCTTCTTTAAGCCAGTTTGTGTTATCATAATAAGTTAATAGAGAAGAGCTTCTAAGAATGGTATTTAAATTAGGATTTTTAAACCATTCCATAGTCTGAAAAGTAGGAATACGATTATTAGCCCGCTCAACTATTTCATTTTCTTCCCAAGAATTAAGCCTACCAGGCATTCTCCCTTGTCTTTTAAAACCGAGAAGACTGTTATACATTACCTCTGCCTTCCCTGCTTTACCGCTTTTCATTGTAACCAATACAACCCCTCCTCCTGCTTTTGAACCATATATAGACGCAGATGCGGCATCTTTAAGTACAGAAATAGATTCTACATCATTAGGATTTAATGTTTCTAAACTACCTTCCATCCCATCTATCAAAACTAAGGGAGCCATACTATTTGCAGATGAATACCCCCTTATTTTTAAATCCAATCCTTCTTCCCCTGGTTGCCCGCTACTTTGAGTTACCACCACACTAGACAATTCTCCTTGTAAAGAAGACAAAACATTTGGCGTGTTTTTTAATACAATATCATCTCCGTTAATCTGACTAACAGCTCCTGTTAAATTTATTTTCTTTTGGGTTCCATACCCCACAACAACAACCTCGTCTAAAGCATAAAAATCTTCTAAAAGCACCACTTCAAAAGTTGTTTTCCCCAAAGTCTCCAAAGTGGTATTTCTAAATCCAATATATTTAAATTCAAGTTTCCCATTTTTATTAATATCTATAGAAAATTTTCCATCTGCTCTAGAAAAAGTACCATTCTTTGTGCCTTGCTCTAAAATTGTAACACCAGCTAATATTTCTCCTTTAGCGTCTTTTACGATACCACTAACAGGTATTTTTTGGCCAAATGCAGATGCAGATATAATTATCAAATAAGCCCATATCCAATAATATTTTGTCTTCATACGTTTATCCTATAAGGTGAGGTTTTGTTATTTTTCTAATACTTTTGGGACTCTGGTTATAATTTCAAGAAACCTATTAGCTACTGCCTTTTTTTGTTCCTCATTAACTTTTAAATAATACCTATTCCCTTTGGCCGATGGCTCATATACTGTTTTAGAATCTTCCTGAACTTCAATATTGCCAGCACTAGAGAGCGAAAAATACTTCCCATTACCATCCCCCTCAACAGCATACAACACAGATGTTAAATCCCATGTCTGCCTATCATAAGGCATTTTGGCAAATGCCTCATAACCTTTAACTAAGGGATGCTTCTTAACATAGGTGAAATCCTTTGAAATAGATGATCCTGGATATTTAATATCTAAGCCAACTTCAAAAGGGCTAGTCACAATTTTTGTGGGCCAATTTTTAAAAACGTTCTGTGCAGATTGCTTATCTAGCCTAACATTATACTCCGAATGCTTTCTTTCTGGACGAAAATCGCCCGCCATCATACATAAATACTTAACTTTTTTGGCTATTAACTCCTTCCCTGTTAAAGGTGAAATGTCATCTGGCTTAGAATCTAAAAGCCTTGATAAGTTTGAAGAAAAACCTACCGCAACAATAACTACAGAATTATTCTTATGCTTTTGTAAAGTCTTTCTCAGTAAATCTACGCTTTCAGGAATCTTATCATAATCTTTAATTGATCTCTTATAACTTTTATCTTGAGACACATTAAAAGCAAAATGGTCTCCTTTTTTACTATCTGGTCCATCAGTAATTTTCCCTATGGGTACATTCGGGAAACCATAAAAATTATTCATTATATCTAAATACTCGGTACTACCGCTTTCTTTTTTATTAGATGTTATCGCTAATAAATCTACTTTTCCATCCTCCACATATTTATACAACATATCCAAAGCAAGACCATCGTCTATATCATTCCCCATGTCGGTATCAAATATAATTTTGACAGCTTTATCTGTTTTTAATCCTTTCATTACACTACTACATCCCATGAACAGTAATGCTGTAAATATCAAAAACACTTTTTTCATAATAACCATAATTAAAATTCGTTGATCTTTATTCTTCTATCCATTTTATATTAAACCGATAATGTATTCTACTTGAAATCAAATGAATCATATTATCAGGCGTTTGTGTTACTGCAAGATATCCTTTAGGTTCTGCTTGAAAGCTACTTGTAAAAAAGTGGCCTGTCCAAGCCCCACCATCCAAATATCTTTCCTTTCCATCTGTTAGTAGTTTTTTCTTCTCCCACGTTTTTCCTTCATCGTAAGATAAAGCGGCATACATTCCATAACCATATTTTTTACCACCATTTATATTGAACTCCATTCCCCATTTTTTATCATCCCAATAATGAGAATTAGAAGTAAAAGACACCAATAACAATGGCCCTTCATTTAACCTCATTAAAACCAATCTTTGTCCTCCCCCAATAAAAGGTAAATCAGTTGCGAAATACCGCCATGTTTGCCCCCAGTCAGAGGATATAGACATGGGCATTTTTTTATCCCCATTTTTATTAGTAAAAGAGTTTGTACGTCCCAAGGCCATTAAATCTCCATTTTTTAATTGAACTACCCCGGCATGTATCCCTGCAATTGCTTTACCACTTCCTCCATCAACAAAATTTGGCTTTTCAATAGGTTTTGGATTTACCCATGTCTTCCCATTATCTCTACTTAGGTGTATTATACTCCCTCCATCCATGTCTGGAGTTGCATCAGATGGTTGAATTAAATAATTTTCCTTTGTCTTAAACATCCCGGCGATTACCTGATTCCCCAAATCATGCTCTGGAGAAACCAATCTACCTTTAGTCCAAGTCGCACCATTATCCCTACTTTCTCTTTGCACTATTGCTAAATTTCTCCACCAACCAGCAGCTTCAACCCCATTCATATGATATATAACACCAGATGCATTATCATAAAATAATGACGAACCGGTCATATTTCTATCAGGAACTTTATAAAACTCTTCTGCTTTAGTCCATTCATTTTTACCCATCGGTAGTCTAGAGGAAAGAATCGTCATTTCTCTACCAAACTCATCATCTGTGGAAAACCAAATAGCCAACAAATCACCATTAGGACACCAAGTTATTGCCGGACAATGGTTATGATTAAAGAATGGAACTTTGGAATCATGGTCGGGAGTATTGACGTAAGGGATAGGCTCTTTAAAATATGCTTTTTCAGAAGGAGTATCCCATTTAACTTTCTTTTGGCTTATGTTCTCTCTTTTACCCCTTACTCTAACCATGGGTTTTGATTTAGGATATTCTCCTTCAACCACCCTAAACCCAGTTAGATAATGTTTATCCTCTGGCAACATTGCCATACGATTACCAGATCTTAAAAACTCATCAGGGGTACTATGGCTCCCTCCTCTAGTAACTTTAAATTCCCCCTCAATATAACCCACAGGATCTATTTTCTCACTATTTGTGTACGGCCCATACCAGTCTAAACACCATTCTTCAACATTCCCATGCACATCGTATAAACCAAAAGAATTCCCTTTATCATTTTTTACCCCAAGGTTTATTGGAATAAAATTGTTATGAATCTCTCTGTTATTAAAATTACTATGAACTTCACTATTATTTTTATTCGATCCTTTAGGAAGTTTCCATCCTGAATAATAAGGAAAGCTTGTTCCTGCCCTCGCGGCATATTCCCACTCTGCTTCTGTTGGTAATCTATATGTTTTACCCTCTCTTTTTGATAGCCATTCACAAAATGCTACAGCATCATACCAAGAAACATACACTACAGCATCATTATCAAGGTGGGAGAATCCATTTTTTCCTCTTAATTGCTTATGTGAGGGATCAAATTCTTCATACATAGCATTTGTTATAACCGTAGAACTCATCTTAAAAGATTTCGTAATAGTTACTTTATGAATTGGCGCTTCGTCAAAATGTTTACGAGGTCCATTTGTACCCATATAAAAACTTCCAGCGGGTATATCTACAAACTTTATTTGAGCATTTCCTTTTAAAAATAGAAAGGACATGCTCAAAAGGACAAAAAATTTAATTATTCTCATTTACTTATTTAGTTTATAACGCTCTCATTATATCAATTACCCTTATTTAGCATTGATAAAACCTATCCAATACTTAGCGCATGCAGAGCAAAGACATTACTTCACAAATCTTGTTACAGTATCTCCTATTTTGGCGATGTAAACACCTTTTTGTAATGATACTGGCAACTCTATTATATTTTGGCCAATCTCTAAGTTTAACCATGAATTCAACAGCAAACGCCCAGAAGCATCGATTATCTGTATATTTTTTTTCCCTAACTTTTCATTTGTAAACATCACTTGCACATAATCTCCCTCTAATGGCGCATACACAGAGAATCTTTCATTTTCAGAAGAAAAGTTAATCGCAATCGGATCTGATAAGTCTGTTTTTTCATCAAAATCGACCTGTTCCAATTGATAATAATTATATCCTACATTGGGCTGCAAATCTATAAACTGATAGCTTTGTTCTTTATTCGCATTGATTCTTCCTATAGGGGTAAATTGAACTCCATCTATACTTCTAAGTACATTAAAATGTGAGTTATTAATTTCAGATAAGGTTGTCCAATTTAATTTCACCCCATTATTATCTTTACCAATCTTTAAACTACCCCATTTAATTGGCAGCGCCGGATCATCGTCTTTTATACACCTGCATGGATTACCTCGAGCCCTTCGTGTTCTTTCAGTTTGGTTTGTGTAATATTCAGCAATAGGACTAACATTCGCATTCCGATATACCCGAAAAGCCTGAGCTCCCCACTTATTATTTTCAGCCAAATCAGATCTTATCGAAGACCATATCCACATATCATTCCCCACGCTTGTTAGTTTTCCTACATCATCTCTATATCCACTAGCTGGATAGTAATAATCTTTGTTTTCATAAGGAAAAACAAAACTTCTTGTATCTTCCATATACCTAATATTAGGATTTTGACTTAGCCTAGGAGTTCCTGTACCCGGATCTGTTACCCAAAACACCTTCTTTCCTGAATGACCTACTTTAAAACCTAGAGGACATGGATCATAGATAGATTTACTTGTAGCAATATTATAATCAATCCCGGCAAAACCCCATAGGTTATCAATTTGTTCACTATTTAACCAATCTCCTAATGAGGATGAATTCACTTGCCCTACATAACTTATAAATTTGGTCGGATTAGCAATAGCATAATCAACACTTTTACCGACCGGTATTGAAACATCATTATTTGCTATAGCAGAGAAAGTTCTATCAACATATAGCGGATTAACTATATAATATTCTGTAGCAGTAGAAAATGCTGTAGTTTCATTGCCTGGTGATGCTTTAGATCCTAAATCTTTTGCTCCAAGAAAAGGATCCTTTCTTCCCCATTGATAATAAAGACCATAAGACTTTACATCTTCCTCTACATTTGCAATTGCCCCAAGATTTCTATCCATTATATAAAAGCTCTGAACCTTATGCAGATTCAATCGTGGATCATCTGTCAGCCAAATATGCCAACTCCAAACAATATTTCCCCCAGCATCAAAACCAGCTATAACTACATTCCCTCTTTCATTTGATGCATTAAATGAAACCATACCAGAATTAACATCATAACTCACATTAGAAATCAAATCAGCTTTACTCATCCATAACCAAGCAGCAGACCCCATATTTGAAAGAGTTGCAGTTGAATTGCCTTTTGTTGCTTTAAAGCTATAAAAACCCAGCTCAGTAACAATGTAACTGTTAGCCGTACCCTCTTGGCTCAAATTAACCTGTGACATCACTTTTAATGAAATCATATTCATTAAAAGAATAAAAACGTAGATTTCCCTCATTTTCTTAATTTTTATTGTAAAACCAATCCAGACTAAGAGAAAGCAATAAAAAAACAAATGGCTTTATATTCTTCTTCCTAGTATATTTATTACATTCATCACTCCCCAGCCACAATAATCAGCCATAACCCCACAACAAACAGCACAAACATGGCTGCCAGTTTACCATTTACATTTACCGGAGAATTCTTAAACTCTTTCCATATAAAAACACCCCAAAGTGCCGCTATCAATGTAGCTCCCTGTCCTAAACCATAGGATATTGCCGGACCTGCTTTACCTGCAGCAATTAGATTTAGCGAATTCCCCAGTCCCCATATCATTCCTCCCAAAATACCTGTTAGGTGAGTAGAAAACTTTCCTGAGAAATAGGTCGAATAACTTGTAGGTTCACCTTCAATTGGCTTTTTAATAAGGATAGTATTGAATAGCAAATTGCTTAAGAAAATACCTACTGAGAATATAAATACAGCAGTATAAGGGGTCATTTTACCCACCTCAGGAGAAACAAAATTCTCCATATCCATGGAAGCTGCAATAAACCGATAGAAAAAAGCCATTAAAATACCGGCTATTACCGAAATAGCAACTCCCTTACCAGAAGCCTTCCCTTTTTCTCCACCACTTTTCAGTTTATAGGCCCAGGCGTTAATAATTATAGCGATAACAATTAGCCCAACTCCGGCAAAAAGTAAAGTAGAATTACCTACCGGGGTATTGATATAATTGATAATAACGCCAAGAACCAGTGCAATACCAACACCTACAGGAAAAGCCACTGACATACCCGCAATAGCAATAGCCGCAGAAAGCAGGATATTCGCTGCATTAAAAACCACACCGCCTATTAATGCACTCCAAATATTTGAGGCGTCTGCCTGTGCCAGATCCTGTGTAAAACTCCGTCCCTCTGTCCCTATACTCCCTAAAGTAAAAGCCGAGATCACAGAAAACAAAAGAATTCCTATCACATAATCCCAGTAAAAAAGCTCAAAGCGCCAGGTCTTATTGGCCAGTTTTTGTGTATTGGCCCATGAGCCCCAACACAGCATGGTAATAACGCAGAACAGTACTGCAACATAATAATCGTGTACAATAAACATAATTATAATTGGTTTTTAGTTTTTAACCTTTTCGTTTAATTAAAATCTTATTTAGAAACCTCTTCCATTATTTCCCCTCTATATGGTGCAGAAGCCTGTGCGCCCAACCTGGTTACGGCTATTGCTGACGCCTTATTGGCAAACTCTGCAGCTTCAATAATGCTCTTCCCTTCATTTAATGCCACAACCAGAGCTCCGTTAAACACATCACCCGCTGCGGTTGTATCTACAGCCACTACTTTTTGCGCCTCAATAAAAACATATTCCAGACCATCAAAAACCAGTGCTCCTTTAGCTCCCATAGTAACAATAACATGTTCTACACCCTTTTTATAAATAATTTCTGCAGCCTTTTTTGCCGAGTCCAGATCCTGAACATTCACTCCTGAAATCATGGATGCCTCTTTTTCATTAGGAGTAAGCATATACAGCCCACTAAATACCTCATCAGGCAATTCACAGGCAGGTGCCGGATTCAGTATTACTTTTCCACCTTTAGATTTCGCCGCTGCTGCAATATACCTAACAGTCTCTACCGGAATTTCCAACTGTAACAACACAAAACCTTCTGGAGAAAAAATAGACTCTACACTACTTATATCTTTTGGAAAAAGATGCGCATTCGCCCCTGAAGCTACCACAATAGTATTTTCGGCATTGGCATCAACTGTAATTAAAGCTACCCCTGAATGATTTTCTTCATCAACCAATACATAAGAAACATCAATACCCTCTTTTTCAAACAATTCGGCAGACTGACTCCCAAAAACATCTTTCCCTATCTTACATACAAAAACAACTTCACCTCCCATTCTTGCTGCTGCTACTGCCTGATTTGCACCTTTCCCTCCTGGATTCATCATAAATTCGCCCCCCAAAACGGTCTCTCCCTTTTCCGGAAAATGACTGGTGCGAACAACCATATCCGTATTTGAACTTCCTATTACTACAATCTTAGACCTCGACATATTTCTCATAAATAACTTGAATTACTACTCTAAAGCGATAACGTTTGTGCAAAAATTATTAAGTTTATAATATCACAAATATATAGGGTCACATTTCAAATGTAATGACTTATATTAGCATCATTATCCTAAAAATTGTCATAAATCAATTTATAGAATAAGGCAAATCAGATTAAACAGCACTATACAATCATTAAATATTATTATCGATTGTGCAAATTAACTTATCTAAATTCAATATAAACTCACGGCCAGAATACCGAAATTAACCTATCCCCAGGCTTTTGTTCTACTCAACTTTCCGAAACAAGTTTGGAACAAACTGTTTTTTGTACTCATTTATATTTTACAACTTTAGAGCCTATTTAAATTGCATTAAATAATTATTATAATGGTTGAGATTGCTTTGTTCCTCGCAAAAACAGGAGCGTCACTGCGAGGAACGAAGCAGTCTCTTTTACCACTGTATTTTATTTATTTCATTTTTAAACAGGCTTTTAATATTGAACTGGTTTATATGTTGAAAGCTATCGAAACAAACCCGGAGAGGCTATGAACCTAAAAATCATCTGATATACTCCTACCCACACCAACATTGATTTACTATTATAAAAACCTTTCACATTAAACTGTTATATAGATTTATAACATCCTAAAAACGAATAACAATTAACGAAAGACAACAAACGAACAATAACTTATCAGACTGAGCCATCTAAAAAGCTCAACAAATATTTAAAAAACGCATTATTACCAGAAAGCATGACAACGTAATCCCTATCTTGACATCACCAGATTGCTTCTATTTCTCGTAAAGAGAATAACATCTGACTTGTTAGAGACCCTCTTAGGGTTTGGCTATAAGCACATAAAGGTGTTCTTTACACTTTATTAACCTTTTCATCTGGCACTAACCAAATCCAGAACCTATAAAAAGTATACAAAAGGTATAGTAATAGTATGGTAAGAGTATAGCAAGGGTATAGTAAGTATATTGTAAGTATATAGTAAATAGGGACTAGAGTGGGACTTATATGGGACTTGAGTGGGACTTATAAATTGGAAAATGCGATACTTTAACCTTTTATATGGTTATTTTAGAGTATACCTAATATAAACAAAATATGGTGGCATAACAAGAGCTTTCTTTGCCTTATTTGGAGAAAAGGGTAATAGAGCAGGCATAGACTTGAAGTAATATTTTGATATTAATATCCTATTTCCCCCTTCTAAACTCTTAGCAGGATATTAAGAGCCTGTTTAAATTTCATTTCAATTATTATTTCTGTGATTACATCATCGTAGCTTTTTCGATAAATCGAAACAGGATTCGCTATGAGATTGAACACAACGCCATCGCAAGTTACAGCGAATCAATCTCTTATAAACAAAGTGAGATTGCCATGTCGTTCCTTTCCGATAAATCGGAACAGGCTCTCGCGATGACAAAAATAGGAGCGTCACTGCGAGGAACGAAGCAGTCTCTTTTGTATATTTTTTGTTTATTCCATTTTTAAACAGGATATTAATAAGTCTTGTTTTCCCTTCATTTACATAGGTATGATGAACAGGCTCCAAAAGAAACATAAAAATCATCGGTTAAACTCTAAACAGAGTATAATCTTCTATAAAATATCTTTCACGGATTTTCTGTGAATAATTGAGGGACTGATGAGAATTTCCTGTTTATCTGATAAGCTCCCGTCTTTGCCCTGATAATCTACTTTATCTAATAAAAGTCTGATGGCTATTTGCGAAATCTCGGATATAGGTTGTGAGATACTGGTTACCGGACAGGCCAGATAATCCAGATAAATAGAGTTATCAAAAGAGGCTACGGAAATATCATCAGGCACCTGGTAACCGTCTTCTTTCAAAGCTTTTAGCACTCCCAGCAAAATAGTATCACTTAATGCAAATATTGCTGTGGGTTTTTCACGTTGCTGTAACAAAAGCTTGGTTTCCAGATACCCATCTTCCATGGTAAAGCTATTTCCACCTACATACTCATATCCAAAGCCGTTTTTAGAAATAGCGGCTTTATAGCCATTAACACGCTCCTGATTAGACATCACATGTCGCCCTCCCTGTATACAGGCTATATGTTTGTGTCCACGGGAAATCAGGTATTCTACCATTTTAAAGGCTCCGTCAAAATGGTCTGTAGACACATAAGAAACAGGGAGTTCTTTAAAATACCTATCCACAAAAACAACAGGTAAATTTCTTTTAATCAACTGGTTAATATGATCTGTTTTTCTACCAGAGGGTATAATAATAATGCCTTCTATATTTCTGGACACCAAATGCTTTACGGCGTCTATTTCGGTTTGCTCGTTCTCGTTACTATCTGCTACTAATAAAGAATATCCTTTTTCGTGTAAAGTTTTGTTCACAATACTTACCACCGTGGAAAAGAAAGGGTTGGCTAAACTGGGCACTATCAATCCAATAGAAAAACTCTTTTTTAATCTTAAATTTATGGCAGATTGATTGGGGATATAACCCAGCTTTTCGGCTTCCTTTAATACTCTCTCGGCAGTTTTCGCACTTATCCTATACTTTTCTGCAACCCCATTCATAACACGAGAAACCGTGGTTAACGAAACCTGCGTATTCTCTGAAATAGTTTTTATGGTGATGTTTTTCATATCATATTATAGGCTACAGGATAAATTACTTTTACCCGATATTTTATTCCGTTTTAAAAGCTGGGCAAATTAACAAAATTACTTGATTGAAAATGACATCTTAAATCAGTTTCTATCAAAACCTTAAGATTTAACCATGAAGACAACCGGGTTTTCTTTGTTTTCCGTTACGCTATTGTCTGTACCTACTAAATTTACAACTGTTCAACACAATTATTCAATAAAGTATGTGTATTTTTGCTGCATGATAGAACTACCCGTAATTCCGGCAAATCAAACGAACAGGAAACCAGATTGGTTGAGAGTGAAGCTTCCTGTTGGAAAAGAATATGCTCATGTAAGAGGTCTGGTAGACGAGCATAAGTTGCACACCATCTGCGAAAGCGGAAACTGCCCTAATATGGGTGAGTGTTGGGGTGCTGGTACTGCTACTTTCATGATTCTGGGAAATATATGTACACGTTCCTGCTCTTTTTGTGCTGTTGCTACCGGCCGACCATTGGCAGTAGACACAGACGAGCCTAACAGGGTTGCCAATTCTATCAAATTAATGAATGTGAAACATGCGGTGATTACCTCTGTAGATCGTGATGACTTGAAAGATGGAGGGTCTATCATTTGGGCAGAAACTATTCAAGCTATCAGAAGAGAAAGTCCCGGAACGACTATGGAAACTTTGATTCCTGATTTTAAAGGTATTTGGGATAATTTATACCGTGTATGCGAAGAAAGACCTGAAGTTGTTTCGCATAATATAGAAACTGTTAAAAGACTAACCCGTGAGGTTCGTATACAGGCTAAATACGACAGAAGTTTGGAATGTCTTAAACGTATCTCGGATTTTGGGTTGAGAACTAAATCTGGAATTATGCTTGGTTTAGGGGAAACGGAAGCTGATGTTTACGAAACTATGATTGATTTACGTGATGCTGGTGTACATGTGTTAACGTTAGGACAGTATTTGCAACCGACCAAAAACCATCATCCGGTAATTGACTGGATTCATCCGGATCAATTTGCTAAATATAAAGAGTACGGAAGTAAGTTGGGCTTTAAATATGTAGAAAGCGGTCCTTTGGTTCGTTCTTCTTATCATGCAGAAAAGCATTTGTTTGATCAAGTAGCTGGTTAATTATCAGTCTTTAGTAGTTATATTCAGCTAAATATAATTATCACCAATACTGAATTTCAGCAGAGTGGATGTTTCTATTTTGGCTTGATATACTATTCAGCTGAACTCGACTATTATTCGTCATGTTTTCCTGCTATCTGGGTTATCACGATGGAGCCTGTCCCGATACTTGGGAATTTTATACAAGGTTTAAGAACCCATACAATGAGATAAGACTGTCTCAAATTAGTGTTTTTTTGGCTGATCCCTTCGTCGGGCTCAGGACAAACTCAGTCAAAACCTGTCTAGTACCATTTAAAGCATATTTCGTCTCCGCTACCATTGACGTTATTTACAAAAACTCACAATCAAGCATTTTCGCTCTTACCTCTCCGGCCTCTGGACCGGCCAGGTCAAGCTCCTTTTATTCATGGTTTTTATTTGTTTTTTTTAAAATGTATTCATGAATGCTTCGCATGTTCCCTCAAAAAGGAACCAAAAACTCTCCGCTACGCACAATTCTTTGAAAGATTATACTTAGGCTTAACCTATGCCAACCGAATTGTGCTGATACGGAATTTAAGCAGAACGGTTGACCCTGCTTTAGCTTGATTACAGAAATACAATTCAAAAGTCATTTTATATTGATTTATATTACAATATATTCTGCCTCAATATGACACTCCTATTTATGAGACATCCCCAACACAACGCTTGTGTTTTACACCTAACCTAGTATTATTAATAGAATTCAGATTAGTAATCTATAAACCATAGACTTTTAGCTTTAAGAACCTATTTAAAAATGAGATAAATAAAATACAGTGGTAAAAGAGACTACTTCGTTCCTCGCAGTGATGCTCCTATTTTTGTCATTGCTAGGAACGAAGCAATCTCAACAACTATAATAATTATTGAATGAAATTTAAACAAGCTTTAAGCCTTTTCAGTAGATTTCACGATGAGCTATAAACCTTTATCTATCAGCAACCAGACTTCGGTCTCTCCACTTCCGACTTTTTCACTATCTTTATCACTATGAAATACGAAAGAACTCAAATTGGATGGTATCTTATTGTTATCCTCTTGCTAAGCTTGATAGGTATTTCTTTAGGTTATATATATCAGTGGGGCGATAATCCATTATCTAAAAATATTTATCAGCTACTTTTTTTCATCCTGATATTAATTACCATTAATTTTTACAAACTTAAAATCAGAGTAGACGAGAGTGGCATCAATATCAGCTACGGTATTGGTCTTATTAGCTGCAACATTAATCCCGATAAAATAGAAGAAATAAAGGTTATAAAAACACCTTTACTCGCCGGATTTGGCATAAGATTACTACCAAAAGGTACTTTATATAATATTCAGGGGCGCAGTGCTGTTAAAGTGATGTACTCTAAAGACAATGTTCAAAAACAGGTTTCCATTGGGAGCGATAATCCTTTCGAACTCAAAGCTTTTCTTGAACAAAGATTTAACGTACGTTCTCATCAAAAATAATATACTAAGCCTAATTTTCCACCTAACCAGGATTTGCTATTACGGTTAATAGTACTTGCCCAGGATGGAACTGGCAATTCTTTTGTGGCTAAAAGATCTCGTTCATATAACTGGTAGGTAGCCCCAACTACCAATCCCAATTTATTATTTAGCTTTTGTTCTAAAGCTGCTATAAATTTTGTAGAATTTCCCAAGGCATACATGGCACCATCAGCATACATTACATGAACAAATTCTGCCGATAGTAATGTTTTTTTACCTAATAGGAAGTCATGCCCCAATCCAACATTAAGCATATAAAACCGCTCCTTATCTTTCCAGTTTGCTCCTACTTCCCAAATGGTATAAAGGTTAGCATTTCCACTTCTAAAACTCGCATATGAGTTTAAAAGTTCGTCTGTATAAATACTTAACTTTTTATAACCATTTTTATAGATATTGAATAAGCCCAACCCCACCCCATCAAGTGTATCCGCCAGATTGATTAATCCAAACTGAAAGCCTTTAAAGTTTTTACTTTTATTCAGCACACCTGAAATTTGTATTCCCTCCGCGGATTCTCCTTTTACATGATTGAATATGCCAGAGAACTGAAAACCTCTAAAATTCTTACTTGTGTAATTATAAATACCGGACAGTTGCGATCCGTCTACATTTTCGTTAACCTGATTAACTATCCCTGCGAGTTGAGTGCCCTGCAGTTTTCCACCTATCTTATTAAAAATACCCGAAACCTGAAAGCCTTTAAAATCTTTCTTTACCTGATTGGTTATACCTGCTAACTGTAACCCCTGGAATCCATCATAAACTGTATTCAATATCCCGGCAGTTTGCATTCCACTTACGTGTCCCCCCACTTGATTGAACAGACCGGCAAGTTGAAAGCTTTTATCAATATCATTTTTGGTTAGATTAAACAATCCGGCACTTTCAAAACCGGTTACACCTGCCGAATAACCTCCTAACACATTAAATGAAAATGTATTGACTACCTGCGAGCTCATTAAACCTTGCGACCCTAAACCCGGAACTAACGAAGCTTGTACTCGGTTATTTACAAAAAAGTCCGGAATATTTAAACTTTGTATCCGTCGTTTAGATGATACAAAAAAACGCCCCATCCCCGACTGCTCTATCATATTATTAAAGCCGGACTTATAAAAATTAGATTGGCGGGAGTCTTCTGCTATAACTCCTTCTGGCAGTACCTTTATATCTGCCAGAAAAAACATCGTTGTATCTTTATAAAGTGTTTTACTGGCCGTTAATACTACAGATTTATGGTTTCCTGTAAATCGTAATCTAAATGCCCCATTTTTATCTGTTAAGGCAGATTTTAGTAATTGCTTCTCGTATACACTGGCATTTTTAACGCCCAGTCCTGTTTTTACATCCAGTACTTTCCCTTTGATAATATAACGCTTGTCTTCGGCTCTAATTTCGTCTGCATCAATATAAAAGCGATTAACCGCAGATCTCAGAATAATATAACCGTCCAGTTCATAATATTCTACATTACCTTTAAACAGTTGATCCAGAATATCCCAAACCGGAAGGTTAATATAATTGACGGTTACCAAGCTATCTGTATTCAACAAAGCACCGCTATACGAAAAGCTAAAATTGCCTTTCTCTGCCATTTTGTTCAATACTTTATCTAACCTTTCATTCTTTACATCGAGGGTCATTTTCTGTTGCAACATGCGATTTTGCCCATACAACAGATTGGCTGTAAATAGGATTGGAAGGAAAGACCATGCTAAAGCTCGTATAAAACTCATCTATTTCTTCTTCAATATATATCCTTCTTTGTCCTTAATAATTTTCAGGTTGAATGTTTGGGCTATTATCTCCAAAATCTTTTCTAAAGGTTCTTCTTTAAAAGTAACATTCAGGTTTAATGTTTTTAAGTCTTCTGTTGCCAATGTCACTTTTGTTGAATAGGCTTCTGACAATACCTCTACAACTTTCTGTAATGCCACACCATTAATCACAAATTCTTTATTTCTGTAATACTTGTATAAAGAATCGCTGGTTTTACTTACAGCCAGATTTTGTTGATCTGCTCCGAGCTCTATTTTATCTCCCGGATGCAGTTGAAGTTCCTGATTGGCTTTGAAGACCTTTACCAAACCTGATTCTACAATGACTTCTGTGTAACCTTCTCTATATTTAACATTAAAAGAAGTTCCTACAACCAGAATTTGAACGCCATTATCCAAATCTACTATAAAGGGTTTATCTTTATTTGGGCTAACATCGAAAAAAACTTCTCCTTCTTGTAATTCTACCAATCTTTTTTTGGAAGAGGGTTTAAATTTCAACTGGGTGTGTTTATTTACAGTTAGCACTGAACCGTCTGATAATGTTTGGGACAAGACATTGTCTTGTGCCGTAATTTCAACAGTAGTATTTAATTTGGAGAGGTAGAACCACACAGCTATTCCTACAACAAAAAATAGGGAGGCTACTTTAAGAAATGCCGGATTTAAACGCCTGCTACTTTTTTCAGTTACGCTGTTACGACGTTGTACAAAACGCTCCCATGCTTCGTTCTCATCGGGCTGTGTTTCTTTTTTGAGTAATTCACCGCTTTTTTCCCATAAAAACTTCACATGATTAAACTGTTGCTGGTTTTCATCACTTTGACGCATCCAATCTTCAACAATTGTACGTTCCTTTTCTTCTGTTTCTCCTAGCAGGTATTTGATCAACAATTCATCCGTCATAACGCTACAATTAATATTTTAATACAGGTTGCCAAACAAAGCAGGATCGGAAGATAATCTACCAACTTAAATCTCAGGCTTTTTAATGCTTTCCCCATGTGTACTTCTACTGTTTTTACAGATATATTTAGCGCCTCGGCAATTTCCTTATATTTCAAATTCTGAAAACGACTCATCTGAAATACAGTCCGGCATTGCTGAGGCAATTCATTCAATGCCTGCCTAAAGTTATGTTCTAACTCTTTGGCTTGCGTACGTTCTGCCGCATCTCCTTCCATCGCATTCTGATGTTTCACATATTCTGCAAATTTATTTCTCACTTTCGTATGTCTGATGTAGTTTAAACTATCATGATAAACACACTTATATAAATAGGGTCTTAAAGATTCTTCTGTTTGCAAAAGTTCTTTACGTTCCCATAATTTCAAAAAAACGTTCTGCACAATTTCTTCAGCTCCCACATCATCGTTCAAAATCCCAAAAGCATAAGCATGCAAAGCCTTAAAGTAGTTTTTAAACAACGCTTCAAACTCTTTTTCTATGTTCTTATCTATAGCCTTCTGATTGCTCAATCTCTGAATATTTGGGTTCAAAGATAATTGTTTATCAGGTTGTTCTGCATGCATTTGATATAAAAAAGAAGTTATCACCTTAAAGTATTAATTTCAGACCGGCAGAATAGCCTAAGAATAAACCTTGAAAATTCCCGCTATTTTTCCCATTCCAGGAGTGTAAAAAGTTTTTGGTTAAACCCTTACCTTCTTCAGTTCCGGTACTCATATAATTAACAGATCCTCCTAAAAACACATCTATTTTATTCCCTATGCGATAAGTAGGCATTACAGCAAGTGAGTTTCTGTAAAAATCACCTTTTTTAAAGCTGGTTAGTGTAAGATGGGTGAGTTCTGTATTTAACTGGAATTGTTGCATTCTCCATAAATGGGCTCCAAAACCTGCTTGTAAAGCATATACTTCATCTTTATTTTTAAGGTTATATCCTAAACCTAAAATACCATAGAGCACTTTTCCTCCTGAACGGAAGGCTGCAATAGCGTTTGATTGATCATCTATACTTAAACCGATGCTCTTTTCGCCATTCTTAATAACATTAATGATTGCAATAGGATAATCGCTGCTATCTGCTATATTTAAAATACCTGCAAACTGTATTCCCGATACTTTTTTTGCTTTGTTGAATATACCTGAGAACTGAGATCCTTTGACATTTTGGGCTATGTTACCTATGCCTGCAAATTGTACCCCGCTAACAGAGTCTTTTACCTGATTTGCAATACCCGAAATCTGCACTCCTCTGACTGAATTTGCACTGTTAAAAATACCGGAAAACTGACCTCCTTTTAGTGTAGCACTGTCAGTCATATTCATTATTCCTGCAAACTGAAAACCATCTGCTCTTTTTGCTTTATTGAATATCCCGCCAAACTGAAACCCTTTAACGTCTTCCTTTGCAAGGTTAGCTATACCTGCCAACTGTACGCCTTTACCTGACTTATAATTATTAAGGACGCCTGAGAATAAAACACCGTCTGCCTTTTGACCAACATGATAGCCTATACCCGCAATGTGTACACCTTTTACATTATGATTAACTTTGTTAAAAATACCGGCAAAGGAAACTGCCTCTTCTTCATTGGATAAACCGCCCAGTAAGTGCAAAGAAACTTCATTGCTATAAGCCGGAGCTTCTTTACCATTGCTACTTACAGGATACATAACACCCACATGTAAATTGGATTTTTTTTCCTGCGCAAATAAACCTGAGAATAAACTAACTGTAGTAAACAGTACACTTAAAAATAATTTTCTATACATGATATTTCTATTGTTCTTTAGATTAGAACACCTGTATAAAGAAATACCCCTACCCTGAATTTATTTTTTATGATTTTAGTTCTTTAAGCGCATAAGGAATTTGCTTAACCAGCTTTGTTGGTGGCACTACATACATTTTTTGCCCTAAATGTTCGCCTACATAACCGTGTATATAAACTCCCATTAGCACTGCCTTATCTATAGGATATCCCTGAGTTATAAAACTACTGATCATCCCGGTTAATACATCGCCCATACCTCCACTGGCCATGGCTGGCGAACCTGAAGAATTAAAACAACAAAGTCCTTCGGGACTAAACACCATGGTGTACCTGTTTTTTAAAACAATAAATACTCTTAAGCGCTGTGCTTCTTTAAAAGCTGTTTCTATCCTATCCCAACAATTATGGTGCTCTCCAAACAATCGATCGAATTCTTTAATATGCGGTGTCAATACTGAATGCGATGGTAAATTCTGCAATAGCTCCATATTGTTTGCCAGCAGGTTTAGAGCATCTGCATCAAAAACAATTGGTCTTTTATAATGGTTAACAAGTACGGTCAATAGCTCTTCTGCTTCTTTGCTTTTACCCAAACCCGGTCCAATGGCTATAGCCTTATATTTTTCCAGATCGGTATATTTAAGGTTTTCCTGATCCATAAACATAACTTCGGGCAAACGGGAATTAAGGGCAATCAAACCAGATTCCGGAATGCATAAGGTTGTTAAGCCTGATCCTGTTTTTAAACTCGCCTCCGCAGCTAGCAAAGCCGCTCCCATTGTTTCTTTTGCTCCGCTTATAATCAGATTATGACCATAAGTACCTTTATGCTCAAATGCCTGTCGCACCCGGATATTATTCTGGATGTCTTTTTTCCAGAACCAATAGTATGGCGAACTTATAGACTCTATAAACTCTTCGTTAAGGCCTATGTTTACCACTTTCCATTCTTTTATATATGGTGCAGATAACGGGAGTAAAAAATTGAGCTTAGGCCGTTGGAAAGTAATTACCCAATCAGCTTTGAATATAATTTCTCCAAACAGTTTCCCTTCAGACGGCATTCCTGTAGGTACATCAACACTTACCTTAACTCCAGAAATTGCATTAAGTTTCTGCACCAAAGCAGCAAACTCACCTTCCAATGCTCTCTTAAGTCCTATACCGAGTATAGCATCTATAATAATATCGCTTTCTTTAAAGCTAATATCATCTGCACTTTTGAGGTAAAACAGACTGATCTCTTGCTCCTGCAAAGCAATAAGATTCTCATCAAACTCAGGAGTAGACTTTTCTGCAAAATCGACAACAACAACTTGTAAATTCTCGTAATGATCCTGCCACAATAATCTTGCTATGGCCAAACCATCACCTCCATTATTTCCTTTTCCACAGAAAATAGTGATATCAAGCTTTTTATCCTGATACCGTTCTGTAAATGTTTTTACAAAAACCGAGGATGCCCGCTCCATTAATTCTATGGAAGGAATAGGTTCGTTTTCTATTGTATATTGGTCTGCAAGTTTAGTTTGCGCTGCATTGATCAATTTAAGCATACCTGTTTTTCATCTGATGTTTAGTGTCCAAAATATCTTCAATGAGTTGGACAATATTAAGTTATAAAATATTTATTAAGAAATAAATAGATTTTGATGAATATTATATGCTGTGAGGTATGATTTAGTATCTACTATTTCTGCTTAATTTATAAGCACAGTCTGGTTAACTGATCTTAAAAAATAGATAAAACTAATAATCAAAGAGGTCTTTTAAAGGAATATCTAAGGCTTTTGCTATCGCCGTAGCTGTAATTAATGTTATATTTACTTCACCTCGCTCTATATTTCCAACCTGATTTTTAGAAATATCCGCAGCAACTTCCAATTGCCATTGCGATAACTTCCTATCCTTTCTTAGATTCCTAAGATGAGTACCAAATCTTTTCAGAACATTTATATCTCTATTACTAATCACATATCTAATATGCCTTTCGTTTAAACATTTTATAACCAAATACATTGGGTATTTTGTTTTATTATTAATATCTTAGTTTGAAAATCAATTACTAACTATTAATTAAACCTTAAAAACAATGAAAAAAAGATTACTCATTTTATTATTCACACTAGCTTTCATCGGGAGTTATGCGGCCGAAAATGTAATAAAAATTGTTGTATTAGGCTCCTCTACAGCAGCGGGGTCTGGAGCAACTTCTGGTCAGGGATGGGTTTCAAGATATACAGCCTATCTAAAAAATTTACATCCCCACAATGAAGTTGTTAATTTAGCTGTAGGCGGATATACAACCTATGATATAATGCCTGATAATTATTCAGTTCCTCCCGACAGACGTCAACCTAAAACAAACAATAATATAACTAAAGCCCTCAGTTATAATCCCGACGTAATTATTGTTAATATGCCTAGTAATGATGTTGGGAATGGATATCCTACCAACGAAATAATGAGCAATTACACTGTATTAAAATCCCTAGCAGATGCACAAAATATTCCTATTTATTTTACATCTACACAGCCCAGGAATTTTACAGATAATGCAAAAAGACAGCAACAGGTAGAGATCAAAAATGCTACCCAAATTAATTATCCTGACACCTATATTGATTTTTGGACAGAAATTGCTGAAACGGACGGAAGGATTAAAGCAGAATACGATTCAAGCGATGGAGTCCATTTAAATAATGCAGGCCATGAAATATTGTACAACAAAGTCATAAGTACTACTAGTATTTTAACTTATGCAAAACCATATATCCCTTCCTCTTATTCATCTGCAGGAAAAATAATGATTGATTTTGGCACAAGTACAAACTCTACTACTTCTACAACGGATAATTACTGGAATAATATCACCAGTGTATCTTCGGGCTTTGCTTCTCCTTTACAGAACCAAAATGGAGAAATCACTCCATTTACAATACATGTCCATGCACCATTTACAAACACCAATATTAATGGAACGCTCTCAGGACCAGTAGACTATCCAGAAAACGCAATAAAAGACAGTTTTTACGGATATACAACAGGTGTTTTTTCTGGAGGTTCATCATACGAAAAATCAGGAGTCACCTTAAGTAATCTGGATACCGATAAATCTTATTCATTAACATTTTATGCCAGTAGAATTGCTACGGCTTCGGACAACAGAGAAACCAAATATACTGTCAAAGGAAAAACTGAACAATCGGTAATACTGAACATTCTGAATAACACTTCCAATATTGTTTCAGTACACAATATGGAGCCTGATAATAATGGTAATATTATTATTGAGGTAACCGCAAGTGACAACAACACCCATGTTAATAGATTTTATTACTTAGGAATACTCGATATAGAATACAAGCCAAAAACAGTTTTACCTGCTACAGGGCAAATACTGATTGATTTTGGCTCAAGCGCAAACTCCACTATTTCTACAGCCAATAATCACTGGAATAATATTAATAGTGTATCCTCAACAGCGGCAACTCCTTTGCAGAATAAGACTGGAGAATCCACTCCTTATACTATTAATATCCATGCTCCATTTTCAGGCACTAATAATAATGGAGATCAAAACGGAACAACGGATTACCCTGCAAATGCAACAAAAGATAGCTTTTACGGTTTTACAACAGGTACATTTGGTACTAATACTAGATATGACAAATCGGGTATTACATTAAATAATCTGGATACTGACAATTATTATTCATTGACTTTTTATGCTAGTAGAATAGACAACAATGCCAGCGACAATAGAGAAACTAAATATACTATTAAGGGAAAAACCGAGCAATCTGTAATATTAAACATACTAAACAACACGTTTGGTACAGTAGCAGTACAAAACATAGAACCTGATAATGAGGGCAAAATTATTATAGAAGTAACTGCTAGTGATAATAATACCCATACCAACAAATTTTATTATTTAGGGGTATTGGATATAGAGTACAAACCAAAAACAACACCGGTTACATTGGTTGATTACACATTAGTTAAACATTTAGATTATATAGATGTCAATTGGTCAACATTATCAGAAAATAGAAACTCACATTTTGAAATATATCGAGCTGGCTCTGATCACCAATTTCTCTTACTTTCGACCATTCCTGCGGTGACTTATACCGGATTCAAGACTTATAATTACCAAGATAATGATCCATTAACGGGAATTAACTATTACTTTTTACGACAAGTAGATACAGATGGTAAATATAAAGATTACGCTCCAAAATCTATAAATTTCAGCTCTAACACTAATAATGAGTTTAATGTTTATGTCTTGACAGAAAGTGAGGATATTATCGTGAATGCTTACGAAGAAAAGGAAAACAAAAAAGCAGAAATAAGCATATATAATTCTAACGGACGTTTATTAACAAAAAAAGAAACTATTCTAAAAAAAGGGAATAATCAAATTAATGTCGGCAAGATAAATCACACTGGAGTTTATATTGCCATTTTGAAAAAAGAAAATAAGATGCTTTCATGTAAATTCTTGATAAATTTTTAATAAAAAACACCAAGAGGGTGTCTAAAAAGCTAGTATTACCGTCGTCGTATGTTCGCTGAGCTTTTTAGATTCTGTGTTAATAAACAAGACAATTTTATGTTTTTTTTTTGTAATTTTGAGTTTTAGGCGGTCTTGTACCAGCCTGTTTAGGGTAGTCCTTGTTGACTGCCCTAATTTCTTTGTATAGTATGACTTTGCTTTTGGACACCCCTTTTCCAATACTATTCGCAATTACTATTATCTGTGACATTCAATATTGGATCTGTACAAAATCTTTCTCACTTAACCTCTAAGTAATTCTATGATTATATCTCTTTCTCTCCACCAAATTACTTTCGTACAGGCAGTTGTTCGCCTCCCATAAGCGGATCTGTGATACTCGGACCTCCTGTTTCTATATGTCCTGCATACCTATAAACAAAACCTGGATTATCTTTAGACCGGATTTCAAAGTCGTACCACCCACCAGATTTTTTCAATTCCCATACCTGTTTCTCTGCTTTTCCTGTGTTAAAAACCCGCATTTCATATCCATAGGATTTATCTTCTATTAACAATGTAACATCTTTTGATATTTTATCTAAAACAAATCCCCGTTTTCCATCGCCTGTATCGACCTGGATATGTATACCAACATTTTTATCGCCCACAAAAGACCTGTAAAATCCATTAGGCCCATATACTTCCAAATCGTAATTCCCTTGAAACTGATGGATGGCCCAGGTATATACCAGAGGCTCGCCCTGCTTAACCGTAAAATTCCATGTTCGACCTGCTTGTACATCATTACCATAAACACTTCTTGCTTGCACCATAAAGGGAACGCCTATTACTTTGGTTTTGGGTAAATTTCCTCCAATTTCAAAACGTATCAGCAATTCTCCTTTATCTTTATCCAGAACTGCGTTTACATTTAGATCATAAGGCAGGGCACAGGCTTCTTTTATTCCTTTTTCCTGATGAGGAATCCACTCTTTAAAATCATTACCGGGAATCGCATTTTTTATAAGCTGGTAATTCCCGGGCAGGCCCTTCGATTTTGCACTATAAATACGTTTAATGTCTTCATTCCGGTTAACAAAATCCAGCTGAGGTTTGGTATTGTTTTCTACCGGTCTAAATATAGAGGTTAAATTACCACAGACAAGCCTTCTCCACGGACTTATATTTTCTTCGACAATCTTTTTCCCTGTTTTCTTTTCTAAAAAATGCTCCAGAAATTGCAGACTTGATGTATGATCGAACACTTCCGAGTTTACCCACCCTCCTTTTGTCCACGGGGAGGCGACAACCATAGGCACCCTAAATCCTAATCCTATGGGGCTATCTAAAGTTGCCTCTGGATTATTAGTTCTGATCTTTTCCTGTTCTGCTGTTACATATTCTGCTGCTGTATCCATTCCTTCAGGTAATTTCCCTGTATCTGGACGGGAACTATGCGCAGGCACAAATGGGAGTACATGATCAAAATAACCATCATTTTCATCATAGGTAAGAATAAAAATGGTTTTCTTCCATACTTCTGGATTGGCGGTTAAAATATCTAATGTTTCTGAGACATACCACGCACCATACCAGGGAGACCCCGGATGGTCTGAAAAACGGCATGGTGCCACTAACCAGGAAACAGTTGGTAGTTGACCTGCCTGTACATCTTTTCTAAACTGGTAAAATATATCTCCCTTCGGAACTTTGATAATTTGGTCCTTACCACCTTCGGTATAAGGCATATCTTCTAATGTGTGATAGTCCGGATCTCCTATATTGGTGGTAAACGCCCGTTTATGGATTTCTTTATCAAACTCACTTAATGTATTAAAGTTTTCTTCCGGATACTTTTCATCTTCCTTTCGTAAACGCAATAACTCATTTTCCAATTTTCCCCGCTGCTCATCTTCTTGTGTCATTGTCTTCAGTTTAACTTCTATTTCGCCTATGCGTTTGCGAATATACTTTCTGTGTGCAGGGTGAAATCTAACGTTATATTGTTTATAAAACTCCAGATTATTATCTGTAAAATTTGCCAACCAATCGTCTTCTTCAGAGGTAAGACCTACAGGGACACTCAGTTCGTTCTGATAAACTCTCCAGTCAATTCCTGCCTTCTGTAATCGTTCGGGAAATGTTTTCCATGAAAGATCTTTGTAATTTATTTGCCAGTTATCTACATGTGCAATGGACTCCGGATGATGCGGGTTTTCCCTTATAGCTCCCGACCAAAAGTAGGAGCGATTGGCACTGGTACCGGTGAGCGATGAACAGAAATGCTGATCGCAAACGGTAAAGGCATCAGCAAATGCATAATAAAATGGTAAATCCCTACGATCATAATACCCCATGGTTAAAGGCATATGCTGATACTCTTTTTTAGGTTTCTTAGCTTCTAACCAGGTATTCATTTTCCCCTCGTTTCTGGCCAAAACCATATCTTTCCAGGTATGGGGCAGAGAGCCCATCCATGTTGCTTTCGTATTTTCTATATCTAAATGGAAAGGTGCATAATGTTCGCCCTTTTTATTTGATTGTATCCACACAGGCAACCCACCAGGTTGTATTATCCGTCTGGGATCATTAAAGCCCCGCACTCCTTTCAGCATGCCAAAGCAATGGTCAAACGAACGATTTTCCTGCATTAAAAACACAACATGCTCTGCATCTAAGTAGGTTGAGCCTGCCGGGGCATTAATAGCCAATGCTCTTTGGATTGACTCGGGTAGTATTTGAAATGCAGCAGTTGTTCCTGCCAATAATGAAGCTTTTTTAAGAAATTCCCTTCGTGTGTCCATCATGTTTTGGATTTGAAGGTTAAGATAAGCATACTTCAAATATATTCTGATATGAAATATATACAGATATGCTAACTAAGGAATCTTCCAACCATAAATCTATATCATTAGTTGTTCTATAATAACCCTAGCTACACCGCCAATCATAATGTATTTAACATCGTTATCATTCCGGCATTTCCAGAATCCAAGAAGTTCTTCGTCAAAAACATCCATTAAATTTCATCTGAATAGGAAATAGTTTTATGGGTAACTTTTGCTTTTCTGAACATCATATCCATTCTCATCAATCGGGTCATGATTAGGAAACGTTCTGTATAAGACCTTTTCAAGGCTTTTCTAAGTAAATCCAATTCTGCTTTTTCATAATCAGCATCGGAATCATTCGATATACTTATTTTTTGCCTTTCATGGTTATAAAAATTCAAATAATTTTCATGAGTACATCAATACAATCATTATGCATAACTACTGATTATTAGGCTAACGAGCTATATCAACCATCTCTTTCTTCAGAAATTTTCCGGTAAAGCTATCTTTACAATTAGCCAAACCTTCCGGAGTACCGGTAAACACTATATTTCCACCTCCAGAACCTCCTTCAGGGCCTAAATCAATAACATAATCTGCTACTTTAATAACGTCCAGATTGTGTTCTATAATTAAGACTGTATTTCCTTTATCTACCAAGAGGTTAATTACGCCCAACAGCACATTAATATCTTCGAAATGCAAACCTGTAGTGGGCTCATCCAGGATATAAAACGTATTTCCGGTGTCTTTTTTAGACAATTCAGTAGCCAGTTTTACACGTTGTGCCTCGCCTCCCGATAAAGTTGTGGATGACTGACCTAAAGTGATATAACCTAAACCAACATCTTTTAAGGTTTTTATCTTACGATAGATGGACGGTATGTTTTCAAAAAAATTAACCGCATCATCAATACTCATATCCAGTACATCAGAAATAGATTTGCCTCTATACCTTACTTCCAGAGTTTCTCTGTTATAACGCTTACCACCACACTCTTCACAAGGCACCTGCACATCCGGCAAGAAATTCATTTCGATCACTTTCATTCCAGCACCCTGACAAGTTTCGCACCTTCCTCCTTTTACGTTAAATGAAAAACGCCCGGGCTTATACCCTCTAATCTGCGATTCGGGCAAGGCTACAAAAAGATTTCTGATATCAGAAAATACTCCTGTATAAGTAGATGGGTTAGATCGTGGCGTACGACCAATCGGAGTTTGATCAATCTCAATAACCTTATCTATATGTTCCAAACCTTCTATTTTTTGATAAGGCAGGGGTTGCTTTTTTGCTCTAAAGAAATGCTTATTTAATATAGGGTACAGGGTTTCACCAATCAACGTTGACTTACCGCTTCCAGAAACTCCGGTTACACAAATCAATTTTCCTAAAGGAAAATCAACACTTACATCTTTCAGGTTATTTGCCGTTGCCCCTTTTAAGGTTAATATCTTACCATTTCCTTCCCTCCTTTTTTCAGGAATCTCAATTCCTTTTTCTCCGTTCAGATAAGACGCTGTAAGTGTATGTGTTTGCAAAATCTCTTGAGGACTTCCCTGTGCCACTACTTTTCCTCCCTGTACACCGGCAGATGGCCCCATGTCTATTACATAATCTGCTTCCAGAATCATGTCTTTATCATGTTCTACCACTAAAACGGTATTACTCAAGTCACGTAAATCTTTTAATGCTTTAATTAACCTGTCGTTATCACGTTGATGGAGACCAATAGAAGGTTCATCTAAAATATACATGACATTCATTAGCTGGGAGCCAATCTGTGTAGCTAAGCGAATACGCTGTGCCTCGCCACCTGAAAGAGTCTTTGCCGTTCTGTCCAAAGTAAGATACTCTAATCCCACATCCAGTAAAAACCCAATTCTTGATCTGATCTCTTTCAGAATTTCTTTAGCTATGATATTCTGTCTTTCACTTAATCTATCTTCAATATTTTCAAACCAACTGTACAGATTTTTAATATCCATAGAAGATAGTTCAAAAATATTTTTCTGATCGACTTTGAAATGCAACGATTCTTTTTTCAACCTGGCACCTTCACATACAGGACAGGTTTTTACTACTCTAAAACCATCTAAATCGGAACCAGATTCTTCTTTTTTCTCACTCTGTTCTTCCAATAGCTTAATAATACCATCAAACTCTATCTGGTAGTTTTCTACATTCCATTTATTATAAGCCACTGGAACAGTAATCAGTTCATCCGTTCCATGTAATAAAATCCGGATAGCTTCTTCACTCAACTTTTCTATAGGTTGAGACATGGAGAAATTATATTTTTTAGAAAGTGCTTTGATAACCTGAAATATCCATGTTTCCCGATATTCGCCCAAAGGTGCCAAACCACCATTTAAAATACTTAATTTTTTATTAGGGATAACAGATTCTTCATCTATATCAAATACATACCCCAATCCATCGCATTCCGGACAGGCACCGTAAGGTGAATTGAATGAAAATGTATTCGGTTGAGGCTCGTCATAAGATATTCCTGTAGAAGGACACATCAAAAATCTGGAGAAATGGAAAACGTTATTTTCTTTATCTGAGATTTTGATTACTCCTTTTGCTATTTTGAGTGCCTGTTGTATAGACGAGTATATCCTCTTTTTATCATCCTGAGATACTATCAGACGATCTACAACGGTTTCAATATCGTGTATCTTATACCTGTCTACCTGCATCTTCGGTACCACATCCATAATCTCTCCATCTACACGCACTTTTAAAAACCCCTGTTTTCTGATTTGCTCAAAAAGCTCCCGATAATGTCCTTTACGACCTTTTACCACCGGAGCTAAAACATTAATGGGCTTGCCATCAAATTGTTCTAATATCTGATTAAGAATCTGATCTTCTGACATCTTAACCATTTTCTCTCCTGTATTATAAGAATAAGCATCTGCTACACGGGCGTATAACAAACGCATAAAATCATAAATCTCTGTAATGGTCCCCACAGTTGAACGTGGGTTCTTCGAAGTAGTTTTCTGCTCTATAGCTATTACAGGACTCAGTCCTGATATTTTATCCACATCCGGCCGCTCTAATCCGCCCATAAACTGTCGCGAATAGGCAGAAAAGGTTTCCATATACCGACGCTGTCCCTCAGCATAAATAGTATCAAAGGCTAATGAGGATTTTCCCGAACCACTTAATCCGGTAACTACAACCAATTGGTTCCTGGGGAAGGAAATATCAATATTTTTTAAGTTGTGAACCCTCGCACCATAAACTTCCACATCTTTTTGTTCTCCTAAATCAATTGGTTTCTTACTCATATAAGCCTAATACCTTTATAAATAGCGACGTCTAAAATTAAGCTGCAAAATTAACAAAAAAGACCTTAGCATTTTTATGTATCCCATTGATTTTATGTCATCTTATCCACACCGCTTAAATCCTGACCATTTCGCATTTTTTAAGGTAAAACTCATCTATATCAGCACCAATACCGGGCAAATCATCTATATCCAAATTATAATTTTGATAACGGGCTCCGCCTATAACCGGATCTTCCAAATGCCCAATTAAACAGGTATCTAAATCATAATACTTTACATTCTGATGAGCGTATGCAAAATGCAGCTTGGCACTTAAAGCCAGTCTGGTTTCTAACATACCACCTATCATACAAGGTATATTAGCTTGCTTTGCTACATCGTGAATGCGAATAGCTTCGGCTATCCCTCCTGATTTTACCAGCTTAATATTAATACTATCACAAGCTTGTGCAGCAATTAGTCTTCGGGCATCATGATGATTATAACAACTCTCATCTGCCATAATTTTTATAGAAGTCTGCTTTCTCAGTTCTGGCAAAAAATCATCATTCCATGTACGCATAGGTTGCTCACAAAATTGAATATTGTAATCTTCCATTCTTTTCAGTGCAAAAACAGCATCTTCAAAATTCCATCCCTGATTAGCGTCTAAGCGGATTAATATGTTATGGCCTACGGTTTCCCTTATTTTCTCTACACGTTTTATATCCTCTTTGGCATCTTTTCCCAATTTTATCTTCAGGCACCTGGCACCGCTTTCACAGAAATCCCATGCTTTATCCACCATAGCTGCAACCGTATCAATACCAATAGTTATATCGGTTTCTATTTCTCTTTTATTCCCTCCTAAATATTTATACAAAGGCTGGTTTACTCGTTTGGCATTTAAATCGTAAAGAGCCATATCAAAGGCACTTTTAATAGTTGTATTACCGGCAATCGCCTTATCCAGTTCTTGTAACCGGGCGCTAATATCTAAGACATCTTTCCCTTTCCATAATTCAGCGAAATCTTTAGCAACGGATATACAGGTGTCCTGGGTTTCACCTACAATAAACGGAAATGCAGAACATTCGCCAACTCCATAAATCCCCTCATCACTATATAAACGGATATAAACATTCTGCGCATAGTCCATGGTGCCCGTAGCAATGGCAAAAGGCTCCATTTTAACACTTAATCTATAAATCTCGGTATGTGTAATTTTCATGTATAAATTGGCTCTAAGAGTATTTCTTACAACACAAGATACATAAATATGCAGATTATTTTAGGTGGTATTAGTTTCTCGGAATTAATAAATCTGGAGACGAGAAACCGAAGGTTGACCGTCCATGATCAACAGTTCTACGTTTAACCGTTCATCATTCATAATAGAAGTCAGGAAACCAAAGGCAGATAGGCTATCTCCCTCACTGGGTCACATGAGCTTGTCGAAATATAATGCGCTGGGTGAATAAATTCTGTAAAACCCACTTATTCAATTTCAGGTAGCGGCAACAAGATTCGGGTAAAAAAAAGGGACCGTCTCAAAAAGACAATCCCTTTTCCTTACATTCTTAATTTGGCTGATAAGCCAATAACTTTCTTGGTGCATTAATCTTATAACCATATTTGGCGGGCTTTTCTATTACTTCTTTCATAGAAACCAAACTATAAACGTACGCTGCCGTTTCTCTGTTTAATTTCAGGTGGAAGTAATTATCTTTTTTTTGGCTAAAAATAGATTTTTTTAAACTGCCTTCACCAACATTATAAGCTGCTGCAACCAATGTCCAGTTATTGAATATCTTGTACAAATCTCTTAAATACTTTGCCGCAGCAATAGTAGAAAGACGCAAATTATTTCTTTGGTCTTCTGCTGAATTAACCTTAAGTCCGTACAATCTTGCTGTTTGCGGCATAAACTGCCAAACCCCTGTAGCTCCTCTGGGCGAAACGAGACCATGTCTTAACTCCGTTTCTACCAATGGAATGTACTTGAAGTCTTCAGGAATCCCATATTCTTCCAATATAGGTTCTATTATAGGGAAGTACTTCTGCGCTCTGTAATGCAATTTCAGGGTTTGTCTCTTTGAAAAAGAGTTTGCTTTGAGCGCCCGGCTTAACCGGTATTCTATTTTCTTATCTCCCAAGGGGAGCATTTCTTCTGCGAAACTAAACAGGTCTTCTTCATCTTCCTTAACCTGCGTTTCTACATCTTCAATATGCGTTTTTTGTTCCTTATTGAAGTCTGTGGAGTAGCTGTAACCTAACATTTTCATCACGATACACACAATCAACATCAAGCTACAAGTAACTACGCTTTTTTTAATCATAATTCTTGTTTTTAACACCACTTAGCCAAAAAAGTCTGCAAGTATACCAACTATACTTCACATTATCAAATAGTTATAAAATTGTGACATTTCAAACTTCTTTTATGAGTCCTTTAAAACATGAATATTACATGCCTGTAAAACTTAAAAACCCGGTATTTTTAGTACCTTTGCAAATCACAAAAAAGCATAAAAAACTGTAAGATGCCATTCAATAACAACAGGAAAAGTCGAGAGGACAAGTCCGGAAAAGAAGACAAGAAACCTTTCAAAAAATTTAGTTCAGATAAGTCAGGTTCTCCAAAAAAGACAGGATTCAGTAAAGACGACAAAAGCTTTGGTAAGAGAAGATTTGACAATGATTCTGATTCTTCATCTTCTAACAGGCGACGCAATGATTGGGACTCTGAGAAAAAGGGTAACAGATATGGTAATGAAAACACCACATTTGGTTCTGACAGAAAAACAGACAAGCCTTTCAGAGAAAAATCAGACGATTACAGAAAAAGAAAACAGGATAGCCCACGAGGCAAAAGACCCCCTTCTGAAAGAGCTCCTATACAGGACGAACAGGTAAAACTAAGACCTAAAAAGCAAAGCTTTGACAAAAAAGAGTCCGAACTGATTAGACTCAACAGATATATAGCCAATTCCGGAATATGCTCCAGAAGAAAAGCAGATGAATTGATTACTTCTGGAGAAGTTAAAGTTAACGGTATAGTTGTTTCTGAACTTGGCGCAAAAGTTAATCCCGCAAAAGACGAGGTAAAATACAACGGAAAAGTCCTGAAAAGAGAGAAAATGGTTTATGTTTTACTAAACAAACCTAAGGATTTTATAACCACTACAGAAGACCCGCAAGAACGCAAAACGGTAATGGAACTGGTTAAAGACGCTACCAACGAAAGAATTTATCCCGTTGGTCGTCTGGATAGAAACACAACTGGTTTATTATTATTGACCAATGATGGCGAATTAGCGGAAAAACTGTCTCACCCCAGAAATAATATCACTAAAATTTATAATGTAGAGCTAAGCAAAAACCTGACACAAGGTGATTTTAATAAAATTGCTTTCGGGGTTGAGCTTGAAGATGGCTTTATAAAACCAGACTCCCTGAGCTATGTTGCAGGAGCTTCAAAGAAAGAAATCGGAATTCAAATCCATAGTGGAAAAAATAGGATTGTAAGAAGAATTTTCGAAAGTCTTGACTATGAGGTAGTGAAACTTGACCGGGTTATATACGCTAATTTAACCAAGAAAGATTTACCAAGGGGAAGATGGAGGCATCTTACTGATTTCGAAATCGTTAAACTCAAACATTTCACAAAATAACATTACTTCATCTATCAATAAAAAAAGCGATTTTATATAAAATCGCTTTTTTTATGCCTTTATTTCCCTTCTTAAATTTTAGACTGTTTTTAAATATGTTCTAAATTCTTTAACCAGACACTCTAAATCCGTTTTTTACCCCTAAAAAAAACACAAACAACCTATTGTTTATCAAACATTTACAAGCTAAATTTACAGCAATTCAACCTCAATCAAAAAAATACAATTATGAAAAAACTCTTACCTAAAAAACTTCTGTTTTTTACTATTATTTATGCTCTGTGTTCTTTGGGAGCTAGAGCACAGATTTATGTTGATGCAAGTCGTTCTGACGATACGGGAAATGGCGACACTCCTGGAACAGCAAAAAAAACCATTCAGGCTGCAGTTGATATAGCTTCGCCGAATACCTCCATTATTATAGCCAAAGGCACTTACAACGAAAACATTATCATTAATAAAAATGGCATATCCTTAATTGGCGCAGGATCTGGAGCCAATGGAAATGCAGTACCCGGTATGTTCGATCCGGCAAATCATACGATAATCTCGGGAGGCGGAAACATTGGTGTTTCTATTCAGGGAGCAGTAACAAGCATTTCTATTAAAGATCTTGTTATAACAGGGTTTGTAAAATATGGCGTACAATTCCTAACATCAGGCACTAAAGACATCACAATATCCGGAGTACAATTTCAAAATAATGGTTCTACCGATACTGATGCTGGAATTTATATAAATGGCGGCACAGAAAATGTAAGCATTACAAACTGTAGTTTTGTAGGCAACAAACCGCGTAGTATAACCATTTGGAATGGTTTTAAAAAGGGTATAATTTTAGAAAACAATTACATAGAAATGTCTAATGCAGGCGCATTAGTAGGTATTGATTTACAAAATGGCACTGCATCAGGCGTAAAAGTAAGAAACAACACCATCATCGGAACTGATTATGGTGACAGTGCTATTGGCTTAATTGGCCTCAAATCTGGAGCAGGAGCCAATGTTATATCCAATAATACAATCAACATCGCTAAAAGATTTGGTATTGAAGTAAAAAACCCTGCGGGCACCGGAGAAGATGATGAAAATAGCGATGGTGCTATTATTGTGTCAAATAATAATATAACAAGAAGTGGGAACCTAGGTCCCGAAGCAAGAGATTTAGCAGGCATAGCCGTATTTAGAAGAAGCATTTTACCCAATAACACGGATGAAAATATAGATGTACCTTCCGGTGTAGTTATTAAGGGGAACAATATTAATGGTTTTGTACAAACAAATGGAGGTGCCACCGAAGAAGGATTTGGTATTGTTGCAGAAGGGGTAAGAATAACCATTAAGAATAACAAAGTTTCTGATTGCGATGTTGCAATACAAAGACAAGGAGGCAATCCATCAAACTATTATAAAAATGGTATCGGGCAAGCCGATGCAAATGCTGGCGAAGCAAACCAATCTGCCACTGATAACTATTTCAACAGAGGTAATTCACCTTTTTCTAGTGCTATTGTTATTGCTGAAAACACAACAAATGATGGATTTACCCCTATAACATTTAGAGAACAGTTCCCTATAGCAGGCACTTATTTAAATGATTATCAATACGTATTCAACACCAATTTACGAACAAACTATGCATCAATAGGTCTAGCTGTAGAGGCCGCTGAAGCGGGAAACACCCTACAATTATCCGAAAACACTTTTGATGAATTAGTGACAATTAATAAACCCTTAACCATTGACGGTTTGGATAATACAAAAGCAAAAGTCACTTATACAGGTCCAGCTATAACTACTAATGGTAATGGTATCCCTACTATATTTACCGTAAAAGCTAAAAATGTAACTATAAAAAACATCAGCTTTACCGTCAACTTAGATAAATTACATTCGGCTATTCATTCTTATGATGATGTTAGCGGCATAAACATAATTAATAATAATTTTATAGCTGCAGCCACCGGTCTATTAGTAAGTGGAAAATTAGGATATACCAGACGTAATGCCATAGGAATCAACATAGACCCATATAATAATGAAATAGATTACAAAAACATCAGTGCCGGTATTACAGATATCACCATACAACATAATACCGTACAAGGTTTTATTGATGGGGATATTAGTAAGGGAGGTTTCAGAGGAGGATTTCAGGTCGACAGAGCCAAAAATGTACTGATTGAGGACAATACCGCTCAAACTATTAATCATGATATCATTTGCCGCTTTTTTACAGATGGTGATGTAACTGTTAAAAATAACAAACTCAATGGCGGCGGATTAGAAATGTCAAGTACCAATAGCACCAGCGGCACAGTAACTATTGAAAACAATCAATTTGATGGATCCGCATCTAATGGATATACCTCTCAGGCTCGTTTCCAAACTAATACGAACAACAAAACATTTATCTTAAAGAACAACCAGTTTACCAATACAAAATGGGGAGTTAGTCTGGAGAACTTTAGAAATATCACTATTGATAACAACGAGTTTACACCTTCTGAAGACAATTTCAGATTGATTACAGTAAATACAAAAATGCTTTTATCTATAGATAACGGACAAATTCTTCCAATGGACTTGTATATCAAGTCTAATACATTTAACGGATTAAACACTGCAACTAACGGTAAAGCTATTGCATTTTACAATCATAAGTATGATGCGGCCAACAACTATCTGAACAGCAATATAATACTAGGAGAGCCACAAGCTAAAAACATTTTCAGCAACAATATACCTACGTACATTTACATAGATAATAACAATGGCAGCCTTACAAAAGACGGCAGTAATGTAGGTATGACGGGTTATCCTGAGTACGGAGATAATATTGCAGTAACCACAACTGGCTACTGGACTAAAAATATCAGAGCAGATCAGAACGAGTTTTATGTGGATGGCCAGCTTAGAGTACCTTTTGAAATGACAGCCAGCCAAAGAACCGAACTGGATGGTAAAATATTTGACAAAAAAGATGATGCTAATATAGGCGAAGTCCAATATTATTTACCGGTAAAAAATATAACCACAGACCTTAACTATGCTACAATACAAGATGCTATTGATGCTGCTGTTGACGGAGAAGAGATAAAGGCATTACCAGGCACTTACGCAGAAAAAATCACCGTAAACAAACGATTAACCATTAAGGGGCCTAATGCAGGTATTGAAGGTAAAGGTAGCAGAAGTGCAGAGGCTAAAATTGTACCGAACGCTACAGATTTAGGAGTAAACTCAACCGCAATAGTATCTTTTACAGCTGGAGCTGAAAATAGTACTTTCGATGGTTTTGAAATAAATGGAGACAATTCCACTATTACAAACAACATATTCCCAATAACTTCTGGTGGCGTAAATATTGATGCCGCCTATGGCCTTTCTATAACAGACGTTGGTTCAATTGTCATTAAAAACAATATTATCCAGAATTTTGGAAGTAGCGAAAGTACACCTTCTGCCTATCTTATTGGTGCAAAAACTACTACCCTACCATTATCCGGAATATTAATTACCAATAATTTATTAAAAAACTTAAATCAATCGACTGCTTTTGCATCCATGGATGCTATCTCCTTAGAGAATGATGTATATGCACAGATTATTGCCAACAAATTCACTGATGTAAGAGGCGCCATTCAGTTTGTAAATGCATACCGACCTAATCCGTTAATGGGAACTTTTGATGCTAAAATAGCAGATAATGATATTACATCCTACCGTTTAGGTCTTTATTACAACCTTCAGTACCAAAATGCCTCACCATGGCTGGTACAAAACAACACATTTACCTCTTCTACACCTATAGGAGGAAATACCAGGTATGAAGCAATACGCGTAGAGTCCATACAAAATAAAGTAAATGGTAATATAATTGGCAACACGATTAATGCTGGCAGAATTGATAGAGAAAGCGAAGACAATACATTTTCTACTTATGGTATATCATTTTTTAACAATGTAAATACTACTGGTACTTTTTTAGTAAAAGACAATGATATTACGAATGCCAAATTTGGGGTAGCGTATGGTATTAATGATAATACAACATCATTAACAAGCAATATTAGATTTATTGGAGGTAATATTCATAATGTCACAAATTATATTGCTTATGAAACCTCAGAAATCACTCCCCTTTTCGCAGACATAGACTTACCCAGCACACAATTAGATAGTAAAACAGGAGAAGAGCATTATGATCTAAATGGGAATTTAAATGCTATTTATGCCAAAATCATCGACAAAGATGACAATCCATCGTTAGGTAAAGTAAATCTTATCTTTCCTATTAAGAATACTACACAGGCAACAGCATTCACAACTGTGCAAAAAGCAATAGATGACATACTTACTGTTGATGCCGATGCTATATCAATAAAAAACGATCCAACAGTATATGAGAGTTTGGGTAATGTTAACATCTCCAAGGGGCTTTCATTCGAAGTATCCAACAACACTAATGCTGTTTTAAAATTCAATGATTTCACCACCAATGCACCAGGCAAAGAAATCACCTTTAACAACCCTGTTGATATAGCCGGAGCATTTACACTAACCGCAGGAAAAATAACGCCATCTTCAACAGGGCTTACCCTTAATGGTAGTCTTAATACCGTATCCGGCATCGGCAATTTCGTTAACGGCAAAGTCACTGTAAACAATGTTAGTTCTGATATTCTGCTTCCAGTAGGAAAAAATGATAAAGCGGCATATATTGAATTAGTTGGAGCTAGTGGAACCACATCTTCTTTTACAACCGAATACGCTGCTATAAGCTATAGCGACCTTACCGAGAATGACGATGATTTAGAAAGTGTAAGCGGTAAAGAATACTGGAAATTAGACCGAAATAGTGGAAATATTAACGCCAAAGTAAGACTATACAGCTTTGACTTAACCGCCAGCGGATTAAATACCGCAACCTGGAGCGATATTGTAGTAGCCCATGTAAACCCTACCCTAACTACCTGGGAAAGCTTAAAAAATGATGCTGATATAAATAGCGTATCGAAATATGTAACCACCGAAGCAGCTATTTCCGAATATGGGTATTTTACTTTTGGTGCTATAACCAGAGTACTCCCTGTACAAATAGTTTTCTTTACTGCCAAAGCAGACCATGCAGGAGCCGTATTAAACTGGACTACAAGTTCTGAAACAGCCAATCAGAAGTTTATTATAGAGAAAAGCCTGAATGGTCAATCTTTCTTTAAGCTAACAGAAGTACCAGCCAAAGGAGCAGGAAATTATACTTTTACAGACGCCACATTTGCAAATGCGGCTTATTATAGATTAAGTCAGGTAGATGCAAACGGTAAAACTACCGTATACGATAACCTGATAAAATTTGTCAGTGTTAATAATCCAATGATTACACTGTATCCTAACCCTACAACTTCTTATGTTACCGTATCCTTACCTCAACATGCAAATGTACAGGTAAATGTTACTAACGCCGTTGGTCAGCAAATATTGAGCAAAACAATTTCAGACACCAATTCTTTAACGGTGGATCTATCTAAAGAAAAACCTGGCGTGTACTTTATTCGTTTGAACACGCAGGAAGGCATTACTTATCATAAAGTAATCAAACAGTAGGTTAAAATTTCTATCTAAAAACACAGAGGGCTTCAAGTGAAGCCCTTTGTGTTTTATTATCATTTACTTAATGCTATAACTTTCTGATAATACTTCTCATAAAGAGGAAGAATCAAACTCAGATCAAACTCTTTGGCTCGTTTTAAGGCATTATCCTTAAATTGGTTTAATATATCGTCATCTTTCAGCAGGCTGATCGATTTTTGAGCCATATCTTCTACATCTCCCACATTACTCATATAACCGGTTACCCCATTAATATTTAATTCTGGTAAACCTCCGGCATTGGAAGAAACTACCGGCACCTTACAAGCCATAGCTTCCAGAGCTGCGAGACCAAAACTTTCAGACTCAGACGGCATCAGAAAAAGATCTGAAACGGAAAGAATTTCCTCTATAGCCTCTTGCTTCCCTAAAAAACGAGTATGTTCACAGGTGCCTAAATCACGACTTAAAACTTCGCAATTTACCCGCTCTGGTCCATCACCCACCATTAAAAGCTTTGCGGGGACCTTCTCTAATATTTTCTTAAAAATATAGATAACATCCTGCGTTCTCTTCACCTTTCTGAAATTAGAAGTATGGATAAGTATCCGCTCACCAAACGGGGCAATTGCTTTTTTAAAATGATCTTTGGGTTGCAAACTAAACCTATTGAGATCTATAAAGTTAGGAATAACCTCAATATCTTTGGTAATATCAAAATGACTATAGGTAGACTCTTTTAAATCTTCCGAAACAGCTGTTACACCATCAGACTGGTTAATAGAAAAAGTCACCACCGGTTTATAGGTCAGATCTTTTCCCACCAGCGTAATATCCGTTCCATGAAGGGTGGTTACTACAGGTATTGTTATTCCAAAGGTAGCTAGAATCTGTTTAGCCATAAATGCCGCAGATGCATGTGGTATAGCGTAATGTACATGAAGAATATCTAATTTTTCGAACCTTACCACATCTACCATTTTACTTGATAAGGCTAATTCATAGGGCGCATAATCAAACAAAGGGTAATTGGTTACTGCTACTTCGTGGTAAAAGAGGTTTTCCGAAAAGAAATCAAGACGGGCCGGCTGTCGGTAGGTAATAAAATGCACTTCGTGACCATTATCGGCCAGTGCCTTCCCTAGCTCGGTTGCAACTACTCCACTTCCTCCAAAAGTAGGATAACAAACTATTCCAATCTTCATGAATATCTTTATTGGGTAAAAGCCAAATGTAAATTATATAAAATCGAATTTCAAAACATAAAAGTCAAAAACACAAACGGCTGACATATTGTAGCAAGTTGTATGTTATGAATAGTAAGTTATAAGTTTTGAAACATGAGCTAAAAGCAGATATTATAATGCATTCAGATATTGCAATAGTTTTTCCATTGCTCTGCCTCTGTGGCTAATTTTATTTTTTTCATCAATACTCATTTGTGCAAAAGTCGTCTCAAAACCATCCGGTTTAAATATAGGATCGTAACCAAAACCCTGACTACCTGCTCTTTCCTCTGTTATAGTTCCGTTAACAATACCTTCAAACAACTTTTCTTCACCATCAATAATCAACGAAATAACGGTTCTAAACCGAGCTTTTCTATTCTCTGCTCCTTTAAGCTTTTCTAAAACCAGGTCTATATTTTTTTCAGGATCCCGTCCTCCGGTATACCTTGCAGAATACACTCCAGGTTCGTTATTCAGCGCTTCTATTTCTAAGCCCGTATCATCGCCAAAGCAGTTTTTATTATAGTTTTTATAAACGTAATTACTTTTGATAGATGCATTAGCCTCCAATGTATCCCCATCCTCTACAATATCTTCATGGCAGTTGATTTGATCCAAGCTAATCACCGTAAACTTATCAGTTATTTTAGCCTGTACCTCGTCCGCCTTATTTTGGTTATGGGTAGCAAACACTAATTGGGTTTTCATATAATTACGTGAAATTTAAATATAAAAAGGATATAAACAACTATTAACCAGGGCTTATTTAAAAAGATTTAAGCACCTGCCAATAGGTTCTTTTCTTGTTATCGTCGTTAACCATTTGCCTTAAAGACCATGTCCCTAAAAACTTAACTCCCTCATGTTCCTGTTCTATATTTGATTTCAGACCATGCACATTGAGTATTGCCGGGTTAATACCAAAAGTCAGCATTTTACTGCAAGCAAAAAACGCTCTCAGACTATCAAAATCATAACGATCGTGTCTGGCAATATTCATAATTGCAATATCTTTCAGCTCCAGTTTCTTGGCTGCCAATATTTTAAGCAGAAAAATCAGGTCGGTCTGATTCAAATGTTCCGTTTCAGGATCGTTTACAATCACCAATACATATTGATTATTTTCGCCCATATATTTAAAATCCGGAGCTCCACGCTCTGCAACCTGTTCTGCAGCTACAGAGTTGTCTTCTTGTGGCTGTGGTGCAGCATCAATGGCTTTAGGATGAACGTCTTTATCAAAAACATATATTTCTTCATCAAGCAAAAGACTTAACGCAATGGGGTTATTTGTATTTAAAGCGTCCATAGCTACAAATTTACAGATTATATCAAAGATAGCTGAATTAAAACCATGTGTTTTCTCCAATTACTTCGTAAATAATGGTGCATTTCATGTCTAAATATTGTGTTAAAATAGGTTAAAACGTTGATGTTAAAATAAAAAACAATTTAATTCGCTAAAAATGCCATATTTTAGACTGATTATCTCAGATCTGTGTATAAATAAATGATGCTTTATCGCTTTAGATACTTTTTTTGGACATTAGGTTTTATCCTGAGCTTTAGTTCTTGTAACTACTTCAAGTCATCAGAAAAGCCGCTGGCCAGAGCTTACGACCAATATTTGTATGCTAAAGACCTGGAAGGTATTGTACCAGATAACATACATGGAAACGATAGTGCTGCCATTGTAAAAAACTTTATAGAGCAATGGCAAAAAGACATCACCTTACAAAAGAAGGCCGAAAAGAATGTTGAAATAGACGAACAACATATACAGCAACAGCTGGAGAGTTATAAAAAATCGCTTATCAGGTTCCAGTACGAGCAAGAGCTTATACAACAAAAACTGGACACCAACGTTCTTGAGAAAGAAATCAACGAGTTTTACAGTGAACACAAAGATATTTTTTCACTTAAAAAGCCTATATTAAAGATTTCTTATATTAAATTGCCTTCTCATACGCCCAAACTGGAAATGGTTAAAAAACTAATGGTATCTAAAGATATACGCGATAGAGATTTGCTTGAAAAATACTGTTTCAAATACTCGCCATCGTTTTCACTGGCCGATACCAGCTGGCATTATGCAGATGACCTGGCAAAAATACTCCCCATGAGCAAGCTTGGAGAACATAATTACCAGAGTTTGAACCGTATTTTTCAAATTTCTGAAAATAATACATTATATCTCCTAATTTTGCGAGACTCTAAATTTAAGGATAGCATGTCTCCTCTAACGTTTGAACGAGAGAACATTAAAAGCTTAATCTTAAACCAGAGAAAATTAAAGTTAATAAGCCAGATGGAAAGAGAAGTTTTTCAGGAGGCACAAACAAAGAACGAACTAGAAGTATATCAAAACAATAAATGAAAAAATACTTATTCATAGCATTATTGCTTTTTAGTGGAAGCTTGTTAGCCCAACATATTGTTGTTGACAAGGTGGTTGCGGTTGTTGGTGATAATATTATTCTCAAATCCGAAATAGATCAGCAATATGCACAGTATATATTGCAGGGAACAAAACCTGACCCCTCGATCAAATGTTACCTGATGCAAACCATGCTGAGCCAGAAGTTGCTAACCAAGCAAGCCGCCATAGACTCTATTGTAGTTAACGACGAGGATGTAGACGGTGAGGTAGACAGAAGAATGCGTACCATGATATCCAGAGCAGGTGGCGAAGAAAGATTGGAAGAGTTTTTGGGCCGTCCTGTTATCCTGTACAAGGACGAAATCAGACCAGACATAAGAGAGCAACTGGTTGCACAGAAAATGCAGGCAAAAATTACAGAGAAAGTAGAAGCAACTCCTTTAGATGTAAAAAGATTTTTTGAAGCAATTCCTAAAGATTCGCTTCCTACTTACAATACAGAGGTTGAGGTGGGTGAGATTGTAGTGTACCCTAAATTGACTAAAGCAGAAAAGGAAACCTACAAAGACAAACTGGAAGCCTTAAGATTAAGGATTAAAAACGGAGATAGCTTTGCTACATTAGCCAGGTTATACTCTCAGGATCCGGGATCGGCCAGAGACGGTGGTGAGCTGCCTTTTTTTGACAGACACACTATGGCTAAAGAGTTTACTTCTTGGGCATTTAAATTAAAACCCGGAGAGCTTTCGCCTGTGTTTGAAACAGAATTTGGTTTCCATTTCCTTGAAGTACTCGAACGAAGAGGCGAAAATGTTAGAGCAAGACATATTTTAATAATCCCTGACAGCCCTCCGGCATCGTTGGAAAGAGCTAAAGTAGAAATTGATTCTGTATACCAGCAGGTAGTAGCTAAAAAGCTGGACTTCTCTAATGCCGCTTCATTGTACTCTGGTAATAACGACACCAAATACAATGGTGGAATGATATTAAACTACGAAAGTGCTAACAGAACGACTTATATACCTACAGATAAATTAGAGCCATCTGTTTTCTTAACTGTAGACACTATGAAAGTGGGTACATACTCTAAACCAGATGTTTTTACTGATAACAGAGGTAAAAAAGGTTATAGGTTTTTATACCTGAGATCAAAAATACCGCCTCATACCGCTAATCTGGAACAAGATCTGCCTAAAATAAAAGAAGCAGCATACGAAGATAAAATAAACAAGGTGATAAGCGATTGGTTCGAAAAAAGAAGAAAGGCTACTTATATTAAAATCGACAAGGATTTTTATAGCTGTGATGCGCTTAAAGACTGGTTTACTGAAGACATGAAAGTAACTGCCACTAATAATGACTAAATACACATCTGAAGTAGAAGGTATACAAGCACTGGGACAGGCTTACCAGGATATCAAAAAAGAGATATCCAAAGTCATCGTTGGACAAGACGAGGTGGTTAAATTTGTACTGATCTCTATTTTCAGTAATGGTCATTGTTTATTAATGGGTGTACCCGGTCTGGCTAAAACCTTACTGGTACAAACAGTTTCAAAAGTACTGGATTTAAGCTTTAACAGAATCCAGTTTACCCCAGACTTAATGCCTTCCGACATTATAGGAAGCGAAATTTTAGGCGAAGACAGAAACTTTAAATTCATTAAAGGTCCTGTCTTCGCAAATATTATCCTAGCCGACGAAATCAACAGAACGCCCCCAAAAACACAGGCAGCCTTACTGGAAGCCATGCAGGAAAAATGCGTTACAGCTGCCGGAGTTACCCATCCATTACCTAAACCTTTTTTTGTACTGGCAACACAAAACCCTATTGAGCAGGAAGGAACCTACCCTTTACCAGAAGCACAACTAGATAGGTTTATGTTTAATGTACATTTAGGCTACCCTAGTTTCGAAGAAGAATTAGCCATTGTAAAAAGCACTACTGGTAATCAGGTAGAGCAATTGCAAAAGATAATACATGCAGACGAGATTACCTATTTCCAATCACTGGTAAGAAATATTCCCGTTGCAGAAAATGTAATTGAATATGCCGTACGTTTAGCAGCAAAAACAAGACCTCATACCCCTCTAGCTACAGATTACATTAATAAATACTTAAGTTGGGGTGCCGGCCCCAGGGCCTCTCAAAATCTCGTAATAGGTGCCAAGTGCCACGCAGCTATACATGGAAAATTCTCTCCGGATATAGAAGACGTTCAGGCGGTAGCCACCACCATATTAAGACACCGCCTGGTTAAAAACTACAAAGCAGAAGCCGACGGAATTAGCATAGAAGAGATTATTAAACAGATATTGTAAGACATTACAATATAGTTGGGTCCAATTCTTTTACTTTAATAATGTATTAATATACTCAAAACTAGGTATTGCATACTTCAGATGATAATCAGTAAGTTTGCCTGTTCGTGAAGTACATAAAGCATGTTCATAAAAAAGATATTCTACTTTTTAATCTTTTTACTTAGCCTCTTTTATAATTGTGTTCTTGCCCAGGAAAAGTTTCTGATAAAAGGTCTTATTTTAGATAAACACACTAAAGCACCTATTTCAGGGGCAGTTATTCAGTTCAATGAAAAAGATCAGATTATAGCTAAAAACACTGGCTACTACCATTATAACAGTGCTTCGGAAATTAAATCAATCAAAGTTTATAATTTAGGTTATGATACGTTAAACCTAAGAATCAATATTAAACAAGATTCTGTCTTAGATTTATATTTGAATCCTTTTATAACAACTATGGATGCAGTGCTTGTCACTGCCGCTGGTAAAAAGGAGATTCTTAATGATAACAGGGCCAACTTTCAAACTTTAAATAAAAAAGAGTTATCGCTTACCACAGGGTTTTTAGGGCAAAAAGATGTTTTCAAAGCTATTCGCAGTTTACCGGGAGTGGCCAATGGCGGAGAAGGAAACTCGGGTTTATTTGTAAGAGGAGGAACCGGAGGTCAAAACCTAACTTTATTTAATGATGCCATAATCTATAACCCCATGCATATGTTAGGATTGTTTTCTGTTTTCAATCCTTCCATTACAGAAGACGTCACCCTCTATAAATCCGGAGTACCTTCGGAGCATCCTGGGCGACTATCCGCATTAGTTGACGTAAAGAGCGATAAATCAATCACTAATTCCCCTAAATTCGAAGCAGATGTCAGCCCATTTTCAATAAATACAGGAACCACATTACCTATAACTGATTATTGGAATATAGGGGTTTGGGGCCGAAAAACGTTTATGAATCAAACCGTTTGGCCTGTGATAAATGAACTAAGTAAAAGTTTGTTCCTTAATAAAATGAAATATGACTTTTATGATGTTAATATTTTCTCTAACCTGCGGTTAGGCACAAAAGACGTCATTTATTTTTCAGCATATTCAGGTGGAGATGACTTTGGTTTTGGTATAGGCCATTTTAATATTAATAACTATATCAATTGGGTAAATACGGCGACTTCGTTAAACTGGGTTAAAACTATCAATAATAAAATCACCTTAAATACAACAGGTACATATAGTGGCTATAACTTTAAGTTTGGAATATCGCAGGAACAATATAATGCCAGTATCAAGTCTCATATTCGTGATTTAAGTTATAAAAGCTATTTGAATATCAATTTAAATAGACATCAGTTAAAAGCCGGAGTATATTTAGCAGACCATAAGTATATCCCTAATACCCCATCTGTTCAATCTGCCGATACAGAGATGGATTACGGGACGAAAAATATATATTATGCAGATGAGGGAGCTATATATATTATAGACGATTTTAAATGGAACTCAAAAATAGGTTTAAATGTAGGAATGCGTCTAAATTATTTCAGACACAAGGGACCTTATTCTATTGTAGAAAAAAGTGGGGGAACATTAAATTTCGGAAGAAACGAAACTATAACAGACTATCTTTTTCTAGACCCATCCATATCACTTAATTATCAATTGAATGAAAAGTCGGCACTAAAACTCTCATTCAACAGGAATACACAACCTTTACATTTAATATCAGTTACAGCAGTAAACTTTCCGGCAGATTTCTGGATGCCATCGGTGGGAAATCTTCAACCTGCAAAAGGATATCAGGGAAGTATAGGTTACTATAAAGATATCAACAATAAAAAATACAGTACTTCTTTGTCTATCTTTTACAAGAAGATGTATGGCTTAGCTGAGTTCTCCGGCGGCATTATGAATCTAATAGATAATATGAAGATTGAGGACAATCTTTATTACGGAAACGGAGACTCCTGGGGCACAGAGCTTTTTATAAAAAAGACTAAAGGAAGATTCGGTGGCTGGCTATCTTATACTTTTGCTGTGGCAAACCGACAATTCGATAAAATTAACGAAGGGAAAAGGTTTCCTTTCAAATATGACAGAAGGCATGATATCTCATTAACATGTAATTATAAAATAAACAGATTATGGAGTGCATCTGCTTTATTCACCTTTGCCAGTGGTAACGCATATACAAAACCGGTAAGCAGGTACATGGTGGGAGGTAATTTAGTAAATGAATATGGTTCTTTTAATGGCAGCCGTATGCCTGCTTATCATCGAATGGATATTTCAGCAGGCAGAAAGTTAAAATCATATAAAAGACTGGAAACAGAGCTTTCTATCTCTGTATACAATATATACAACAGACAAAACCCTATGTATATGTTTTATATAGCAGAAGGAGATTTAGCTAAATACACAGTATCTGTACAAGCTAAATCAATAGCACTTTTACCTGTATTGCCCGCTATTAACTATAAAATCTATCTGAAGTAATATGTTGAATCTAAGATTCCTGTATATATTAATATTATTAACACTCCTTCAAGGGTGTAAACAAGAGGATGAAAACAACCTTGCAGACTATAAACCCAAATTTGTTGTTGAGGGCTGGATTGAAGAAGATGGATACCCTTATGTTATTTTAACACATAATCTGCCCTTTTTCGTAACACTAGACTCAGCCCAACTTAGTCAGGCAATAATAAGATGGGCTAAAGTTACGGTTAGTGACGGGATAACTACAGAGATACTTACATCACGAAAGGATGATCGATATTCACCTCCTTATTTATATAAAGGCAATGAAATTAAAGGCGAAAGAAAAAAGAAATACACCCTTAAAGTAGAATATGCCGGAAATATCTTAACAGCAGAAACCAGTATTCCTACTTCAGTAGAAGTAGATGCAATATGGTTTACAGATAAGGAAAATCACAAAAAGCAACTGAATATACGTTTTAACGACCCACCTGAAGAGAAGAATTACTATCGGGTTTATACACGAACACAAAACGACAAGATATTTTACCCTACCTTATTGTCTGTACAGGATGACAAATATTTTAATGGGAAATCGCTTACCTTAAATATTAATAGAGGGATGAAAAACAACTTAACAGTTAAACATGAACCTTATTTTACCAAAGGAGATACAGTATACATTAAGTTTGCAACTATACCCAAAGAAGGCTTTGATTTTTGGAGTAGTTTTAACGATGAAGTTATTAATGCCTCAAACCCATTAATTGGCACTACGGGTAAAATAAGTCATAATATAAATGGGCCGGGAATAGGAATATGGTGTGGTTATGCACCTAAAGTGTATCGTGTTATTGCACAATAAGCAGGTAATGAATTAAGAAGTAAAGCATCAGTTTTATCTCCTTTTGGTTGAGTACCGAAGATTTCTTGTATGATTCAAACATCTTTCAACTCTCCCGTAGTAAAGTTGGGAGAGTTGAAGGATGAAAATTCCGATTGCTGACACAATCCGTTTTCGTCTATAATCTATACTATGATAAAAACGATATTAATCAAATCTTTCGATCAGGCTTTCTAATTCATCTATAATCTTGTTGAATCCATTTTCCACAAAAGCATCTATACTTTGTTTAGACCCATCTTTAAAAACCAACAATGGCTCAACCGATGAATCATCCCAACAATATTCCTGAACTACATATTTATTTTGATTATTATCCCAAATTGAATATGGATAACAATTTCTGTCATCAGACCCTTGAAATTCTACTTTAGCAATTAAAGAGTTATCTCTGGTATTTATAGCAACAAACTGAGCATGTTTATTCCATACCGCAGCTTCTTTCTTTCCTGCACCACTTCCTGAAATACCGTTTATTTCTTTAATGATTTCTTTAATATTAGCTTGTCCCTGAAACTTGTAGTTCATTATTTCAAAAGACGCATTTCCATTCTTTATCAGATTTTCAATATCATCTTCATTATTAAAGTTAGTTACAGTTGCTGTAGACTCGCCAGAAAGGCTTGCGGCTAATAACTGCTTAGCTCCTTTTTTAAGAGCAAAACCAGAATGTACGTTGCTACCATTATTAGTTGTATTGCTTGTTAAAACAAAAGAACCAATAGTTATGCTTACGTTAGCTTTAGTTGGCGTACCATCTGCTTTATACTCATGAGAAGTAGTCCATGTCAATTCGCTTTTTCCATCTACTGTAAGCGTAGCTGTCGAAGTTTTAGGAAACTCCACTCGCTCATCATTAATGGTATAATCTTTATCTTTTACATAAGACAGAGTCAATATAGCATTATTGGTGTTTTTATTTTCGGCAGAAGGGAAACGGAATTCCAACTTACTTGTAGAAGATTCCTCATCCCAATCTGATTTACTGGCATTCCACTTATAAATACCATAAAAATCACTCAACTTATTAACGTCATTATTATTAACTGTAGCTAAAATACCCGCTACATTCTTATTAGCAGCATGGTTACTTATTGCTAAAACATTGCTTAAGCTTTTTATTTCGTTATCAAAAGAGAAACCCAATGTGCTTAAATAATTAAGTGCTTTTATAGAGGGTTCTTCAGGTAAACCATTAAACTCTCTTACAAACTCAAGGCCTGCCTGTTCAAGGTCTTTCTTATGTTCTTCTGTAGTTAAATTAGAGTATCCTAATTCAAAAGGATTATCGTCTTTTTCGTCTTCTTTAGAGCTTTTTTTGCAAGAGGAAATACCTGCTACAAGCATGACTAGTGCTACTAATAATAGTTTTCTCATAAAACAATTTATATTAATTAATGGTAAAGCGCAAAAGTCTTTATTTAGCCTCGCACATACAATACCCATTATAGGGTATTTTACATAAACTTCACTATAATATTGCATTAATACAGGCAGTTATTTTAGGAGAGAAAAGGCTAATTAGTCTATGGTTTATAGTCAATAGTCCATGGCTAATAGTCTATATCCCATAGCCTAACACTAATAGTTGGCTAACAATACCGCTAACATTAAGCTTGTCGAAATGTAGCGTGTTGGGTTAATAAAAGAATAATGAACTATAAACTGTTTAGGATATTGAATTTTTAATACTCAATGTTTGAAACGATGGACTATAGTCTATCGACTACGGACTATAAAACGATAAGCTATAAACAATCAACCAAACATCAATCTATATACATATCTATAATTACATTCCATTTTCCGGTACCTTCTTCTTGCTGCCACACTCTTACATAGTCGTAGTTTTTATCTTTTATGCTTGCTTTGCCATAAGTAAAGGCCAGGTCGCCGCTAAATGCCCGGGTTACACCCTGCGGGTAAGACTTAAAGTCGAGTTTGTTTTTAACAATAAAGTTCAGGCTTTCTTCTAACCCTTGCGTAGGGTACTTTCCGGGTAAGTACATCCTTACGGTAGCATCGTAAAATTCACTAAGATAACTATTGCCATTTTTAGCAGAGAGGCGCTTTCCAAAAAGTTCGTCTGTACTGAAAACGATATCGTCTCTCATCTGTATTTTCTGCGGACCTATCAGCTTGTAATACTCGTTATTCTTAGGTTCGAAGTAATCGAACTTTGTTTCTCTGACTAACTGTGGTTGAAAGGTTTTGGCATGATAGGCTAATTTCCATTTGTCGTAAACGTTTCGCCAAACGTTAAGATAAACTCCATAGCTTTTTTTGCCGTTGGCTATTTGCTCAAACCTGCCACTGGTAAACCCTAAATCTCCCTTTTTTGAAATGCGGGCATATTCGGGTTTCCATTCTAACTGGTAGTTTTCTACTTTAGTCTTTGTCTTTTTATAAACCTCTGCTACAGGCTTGGGGGCCGGATTAAATATAATGGTTTTATCGTCAGAGAATTTAAGAAAGGCGTGATCTGCTCCTTTCTTAAACAACTGGTAATTCATTTTCTCGTCAACTTCGATTAAAGACTTAACACTACCATTTGCTTTTTGTGCAAATGATGAAAAGGAGAACAGCATCAAGAAAATTATATTGAAAAGCTTCTTCTGTTTCATAGCTATCATAGGAGTGTTTATTACAGTGTACAACAAAAAGTACGGAGACCTGTTTTAAGCAGGTCTGTCTGTACAAATATCTTTAAGGTTGCTGTTTTTGTTTTCAATGTGTTCCCCACTATGATTTGGACCAGGTTGTACCTTCTTTACTGTCTTTTAACTGGTATCCTATCTCTTGCAGTCCTATCCTTATTTTGTCTGAAGTTGCGTAATCTTTATTGTCTTTTGCTTCTTTCCTAATATTGATTAAAAACTGGATCAATGGTTCTATATCATTAGATTGTGCTAACTCGTCTTGCAGTCCTAAAACATCAAACACATAAGTATTAACTAGTTTTTTGAGTTGCTCTAAGGCTTCTTGATTTATTTTAAGCTTAGCATCGTACACCGAGTTAATTACTTTTACAGCGTCAAACAGTTCGGCTATTAATATAGGAGAGTTAAAATCATCGTTCATTGCTGCAGCAAACTTCTGCTCCAATGCATCTACTTCTACCTCATTAGTATCAGATACTTTTAACTTATCTAAAAGAGATACTGCTGCCATTAAACGTTTAAAGCCTTTTTCGCTGGCATCTAATGCTTCGTTAGAAAAATCAAGGGTACTTCTATAGTGCGCTTGTAACATAAAGAAACGTACTACCATAGGACTATAGCCTTTGTTTAACAGACTGTGGTTTCCTGTAAACAATTCATGGGGCAAAAAGCTATTGCCTAATGACTTTGACATCTTTTGTCCGTTTACGGTAAGCATATTGGTATGTATCCAATAGTTTGCCGGGTGTTTACCGCATGCAGCAATGTTTTGTGCAATTTCGTTGGTATGGTGCGTTGGCGCAAGATCCATCCCCCCACCGTGTATATCAAACTGCTCTCCTAAATATTTATTGCTCATAGCAGAACACTCGAGGTGCCAACCTGGAAATCCCATCCCCCATGGTGATGGCCATTGCATTAAATGTTCTGGCTTTGCTTTTATCCAAAGGGCAAAATCAAGCTTGCCTCTTTTCTCTTCCTGTCCGCCTAAATCCCTGGTATTGTTTAAAAGGTCTTCTAATTTTCTACCGTTTAATATACCATAATCATGTGCTGCGTTATATTTCTCTACATCAAAATATACCGATCCGTTTACTTCATAGGCCAGTCCCTTATCTAAAATGGTTTTCACCATTTCAATCTGCTCTATAATATGACCTGTTGCTGTTGGCTCTATACTCGGCGGCAAAACGTTAAAAACCTTCATCATATCATGAAAACCATTGGTATAGGTTTGCACTATCTCCATAGGTTCTAATGATGCCAGCTTTGCCTTTTTTGATATTTTGTCTTCTCCTACATCTCCATCGCCCTCTAAATGTCCGGCATCAGTAATATTACGAACGTATCTTACTTTATAACCTAAATGCTCCAGGTAACGGTATATCAAATCAAAAGAAATAAATGTACGGCAGTTCCCTAAATGCACATCACTGTAAACCGTTGGCCCACACACATACATACCAACGTACGGAGGGTTTATTGCTTTAAACTCTTCTTTCTTTCTGGAAAGTGTATTGTAAATGAAAAGACTGTTATACATGGTGGCAAATCTACAAAAAATGTCGAAGCATCTTATGATGAATGATGAACTGTTATGAACTATGAATGAATGTTAATGTAGGCGTGTTGTCTTTCGTTTATCATTTGTATAACTATCGAATAACGACTATTAAACTAACTGACTTCTTCAAACTACGGACTATCATTTATCTAAACGGACATCTACTTTTACCGGGTAATGGTCTGAATATACTGCTTTAAGAATTTTATAGGAGTTAATGGTAAACTGCGGACTGGTAAAAACATAGTCGATCTGGAAGTTTGGGAATTCTCCATTATAGGTAATACCAATACCGCTTCCTTTTTCTTTAAAGCTATTTTTGAGCTCCTTGCCTATCTGATGAACGCTATAAGAGACCGGGGTGTCGTTAAAGTCGCCCATAATCACATAAGGTGTAGTACAACTGTCTGTATAGTTTTTAAGGACTTTTACCTGTTGGGCCCTTCTTACAAAAGCTGATTTGAGTCTGGAAGCTATCTTTTTACCATGGACAAGATCTTCATTCTCGGTATTCATTTTCGATAAACGGCTGAAATAATAATAGTCTGTTGGAGAAAACGCTATAGACGCCAGATGGACGGTATACACCCGCAGAACCTGATCGTCTTTTTGTACATCTATCCAAAGGCCGTTATTAGCTCCTTTGGGGTCCAGCTCAGTAAGATTCCCTTGTCTGATAATGGGTAACTTACTGAATATGGCAATACCCATAGACTCGTAATCGTTACCACTGGTACAATAAAAATGGTAATGCCGGGTATTTAATATATCCTTTATGGTATTCTCGCTCTTAAACTTTCCTTTTTTGCGGGTATAAAACTCTTGGATGGCTATAATATCAGGTTGCTCTTTCTCTATAAGATTAAAGATATTATTTCTGGCACTAGTATCCACTTCTGTCCCTAGTAATTTAAAGTGATGTACATTGTAGGTCATCAGTCTGATATTACTGGAATCGGGGGGCACAATACTCTTTTTGGAGGAGTTAAACCCAATTGTACTACTGAGGTGCTGAAACCCTACCAGTACGGTTATTACCGACAAAAGCATGTAACGCTTTTTCTTGAACAGCCAGAATATGATGCAGAGGAGGTTAGCAACCAACAAAAATGGATAGGACAAACCCAGAAAGGCAAATATCCAGTATTTTTCGGGACTGATTACTGTGGCAAGATAACTGCCCAGCAGCCCTAAAATCAACAATATATTGATTGTCAATACAACCTTTTGGAAAAAGCTTTTTTTATTAGTCCTCTTCATTACCTCCGCTCGCCCTAAAAAGGATGTTCTTTTCTTTTTTACTTAACGAATCGTAACCTGATTGTGATATCTTATCTAAAATAGCATCTATAGTTTCTTGATCGGGCTTCTGATTGCTATAAGCAATTTCTGTATCATAGTTTTTAGAAACCACTTTCAGCTTTTTCTTTTGAGGGACTTTCAGTTTTTCAAAGAAAAGACTCCAGTCATTCCCTCTTTTTAAAGACACGATATATAGAAAGCCGAATAAGGCTCCTCCTAAATGCGCCAGATGTCCTCCTGCATTACCTCCACTCAAACTAAGCACATCTAACATCACATATATTAATGCTATCCATTTTAACTTTACGGATCCCAACAGTAGCAACTGTATACTATAATTAGGCAGTAAAGTAGCTGTAGCAATTACAACAGCGCTTACCGCTGCCGATGCTCCTACGGCTATGGCTCCTCCATCTTTAAAGTATGGAATAAGATTGTAACAAATAATAAAGAAGGCCGCTCCTGCAATTCCACCAAATAAATAAAGGAAGGTTAGTTTCTTAGGATTCTGAAAACTCTCGAATATACGTCCAAACCAGAATAACCATAGCATGTTAAACAAGATGTGTAATATACCATCATGTACAAACATATAGCTGATAGGTGTCCAAAAACGACGTAAAAGGACATCTATTTTGGAAGGTACTCCTAAATATTCATAAGTTAATGCCGAAAACCCTCCGTTCTTCAGAAACAGAAGGTTAACCAGACCTATTAATCCCAGTACTATAAACACGATAACATTTAAGCCAATAAACAGATTTACCCTGCTGCCAGAGTTAAAAACTTTATACTTTAATTCGTTATACGTATTCATATATCTGTTTCTATAGCTTGACTACATCAAAAAGTCTCCGGGTCGTCTTATTTTCCACACTTTTATCAGAATATAACCAAATAACATACCACCAAGGTGCGCAAAGTGAGCCACATTATCTGCCGGGTTATTGGCTATACCACTAAATAGCTCAAACAAACCATACAAAATTACAAAGTACTTGGCTTTGATAGGTAGAAAAAAGTACAGATAAATCATAGCGTTAGGGAAAAACATTCCAAACGCCAGCAGTAAACCAAAGACCGCCCCCGAAGCACCAACCGTAGGGTAAAACAGAGCCGCTGTATAAGCAGCAGCATCCGGGTCTGTATAATTCATTCCTCTATTTACAATACTAGCTCCGTTAGTCAACACCTCATTTATAGTTGCTGCAGATAAATGTTGTTTTAAAGACTGCACCTCAACAAACTGAACTCCTAAATGTAACAACGCTGCACCTAATCCGGTTATTATATAATATTGCAGAAACCGTTTTGATCCGAAGTAGTTTTCCAGTACTGCTCCAAACATCCACAATGCCAACATATTTGAAAATATATGTGCAAAGTTGCCATGCATAAACAAATGGGTAAAAAACTGCCATACTCTAAAGTTGGGCGACTCGAAATAATAAAGGCCTAACCATTTGTTTAAATCCAGTCCTAAACTGTCTCCAAATACGTTGGAGGCCAAAAACATAATACCGTTTATAATAAGCAGGTTCTTTACTACCGGTGGAAACATTGTATTTCCTAAGGGTCTGTATTCTCTCATATCTAGCTTTTATTAAAGCGTTCTGTTAATTCTTCTAATGTAATTTTAATAATAATTTGCTTTCCATTGATGGATACCCCAGGAATATTACATGCAAACAACTGATCTATTAGATTGTTCATTTCTTCCTGACTTAAAACGGCACCCGCCTTTATGGCTGCGTTTTTAGCTAATGTTCTTGCTAAATTATCTCTTTTATCTAATTTAAGTACACTATGGTTGTTTTTAAATCCTTCTATCAACTCTTCTAGCATTAAGGCCAAGTTGTTATTTTCCGGAATATCTGCCGGCACTCCTTCTATCACCAACGTGTTCTTCCCAAATTCCCTGATCTGAAACCCCAATGCATTAAAAGCAGGTAACAACTCACCCACCAATGCATAATCTGTTGCATTCAGAGTGATGGTTTGCGGAAACAGACTTTGCTGACTTAACCCTTTATGATTTTCAAGCTGTTCTAAAAAACGTTCGTATAAAATACGTTCATGCGCTGCTTGTTGATCTATGAGCATAAATCCAGATTTAATCTGTGAGATAATATAGCGCTGATGGATCTGAAAAAGATTTCTGCTATCTGTAACAGATGATTCCACCTCATCTGCCTGTCCTATGGCTACGGTTTTATGATTGCCTAAATCCAAAGGCAGCTGCGACTCTTTTTCCTGCTCTTGTGTAATCTCGTATAAAGTAGACCAGTTACTGGGAATACCTCCGCTCCTTTCCGTTATGGCTCTAAAATTGTCTGATTTTTCGCGTACAGTTTTAGTTGATGGTGTGCCAAATGGATTAAAGTTTGGATTAAAGCTTATTTGAGGCGGATTTATCTCATCAAGAGGTTTATGGGTAATCATTCGCTCGAATCCACTTTCCTGATCAAAGTCCAATGTTGGGGTAATATTATATTTTCCCAAAGACCGTTTTACGGCTGACCTTATAATGGCATAAATAGCTTTATCGTCCTGATATTTAATCTCTGTTTTTGTAGGATGTACGTTAATATCTATACGGGACGGATCTATGTCTATAAACAGCACATACAACGGAAAACTATCATCTGTAAGCATTTCCTCATAGGCAGTCATTACAGCATGGTTCAGGTAAGGATCTTTGATAAATCTGTTGTTCACAAAGAAAAACTGTTCGCCACGTGTCTTTTTAGCAAATGATGGTTTACCTACAAAACCTTTAAGCTTAATGATGGTGGTATCTTCATCTACAGGCACTAATCTCTCATTATAATTATTCCCTAACAGATGTACAATTCTTTGTTTAAGCGAGGTTTGCGGCAAGTGATAAATCTCCTGCCCATCATGATGGAGTGTAAAATGTATTTCGGGATGTGCTAACGCCACCCGCTGAAACTCATCGATGATATGCCGCATCTCTACAGCATTGCTTTTCAAAAAATTTCTTCTTGCCGGTATATTATAGAAAAGGTTTTTTATGGAAATAGAGGTTCCCGCTGGACAGGCACAAGGTTCCTGTGAAGTTACTTCAGAACCTTCTACAACTATCAGAGAACCCAGCTCATCTTCATGCTTTCGGGTTTTGATTTCCATTTGTGCAATAGCAGCGATAGAAGCCATTGCCTCTCCCCTAAAACCCATTGTCCTTATGGCAAATAAATCCTCTGCTTTTCTGATTTTGGAAGTCGCATGTCTCTCAAGGCACATTCTGGCATCAGTAGCACTCATTCCGCAGCCATTATCTATGACTTGTAAAAGAGTTTTACCTGCCTCTTTAACTATCAGTTGTATCTTATCTGCACCCGCATCAATTGAGTTCTCTATCAACTCTTTAACTGCAGACGCAGGTCTTTGAACCACTTCACCAGCGGCAATCTGATTAGCTACAGAATCAGGTAAAAGTTGTATAATATCTGGCATAAGAGCCGCTAATTTAAGAAAATTTTCAGCTCGGTTCTATCATCTTAAAATCCGGAAATACAAACTCGGATAAAACTTTCACTACAGCTTACTGAAAAGCAAAGACTTCAGACCTCTAAAATCTGTTAATATAACATAACTTCGATTACTCCAAATGGAGTATACACTCCATCATTTACAGTCTTTTTTGAGAAACTTACTGATTTTATACTGCTGGGGCTTATGTTGGTAAATGAAGACAATGCTACAATTTTACCATCAATAGCGATGGGGCGTTTTACCAAAGGATAATCTAAAGATCTTATCAAGGCTATTTTATTGGTAAACAACCTGCTTTCTATTTGATATTCAATATCGGTTTTATCGCTTTCTATAATCATTAATGGTTTTGGGTACAGATTTAATTTGAGTAATTCTGACCTATCTGCAATCACCTTTATAGACTTATAAGATTGAACATGAAAATCATCGGAAACCAATACGCCATTATATACTCTTGTAAAAGTAGTGTCATTGGGGTTTGCATTAACAACCTCTACTTCTTGCGCTTTGCAGGTAAAGCCACAGAAAATCAATAGGATTACGATTATAATTGGTTGTATTTTCATAAACAACTCCCCGTTACAAAATAGTTACAAACCAATATACGCATAAAATTGTATACTTTTTATGATTTTTTCTTTTAATTAGTTGTATGATAAGGAAAACGATTTGGGCAAGTATTTTGTTTGCGGCTTATGTATTACAAGCCTGTGGGCAAGCACATCAAAGAAATAAAAATTGGTTAGAGGATATTGAGAAACTAGAAAAACAGATGGTTGTTCTAAACAATCAGCAGAATGATATTCCTTTGAAGGCACTGAACACAAAAAATATTGCAAGCATAAATCTTGGTTTTGACCATGCTTCGATATTTGATAGCTTACTCAACAAATATGATGTAGTCCGCAGTTTCTCTTCGTTCAACAATGACCTGAACGCGATACAAGACGATCTTAACTTTTACAATCAGGTTATTGTTACTTTAACAGACTCGGCATTGTACAACTCAGATAATCTTAACTTTATTAAAAGCATCCAAAAAAAGAAGAAGCTGGTTATTGCTTTATTCGGAAATGGCAGTTCTTTACCCTTATTAAATGATGTAGAGGCCCCAATTGTATGGAACAGTGAAAGAAGTACAATAGCCGCCAGCTTGTCGGCTCAGGTTATATTTGGCGGAAGGGAAATCACCAACAAACTAACTCAGGATTACTCTGCAAAATACACTAAAGGTTCTGGATATAATATTCCGGCAATCCGTCTGGCCTACTCTGTACCTGAAGAAGTAGGTTTAAACAGTAACGATTTCTCTGAAATAGACAAAATTGTACAACAGGCAATTACAGAAAGGGCCACGCCGGGTGCAGTGGTTTTAGTTGCTCAAAAAGGTAAGGTAATATTTAATAAAGCCTATGGCAAACATACCTATGAAAGTGACGATCTGGTTAAAACAGACGATATTTATGATTTAGCTTCTGTAACCAAAATTACCGCCACTACAATAGCTGCGATGAAATTATTTGAAGAAGGTAAGTTTAAACTAAGTGATTCTATCTCCCAATATATTAAAAGAACAAAAGGCACAGATAAAGCCAACATTACAATAAAGGATATTTTATTACATCAGGCAGGCTTTATTCCTTACATTCCTTTCTATAAAGATCTAAAACCTACTGATTTCCAACGAGACTCTTCTGAAAATTATAGCGTAAAAGTTGCAGACAGTTTCTTTCTAAAAAACAACTACTATAAAGATGTAATGTGGAAAAGAATGCTGGAGGCCCCGTTAAGAACTCCGGGCAAATATGTTTACAGCGATTTAAGCATGTATTATATGAAAGAGGTTGTTGAAGGAATTACCGGCGAAAAATTGCCTTTATACCTGGAAGATAATTTCTATAAACCTCTGGGAATGAAATCAACACTTTTTAATCCACGCAATAAGTTTGAAAAGAAAAGAATTGTACCTACTGAATTAGATGGATATTTCAGAAACATTTTGGTTTGGGGCTACGTACACGACCAGGGAGCAGCAATGGCGGGTGGAGTTGCCGGGCATGCGGGACTTTTCTCTGATGCAACGGATTTAGCTACTATAAGCCAGATGCTGTTAAACAAAGGCAGCTATGGTGATGTTGTATATTTTAAACCCCAAACTGTTGAGCTATTTACGTCAAAGCAGTCTGACATTAGTCGCAGAGGGTTGGGTTTTGACAGGTGGGATCAAGATAAAACAAAGAAATATCCTTCAGAATTTGCATCTTCGCAGACTTATGGACATACAGGATATACAGGAACGTGTTTATGGATAGATCCGGCTCGTGAATTGATTTATATTTTTTTATCTAACCGGGTTTATCCTAAGGTAACAAATAAGATTTTAGAATTAAATACACGTTCGAGAATACAGGATGTCATATATAAAGCAATAGAAAAACAAAACAACAAAACAGATTAATCGTTTAACAAAAACAAATTTTAACACTATGAAGAAATATTTAGGCTACTTAGTTCTTGCGTTTATGGTTGGAGCATGCTCACCTAAAACGAAAAATCCGGAAATACAAAAACTGGAAGACAGAAAATCGTTATTACAACAAACTACTAAGTTGAATGACTTGAAATTGAAGTTGGAAAAAGAAACCCAAAATGCATCAAAGTTCGATGCACAGGTAAGAAAAGCTAACGAAAAATCTGCTAAGGCCGCTAAGGATGCGAAATCTTTATCAGACAAATTAAAATCGAATCCCGGAGATCCTAAGTTGGCTTCTAAGGCAAATAAAGCTTCAAAAAAAGCTGCCAGCAGTGCTAGAAGTGCTAATAAATTGAATACTAAGTTGGGTAAATCAAACAACAAAATTAAGTCTCTTCAGAAAGACATTCATAAATTAGAAGGAAGTATTTCTGGTTTGGAGAAAAAAGTAGAATTCGCTCCAAATAACCAATAAGAATTTGTTGGAATAAATTATAAAAGACAAGCTGTCTAAAAAGTAAAAACATTGTCATTGCCATACTTCGGTTAGCTAAAAATGACAGTAAACTTTTTAGACAGCTCTTTTTGTATAGAAACGTCTCTTAATTTATTCTTCTTATACAACCAATCTCTCTCAAAAACCAAACAGGGCAAAAAATACGGGATAAGACACTTTTCCAAAAATCACCTTATACCCTTTCTTCTGCAATTACTTTGAATAAAACTGCTCCCGCCCCCTTCAACCTTAGTGTATTATTCTGGCAGCAGAAGTACTTTCAGTCTAAGACCAAACAACCTCTAAAATCAGTTTAATCTAAGCCCACTAAAGTCTTATTATCTGCCTTATTACACGTTTACAAGCTGTTTTTCTCTAAAAAGCAAAACTACCAACGGAGTGAGATGCTTTATAGATGTGTATGAGATGCCTTTGAGATGTGTTGAACATGTATGAATATGACAACTAAATAAAATAGTAGCTTAGTGTATAAAAACAGATAATCAACTCATATACCTGTTATTATAACAACTTGTTCTACCCCACCTTAATGTAAGCTACTACCCCTCATTACTTTTCCCGGAATCAGTCTCTTTCTTTGGTACAGTTAGTTGAGGTTTTGGAGCCGCTTTAGGCTGAGGTTTCTCTTTTGTTTTCACCGGAGTTTTATTCTTATTATTAACAACAGCCTTCGGTTTTGCTATAAGCTCTTCTTTAGACCGAGGTCGCTCTTTGGGTTTCCAGCTAAAATTCGGTAATGTTTTAAGTTCTTCTGTCAGTTGTCCAATAGGATAATATGTCATCTCCGGCTTTCGTAAAAATAGGATACTCATTAAACTATCATTACTGAAATTTATACGCATTCTGGCAGCCAGAGTTCTTATCATACCCTGATTGGTAGTATCTTCCGGAAAATAAATACTTTCAGCATTTCCATCTACAAAAATCCTATCCAGCTTCTCGTTCACAAAATACCCTTTCATATTCTTCCCTGCTACCTGATTAAAGTTAACGGAATCTTTATTTGTACTTACCACAATGGCATTCCTAATCATATCCATGTTATCCATTTTCCCTTTAACCATTTGCATATACATGGTATCGGCCACTATCTGGCTTCCCTGCGACCAAACTATTGGAGCTTTATAAAGCCTTAATGTCGAATCTCCGTAACTAAAAAAGGCAGAATCTGATTTGGACTGTAAATCACTTTTAAATACTTTAACATTTCTCCACGCACTAATTACCCGTACTTTTGCTGTATCGGCTCTTAGCAACTGGATACTGTCTTTTCTTAAACTGTCGGACACAAATAGCTTTCTGTTCAACGCGGCAATCTCTAAAGAATCTGCCAAACCGGGAGGAACCTTCTTCGGTATTTTTTCCTTTTCTGTTTCGTTTTTACCTGCAACGGCAGTTACGGCTAGTTGTTTTTCTTTTTTCTTCGCAGATTTCTTCAACTTTCGTTGTTCTTTCTTCGAGAGTTCTGCGGGAGGTTTTTCCTTAGCAATAACTGTTGATAAACTATCTGTACTCATTTGTACAGAATCTGCTGATAGATTTTGTTTTAAAGAATCTGTTGCGAGTGTATTTTGTTGGTTAAGGCTGTCCTTTTTGAAAGAAAGACTATCCTGCACTTCACCTACGTCTTTCTTTAAAGAATCTACCAATTCTTTTTCTAAGGGAGGTGGAGTTATATTTGCCGCATTTCGCTTTTCCCTCAACTTATACAACTCTCCTTTGGTGGTGACACTACTGTAGAGCGTATCCGCAGCTAAATAGGTACTGTCTTTTGAAAGCGAATCTTTTTCTGTTTCAAAAACTACATAGGCATTTTTGGTAACTTCTATACTTTCATCCTTTTTCAGATAGTACCCTAAATCGCCATGCAACTCTACTTTTTGCGCAGTATCTCTAAATATAATGTTCTTTACCGCTTTTCCATAACCTGCAACCCTATCGTAAAAAAGACTATCTCCGGTTAAGGTTTTGGTGTTTTGCCTGTACAGATTGTTTTTACCAAAAGCAGCCTGATCTGTTGCTGTATTATAAGTTCCGTTCTCGGTATATAAAGTATCGTCTTTACTATAAATATTAGTGGGACCATAGAAATAGGCTATCTTACTAACAGAATTATATCTTAAAGTATCTGATAAAATTAGCACTTCGGGGGTTTTCACTCTTACATCATACCTAAAATAGGCATCGCTGGAATTAGAAAAATAAAACCCGCTTTTACTGGTAAGTGTATTGGCTCCGTTAACAATTTTACCTCCATTTTTATATTCGCCAACTTTAGAAGCCATGTTATAAACCAGGTTGTTGGTAGTTAAAACCGAGGTACGATCTACCATTCTCACGTTATTGGTTAAAATAGCGATTTTTGTATTTCCATTATAATTAAGCAGGTCTGAAAAAATATTTATCGTATCTGCCTGGTTAATATGAACATGTCCGAACGCATCAAAACTGTTTTTCTCGATATAGAAATATGCACTATCGCAGGTAAGCGTAGAATTATCTTGTTGAAAAACAGGTTTAATAACTTTATTTGCATTTTCCCCGTTTCTTTTCATTCCCACAAAAGACTCGGACTGCAACAGTTCTACACGTGTTATCTTCTGCCCGAATACACCGACAGAGATCATCAAGAAAGCAATAAAAACGAAATACTTCTTCACGCTGCAAAATTAGTTTTTTGGAACGATTTTAAACGTTTAATTTTGACTGATGTTATCACAATTGCAAACTTTCAAAAATTATATTGATAAATACGAGTTATTTAACAAAGATGCGACTATTTTGCTTGCCGTTAGTGGCGGAAAAGATTCTGTAGTGATGGCACACTTGTTTAAACTGGCTGGATTTAATTTTGCTATTGCCCATTGCAACTTCCACCTCAGGGCAGCTGAGTCTAACAGAGATGAACAATTTGTAAAAAACCTTGCCTTATTGCTCAATGTACCTATCCATATTATCCATTTTGATACCGAAGCTTATGCTAACGAGCATAAAATAAGTATTCAGATGGCGGCAAGAGATCTTCGTTATGATTTTTTCGATGACTTATGTCAGGAATTTCGGTACGAAAAAGTAGCTGTTGCCCAACATCAGAACGATGCTATGGAAACTGTTATTCTGAATCTTATCAGAGGTACCGGTATAGCAGGCTTACATGGCATTAAAAATAGCAGGGAAAATATCATCAGGCCTTTAATGTGTTTTACCCGAGAAAACATTGAAGATATTATAACATCTCAATCTTACAACTTTGTGGAAGACAGCTCTAATGCCTCTGCAAAATATGCAAGAAACAAAATCCGCTTGAATATTATTCCCGAAATGCGGGAGATAAACCCGTCATTGGAAGAAACGTTTCAGAAAAACATAGAATATTTCTCTGCGTTGGAACAATTTATCAACCAGGAAATAGAAGACTACAGACATTATCTGATAGAATCTTCTGTCAGTGGATTTAAAATAGAAATTGCAAAAATCAGAAAGCTAAGATCTAAATCGTTTGTATTATCGGAATTGCTATTTTCTTATGGTTTTAACAAAGCAACGGTATCTGATTTAATTAATGCGTTGGAAGGGATACCTGGAAAAATATTCCGTTCAGAAAAATTTGAGATACAGATAGACCGAGATTATATTTTTCTTTATCCTATCACCCCACAGGATCACCACAAGCAATTGGAGTTTGGCCAAACAGAAGACCTGATTTTATTTGATCATCATACTCTGAGGGTCATCCAACAACATGTGGATGAAATAGATTTTAGTAATCAGCACAAATGCTATGTTCCTACTCATAAATTAATATTCCCTCTAAAAATAAGATATTGGAAAGAAGGCGATAAGTTTACCCCTTTCGGGATGAAAGGCATGAAGAAAATCAGCGATTTCTTTATTCAGGAAAAAGTTCCTTTGTCTTTAAAAGGGAGTATCCCTATTCTGATTAACGGAGATGATAAAATTATCTGGATTGCGGGATACCGTTCAGATAACCGCTTTAAAATTGAAAATGATACTAAAAAAATAACTACCTTCGAAATCAAAAGCGAAAGAGCATGACAGAGGAATATACTTTTCACGAAAAACAATATCTGGGTAGAGATTATATCTTTATAAGCATACGTTTAGTAATGGCCTTTTTCTGTTTTATTGCTTACTACTGGACCGAAAACAAGGACATGAACGGCGAACTTTTACTATTGGTTGGCTGTGCTATTTTACTTGCCAGTGTAATTATGCTATTTATATTACATTTCAGAACAGTTGTAAAAAACAAAGCTGTGCTACTGGATGGTTTATGGACTACCAGACTGGTTAAAATAGACCTAAATAGTGTAGTGAAAGTAGAAAAAACCGAATACAGTTCTTTTTTCATCAATAACCCTGTTTATAATCTCCACAAAAAAGGTACTATTAGATTTTACGCAGGTGGAAAAGACGCTGTAAAACTTACCGACAGGGGTGGATTGGTATATGTTATTGGCAGTCAAAAGGCCGGAGAACTATACTCCGCAATCATGAATGAGATGAAATCTTGATTCAATATTGACAAGCTGCTATATTTTAAAAAGCACAAACTCATTTCTTTATTATTATCAATATCTTCCAGTATATTCACCTTAACCGACGGTTTCCTCTCAATAAAAAATAATTAGTATCTTTGAATGCTATGCAAAAGCAAGATATAAAAAAAGAAACAATTATAAAATCAGTATCTAAAATGGCTGCTGACAAGGAAATTGTGCGCTCATACATCAAGGGAAAAACCTCTATCCAAACATTAACTGAGAAAGGTATTAAATTTGCAAAACCATTATAACTTCGTCTTCGATGATATAACCAACACCTATAATTCGTAACTAAAAACAACATTTTATATAGAGTTGCTTTTATTGTTGACGAAACATTTTCAACCATTTCCGGTGAAAAAATCCCCAATATCTTCCAATTGATTATTGAAAAAGCAAGTAATAATCTTGAGCCTTATGACGCCAAAGTCTCAAAAACAATTGAATATATTATTGAACAATTCTTTCATAAAATTGAAAATTCTCTAATTTATGTTTGTTCTGATGATCACAATAAAGCACTAACAAGGTATAAAGTTTTTGACAGATGGTACAAAAATTCAAAATATAGAGAGGTAATTGTAAAGATAGATAACACTATAACTATCCACATTAACAAATTAGAAGTACAAAAAATCCACACCTCGTTTTTATTCCATAAACAAAATTCAAATTACAAAAGGTTAATTGAGATTTACGAACAGATAGAAAAGGCTCTTAACGAAGAAAAGTAATTTATTTATCTTTCCTGAATACATCTTTCGCTACAATCACCCAATACTACACATTGATATCTTGATATTAAGTCTACATTTTTAAACCTATTTCTCTTAATCGTTCGTCTAAATACTCTCCTGCAGTAATACTTTCATAAAGTTTAGGGTGTTGCTCATCCACACATGAATTTAAACATGTTAAGTCCATATTTGCTTTTGGATGCAGAAAAAATGGCACTGAGTATCTGGAAGTTTTCATCAATTCTCTTGGTGGATTTACAACCCGGTGTGTGGTAGATTTCAACTTGTTATTAGTTAGCCTTTGCAACATATCTCCTACATTTACCACAATATCTTCCCCCTGCGCCTTAATAGGAAACCAATTCCCTTCTCTTGTTAAAACTTCCAATCCATCGGCACTCGCTCCAATCAATAACGTAATCAGATTGATATCTTCATGTGCACCCGCCCTAACTGCATCTGCAGGTAAACTGTCGGGGTTTAAAATAGGGAAATAATGTATGGCCCTTAAAATGGAGTTTCCATTGTGTACTTTATCTTCAAAATAATTTTCTGGTAAGTTCAAATAAACAGCAATAGCATTTAGAATATGTTTTCCCGCTTTTTCCAGTTTTTTATAAGTCTCTTTGGTTATATCATTGAAATCGGAGATCTCTTCCACCATCAAATTATCCGGATAATTAGCTTTGTCTATATTATCTTCACCTTCTAAATACTGACCAGTCTGCCAAAACTCCTTCAAGTCCGGTGTTTTAGCATCTTTTGCTTTCTCTCTTCCTTTAGTCGTGTAACCACGCTGCCCCGCCAACTCTACTTTCTGGTATTTCAGTTTAGTTTCCTCCGGTAAATCAAAAAATGCCTTAACCTGTTTGTACAGTTGTTCTATTAACTGCGCACTTAAACCATGATTGGTAATGGTTACAAAACCGGTTTCATTAAAAGCTTTCCCTATATCATTAGAAAACTGTGTCTTCTCTTCAGGAGTGCCTTGTATGTATTTTGAAAGGTCTAAACGAGGAATATTTACTGTGCTCATAAACTATTTGCTATCGGTAAAACTTTGGTTCAAATTATTGATAATATTATTAATGAGCAAAATTATCTGCTAACCAAAATTAAACAGTAAAATACAACGATGTGTAAACTGAAGATTAACAATAAAATTTGATAAGGATTTTATAAACAGCGCCCCATTGTATTCATCATAATTCCGTCATATATCTGTGGTTTTCTGACAAAAGGTAAAATTTCATTTACTTCCTGACGCCCCTACTGGACAAATAGTTTTTTAATGGCTTTATTTGCCCCAAATTTTAGAGTGATGAGTTTAGTATTAACACAAAAGGATCTGAAAGAGGTTTACAGTACTTCTGTCATTCAGCAAACAGCTTTTTGGTCTGAAGTAAAAAAGCAACAAGGCTTTACGTCCAAAGCTTTTGAGTTTAAAACCGAAAACAGCTTTATTTTTGATGAAACTAAAAGATACACTTATACCAATGGTGATTTTTTAATACTGATACAACCCATCAATAAAACAGATTATATTGCTTATTTACCTTATGGTCCTGAAATTGAACCATACGAAGAAAATCAAGGGAAGTTTTTAGAAGAGCTCTCTGAAATTTTACGCTCTCATTTACCTAAAGGCTGTATACTTATCCGTTACGATCTTGCCTGGAGATCGCATTGGGCAAAAGAAGAGGATCATTTTGACGAACATGGACAATGGATAGGTCCACCCGAAAAAAAGTACCAGGAATTCAGGTTAAACTTTGACACTAACAACTGGAACCTGAGAAAGGCAAATTCTGATATTTTACCTTCAAACACGATATTTCTTGACTTGAAATCTGACAATACAAATTTGTTAGGTTCTATGAAACCCAAAACCAGATACAACATTAACCTTTCTTTTAGAAAAGGAGTAACTATCCAAAGGGCTGGTTTGGACAAACTGGATATCTGGTACGCACTTTACCAGGATACAGCGGTAAGAAACAAAATAACTATTAACGGTATAGAATATTTCAGAAGCGTACTGAATGCTCGAGCTGAAGACACCAGCTCACCCGCTGATGTAGAATTGTTGATTGCAGAATACGATGGTCTGCCCCTTGCCGCGATGTTTCTGGTAATTTCCGGAAATAGAGGCACTTATCTTTACGGCGCATCTTCTTCTGCTAACCGTAATTTAATGGCTACTTACGCTTTACAATGGGAAGCTATTAATTTAGCCAGAAGTAAAGGATGTACAGAATATGATTTTTTCGGCGTTGCGCCTAAAGCAGATATTTCGCATCCATTATACGGCTTATACAAGTTTAAAACTGGTTTTGGAGGAAAAATACACCATAATTTAGGATGTTGGGATTATCCTTTAGACCCGGAAAAATATAACCGTTTGCTGGCTACTGAAATGCATAGCCAGGGTTATCATTTATAAAAAGTATGGTATTAGAAAAGATGAAGTAAATATCCCAAAAGTTGGAGTTGTCACATTGAGGCTGAATATATTGTAATATAAATCAATATAAAATGACTTTTGAATTGTATTTCGGTAATCAAGCTAAAGCAGGTTCAACCGTTCTGCTTAAATTCCGCATCAGCACAATTCGGTTGGCAGAGGTTAAGCCTAAGTAGAATCTTTCAAAGAATTGGGCATAGCGGAGAGTTTTTGGTTCCTTTTTGAGGGAACATGCGAAGCATTCATGAATACTTTTTAAAAAACAAATAAAAACCATGAATAAAAGGAACTTGACCTGGCCGGTCAAGAGGCCGGAGAGGTAAGAACCAAAATGCTTGATTGTGAGATTTTTGTAAATAACGTCAATGGTAGCAAGATCGAAATGTTCGCCTAAGTAACACTCATGATCTCAATCAGTAAATTTCGGACACGCTCTTCATCTTTTCAAATCATCTCAATACCACCTTATAGATAGTTTTCGAATAGAATTTATCTCCTGCTTTTAATATCGTTGAAGGAAATTCCAATCTGTTAGGTGAATCCGGATGATGTTGGGTCTCAAAGCAGAAACCGCTTCTGTCTTTATAAGTTACTTTTCCTTTACCTACATCTCCACTTCCCAGATAATTACCTGTATAAAACTGCATGGCTGGTTCAGTAGTATAAACCTCTAATGCAATACCAGAAATATCTCCTTTTGCCGATGCTACAAAAATTAAATCGGCATTATTATCATCTTTAAAATGAAAAGAATGATCGTAACCTTTCCCTATGGTCAACTGTTCATCTTCTGCATTAATATCTCTGGATATAGCTTTCTCTTCTCTAAAATCAAATGGTGTTTTACTTACCTCTCTAAGCTCTCCGGTTGGGATACAATCGCCATCAACCACGGCAAATTTGTGAGCATTTATTTTTATAAGATGATCCGTAATATTATTTTTTTCGGCACCATTTAGATTAAAGTAAGCATGGTTGGTTAAATTTAGCGGTGTATCATATTTACTCTCCGCAAAATATTCGATAGTCAGATCGTTGTCCTCGCCTAACGTATATTTCACTTTTACAGTCAGTCCACCAGGAAATCCTTCTTCTCCCTCTTCGGTTAGCAAACTTAAAGTAACAGCGTTTTTAGTTTGCTCTTCCACATTCCAGAACCTATTATGAAAACCAATGTTTCCTCCATGTAAACAGTTTGTTCCGTTATTCTGGATTAAAGTATATTCTTTTCCATTAAGATTGAATTTCCCATTCGCTATTCTATTAGCGTAAGGTCCAACACTTACTCCATGATATTTTTCCTTAGCGTTGAAATAATCTTCCAGTTTATCAAACCCTAGTACAATATCTACCGGATCCTCTTCTGTATTTACAACAAAATGTGTAATTCTTGCACCATAATCGCTAATACCTATTTGCGTACGAGCTTTATTTTCCAGCACTATAAAGTGACAACTATCTTTATAATCTAGCGGAACAAAAAAGTTTCTGACACTATTAAGATCTCTCATTACAAACTTATTTTAACAACAAAAGCCAATATAAAAGTAATAAACGTTTTACATTGGCTTTTGATATTTCTGGTTTTTATTTTACCGAAAACTTATAAACGGTTGTGGTTTTATAGGTTTCACCTGGCTTTAACTCTGTTGACGGAAAGTCCGGATGGTTAGGTGAATCTGGAAAATGTTGCGTTTCTAAACAAAATGCAGAACGTAACGGATAAGCTTTTTTTCCTTTAGCATTGTGCTCTTTCCCTGTCAGGAAATTACCACTATAAAACTGCAGACCAGGCTCCTCGGTAATCACATCCATCTGGATTCCCGTTTTTGGTGCATAAACAGATGCAACGGTCTGCAATCCTTTTTCCTTTTTCAATACCCAGTTGTGGTCGTATCCTTTTCCGTATTTCAATTGTTGATTGTCCTGATCTATTCTTTCGCCAATCAAAGTTGGTTTATTAAAATCGAAAGGAGTACCTGCTACATCCATCAATTCTCCGGTAGGAATTAAAGTTTCATTTACCGGAGTAATTTTATCCGCCTGTATAGTCAGTTCATGATCAAGAATAGTTGAATCTCCTTCTCCATTAAGATTGAAATAAGCGTGATTTGTTAGATTTACAACCGTATTTTTATCGGTAGTTGCCTCGTAAACTATTTTCAGCGAATTATCATCTTCCAGAGAATACACTACTTTTGTTTTCAGGTTACCGGGATATCCCGCTTCACCATCTTGAGAAAGATAAGTTAATGTTATAGCATTTTCAGTCACCTGATCTACATCCCAAACTTTAGCATAAAAACCATTTACGCCACCATGTAAGCTATTATTTCCATCGTTAGCTTCTAACTGGTAAGTTTTTCCGTCTAAAACAAACATAGACTTCCCTATTCTGTTTCCGTAACGTCCAATTAATGCACCGAAAAAACCATCTCCGGTTTTAGCATATTCTTCCAATTTATCGTATCCCAAAGACACATCAGTAAATCCACCTTCTTTATTAGGTACCACTATACTAATTATCCGTCCGCCATAATTGGTTATGGATACCGACATGTTATTTTTATTTTTCAAGGTGTACAACCCCACTTTCTTACCTTCTATGGTAGATTCAAAGCTTGCTTCGTCAAGCTCTACAATCCCTGCATGGGTTTGAGTGGAGTCTGTTGTTTGTGATTTTTTCTGGTTATTGTTACAAGATGCAGCTGAAAGAATAATCACTGCAGTAAACAAATTCAAAAATAGTTTCTTCATGATGATATATTTGGTTTGGTATTAAGCAACTTTTTACAAACAAAATCTAAATGTAAAACAAATACACGACAATTAAACGTATTAAAAACACTTAATTTGAGGTTTTTCGTGATTTTTGATTTTAATTTGCACATAACTTTTTAAAAACAAAAAGCTACTTTTATTTTTAACGTATTATTTGGCACTTCACGTATAATGAGAAAATATTCTAAGCAAACCCGCATCTTAGTTGCCGTAGATTGTACTATTTTTGGTTTTGATGGTGAACATTTAAAGGTCCTGTTGATTAAAAGAGGTTTTGAACCAGAGAAAGATAAATGGAGTGTAATGGGTGGTTTTGTACAGCCTGAAGAAACTCCATCTGAAGCTGCTACAAGAGTTTTATTTGAGCTTACCGGCTTAGAAAACATTTACATGGAGCAAACTGAGGTTTTTGGAGATGTTGGACGCGACCCTATTGAACGTACTATCAGTATTGGTTACTATGCTTTTATTGATATTAATAAATATCAAACCCAGATTTCTGATTTATACCACGCGGAATGGATTGATATTAAGGAAATTCCTGATTTAATATTCGACCATACCAAAATGATAGAGATTGCTTTGGAAAAGCTACGCTATAAAGCGGCATTGCACCCTATATTATTTGAATTGTTACCAAGTAAATTCACCATTCCTCAGATACAGACTCTTTACGAAAAAGTATACGACTCTGAACTGGACAAGCGTAATTTCAGCAGAAAACTAATGTCTACAGGTTTACTTATTAAACTACAGGAAAAGGATAAACTCAACTCCAAAAAAGGAGCTTTCTTTTACAAACTGAACGAAGATGCTTACAAAAACAATTTTGAAAAGTTTTTAAACTTTATTCCCAATCCCCAGGCTTTGATACAAGATTAATTTTCCCTAAAAAATTAAAGGCCTAAGGCTACAACCTTTCCAATCACAATTAATGCGGGATGAGTAAGCTGGTTATCTTCTATAAGCTTCACCAAATCTTTGACTGCTCCTTTTACCGATTTTTTATGTGGTAAAGACGCATTTTGCACTACGGCTACAGCAGTATCTCCTCTGCCTTCTGCAATATACGTTTCTGCAATCTGAACCGCTTTTTTCATTCCCATATAAATAATAACCGTTGCTTTGCTCTGCATGGCCAGTTTAAGATCATCAGATAAAGCACCGTCTTTTTTAGTGCCGGTTACTACCCAAATACTTTCACTTACAGAACGATGGGTAAGAGGAATATCTTCAAATCCTAAAGCCTGCATAGAACTTATGCCAGGAATAAAATGTGTTTCTATTCCTTGTTCTCTTGCATACAGGATTTCTTCAAATCCACGTCCAAAAATAAATGGATCGCCACCTTTTAAACGAACAACATTTCCTTTTTCAAAGGCTTTTGTTTTGATCAAAGTCAGAATTTCTTCCTGAGGGGTATATTCCCCATAAGGTTTTTTTCCTACGTATATTTTCTCACAGCTTTCTGATGCAATATTCAAAAGCTCTTTACTTGCCAAATTATCATATAAAATAGCATCGGCTTTTTGTAAAGCCTTTTGTGCCTTTACGGTTATTAATTCGGGATCACCGGGGCCGGCTCCTATTACATATAAAACAGGATGAATTTTACTCATGTCTACAAATCTGAGTAATTTTCTGCTGATAAAATCTATTCTTTCAATATTTTTTCTAATCCTTCGAATTAAAAGTAATTTTGAGATAATGAAACCAGCTATACAAATAGAATATTGCCCTAAATGTGGATGGATGTTAAGAGCCGCTTATATGGCGCAAGAACTGTTAAACACTTTTACAGACGATATCCATAGTGTTATGTTGGTGCCAAGCCAAATAAATGGCAGATACACCATTAGTATTGATGACAACATTGTTTTTGACCGTAAAAGAGAAGGACGCTTTCCGGAAATAAAGGAGCTTAAACAATTGGTAAGAGATATTGTAAATCCGGAAAAATCACTGGGCCATTCTGATAAAAAGTAGTTTTACTGATTGAGTACAACTACTTTTCAGAGATTTTACGAAGAGCTCCTTTTATGCCAATTACTTTGCCATTCTGATCTTTTATAGGATAAGTTCTTTTTCTTTTCCATTTCTCGCGGTCTGTTTTTGGATCATAGATCTTCAAATCTATATCTACTGGTTTACCCGTTTCAATCACACTTAAATAATGTTCTTTAAACAAGCGGGCAGAAAAGGGCACATAAAAACCAATAAGTTCTTTTAGGTCTACCTGATTTTGTTCATTAACAATATAAAATACTTCCTCTGTCCATTCCGTTGCCCCTGTGGGTAAATAAATCTCCCAGCTTCCCACCCTTGCTTCCAATGCAATTTCCAATTCTTCATTTGGCATATCAGATTCAGACTCAAGAGAGCTATTTTGCTTTAGATAGGAGAATAGGAAATCTAATCTTTCCCCCCATCCTCCTAACAAACCTATTATTATGAATAGTATTAAGCCTCCTATTATAACCGCTATACTTAATGAATAACCTGTAGCAATCATGACTTATATAGTTAAAATAGGAGGTTTATTTTTTAAAATTCAAGTATAGTAAATTCTGTGCGTCTGTTCTCCTGATGCTCGGCAACAGAACAAGGCACTCCGTTTGCACAACGATTTAACAAACGGGTTTCGCCATAACCTTTAGCCACCAATCTTTCTCTGGCAATGCCCCTGCTCACTATATAATTAACCGCTGATTGTGCTCTTCTTTGAGACAAATCCTGATTGTAAGCATCGCTTCCTCTACTATCTGTATGTGATGCCAATTCAATTTTTAAAGTAGGGTTATCTCTTAAAGTGCGAACCAACTCATTCAGAATTTTAGCTGCATCAGCACGGATATTGTCTTTATCAAAATCATAATGGATATTTTCTAACCTAATGGTTTTTCCTTTTTCCAATAGCGGATCTAATCTTAACGTAATTTTCAGGGTATCAGAACCTGTAATCCCTTTGGTACTTATCATAACAGAATCTGCATAAAACTTTTCTTTTTGCCCCAATACAGTATAATCTGTATCTGGCGCAAGTTCAAAGTAAAAAGTTCCGTCATCTTTACTTGATTTCTTAGCTTTAAGCTCGTTGTTTCCTGAAATTAAACTAACAGCTGCCATAGCTAATTCTTCTGAAGTTTTCTTGTTGTATACTGTTCCCTGTAATGCTAAAATTATTTTTGATTTGATAATACTGAACGAATAAATATCATCATCTCCCGCTCCTCCTTTCCTGTTAGAGGATAAATACCCCATTCCATTATCTCCAATAAGTACATACGAAAAATCGTCATTTGCCGAGTTTACCGGATACCTCATATTCCTAACCGATGCCCATTTACCTTTTTCGCCTTTAGCTGTAAAAACATCCAATCCTCCCATTCCCGGCAACCCGTTTGTAGAGTAATAAAATGTTCCGTCTGTTGCTACCACAGGAAACATTTCGTCCCCCTCTGTATTAATTTGTGATCCTGCATTTTTAGGCTCTCCCCAGCTGCCGTCTGTTTGCTGCTCACAATACCAAATATCCGTTCCGCCTAAACCTCCCGGCATATCAGAAACAAAATATAATGTCTTTTCGTCCGGGCTTAACGCCGCATGACCTACTGAAAATTCTTTGACTTTATTATACTTAAATGGTTGCACATCCCAGCCATTTCCATTATGGATATAGATATAAAGTTCCAGATTACTGGTTTTATATTTCTTACCTTCTTCTTGTGTCTGTGCCCTTTTCTTTCCTGAATAGGTGCGGGTAATGTAATAAACAGTTCCTGCTTTATTCCCTGTAATAGGTCCCACGTGTAAGGGCTCTCTGTTAAATACCTGATTATGGTCAAACAAAGGAGTATTTAATGTATTATTAGCATTACGTTTTGCAGAATATATACGCAAGAAACTATTGCCGGTACGTCCATCTATAGAACGCAAAAGAGCTTCGTCTGGTTGCGCCGCATAATAAACGCCATCTTTATGTGCAAAAACACCAAATTCGGCCCGGGACGTATTTATTTCTGTCTCATTTTTTATCTGATGCCTGGTAGGATTAGCCATCCAAACAATGGCAGAATCACACCCCGCAATTTCATTGGCAACACTCTTTGTATTTCCGGTCTTAGATGCGTACTCTTTCAATATGGCTTTAGCTTCGGCATAACGTCCATTATTTTTTAATACTGAACCATAATCCAGAAGATTCTCGGTTGCACTTTTCGGATCCTGAACCACTCTGGAGTACCATGTTTCTGCAGCTTCATAATCATTCATTTTATGATAACAATCTGCCAGTCTTTCCAGGTCAGTCAATTTTGGTTTATTTTTATCTGCCAACTTTTGATAGATTATAGCTGCAGAAGCATAATTATATTCTTTATAAAGCTTGTTAGCTTTTTCTCGCAGTCCTAATTGTTCCTGGGCAAAAAGTGTGGTACCAGCGGTTAGTATAGATGCGATCAGAAAAGTTATTGATATATTTTTCACTTTCATTTTTTCAATTTTTAACATACCCTGGATTAGAAATAACGTGGATTTATGATTCTGTTGGCACCTTTAGAAAAAGTATAACCAATCGTAATTTCATGTGACCCATTTTGATGGCCTCTTAACCCGTTAAGCATATAGTCGTATGAATAACCTACCCTTAATTTCTCTGTCACATAAAACTGCGCTATAGCAGCCATAGCAGTTGCTTGTGACAAGTCCTGATTTTTATCATAATCTTTTTTCCATAAATCTAAACTGGTTCTGTAAGATCCTCCTAACCAAAATTTATCATTAAAAATAAACATGGCATTAACATCTGTAGTTGTTGGTCCTTTAAACTCTTCTTTCAGTAACAACCCCGGACGCAACCTGATCTGATCCGAAAGGTTACATAAGAAACCGGTAATCAGGTAAAGATGTCTTTTACGTTTAATATTTGTTGCTGTTCCGTCTTCCCATCTGAAAAGGCTATTGGATTTATCTCCTGATAAAAGGTCCATCATAGAAGCCCCGATATACCATGTTGGATTATAATAGTAAACACCAAGTCTTACATCGGGAATAAAGTTTCCTATTTTCCCTAATGGCAGTGCATTATCTAAATCATCAATAGGTGTTAATAATGTTCCGTCAAGTCCATACTGTGTAACCCCTGCTCCAATCCCAAAACTTAAACGCTGTGTATCTTCACTGTTTAATCTTAAACGATACGCAAGATTTGCATAAGCCGATGTTGCCGTCTGAGAGGCCAATTTATCTGCACTTACCTGTACTCCCACTCCCAAATTTTTACGATACGGATCAACTACTCCGTCTACAGAAAGTTGACCTGTTTTGGGCGCTCCATCTATACCTACCCACTGATTGCGAAGTGCCGTTTGAGCAAACCACTCTTCTTTATATCCTGCATAAGCGGGGTTTACACTTAGCGAATTAAACATATACTGTGTAAACTGTATATTCTGCTGCGCTTTGGCTGGCGACAACATCGTCATCACCAATCCAAGTGCAAGTAGTATCTTTTTTATATTATGCTTGTCCATATTCTGATTTATTAGAATAACCGATAATCTGCTTCTGTACATTTCTATCTCTTTATCAATACCCAACCTTTTTTAACAACGTCATCTTTCCCTACCTTTCTCAATTTGAGAATATAGTAGTAGGTTCCTTCATTAAGGCCTCCGCCATCCCAGGTATTTTTATAGTCAACGTCCTTAAATACTTCATTTCCCCAACGGTTAAATACAATCAGTTCGGCACTGTCATAATCTCCTAAACCTACAACTACGAAGGTGTCGTTTTTACCATCTCCATTTGGAGTAAAGACATTGGGAATACGGAAACCGGTAACAGTTATGGTTACTGTAGCTATATTGGTATAATTACCATTCTGGTCTTTAACACGATAGGTGAATGTATCTGTACCTGTAAAGCCACTATTTGGTTTATAGGTTACCGTTCCATCGCTATTAACTACTACGGTTCCGCCTGCAGGCAAAGTAACAATCTCAACACTTGTTAAATCAAATGGAGAACCATCAGGTTGGTCGTTAGCTACTATATTAATTTTAACTTCTTTATTAAAATCTGTGGTGGCAGAATCGTCATTGGCTACAGGAACATTCGGAGATACAACTATTTCTGTTGGATCATCATTGGTAGTAGCTGTTCCTGATGTATCTTCCACATTATTATTGGATGGGTTTTTAGCGATCACCTTAGCTGTGTTCACCACTTTTCCCGCAACTAAATCCGCTTGTTTTATAGTATAAGTCGCTGTATAAGTCCATTCGCCGCCCGGAACTAAATCTGTACCAGTACCCACTGTACGAACAACTGAACTTAACCCCGCCATATTGTCGGTCAGGTCAATAGTTTTTAACGTTACAGTCCCCTCATTTTTTAGTTTAAATGTATAAGTTATGACATCACCTACTTTAAAACCTCCTGCTGGCGCAGCACTTGCCGTTTTCACCAACGTAATTTTACTGGTTTGTACAACAGGGGTTTCTGTTGGATCATCATTGGTTGTTGCTGTTCCTGATTTATCTTCTACATCATTATTCAACGGATCTTTTGCTATTACCTTTGCCGTGTTTACTGCCTTGCCTGCGTCTACATCTGTCTGCTGAATGGTATAGGTTGCGGTATAGGTCCATTCTTCATTGGGGNGGCTGCGACAAACACAGGAGTGATTCCCACAATATCATCTGTTAAAGAAACATTACTTAACGTGACGGTACCTTCATTTTTAACCTTAAAAGTATAGGTTATAACATCGCCCAGTTTAAAACCTCCTGTTGGCGCAACACTTGCCGTTTTCACCAACGTAATTTTACTGGTTTGTACAACAGGAGTTTCTGTTGGATCATCATTGGTTGTCGCCGTTCCTGATTTATCTTCTACATCATTATTTAACGGATCTTTTGCTATTACCTTT